>DASVEF010000281.1:0-5974 GCA_036380715.1 Thermoanaerobaculia bacterium | reverse complement strand
AGCTCCAGCCTCTCGTCAGGGGAGAAGAACCCTGACTCGGCGAGCTGTTCGTACTCCTCCCGGGTCCAACGGCGGATATCTACAGCCGGGTTTGCCATGGCCCTACAGCTCCTTGCGACTTGAGATCCTCAGCCACCTTCCAAGAGGCGGCCAAGACCTCTCTAGCGTAACGCATCTTTGCGCGTCCAGTATCGTCCGCCGAGAAGAAGACCGCCATTCCGGCGTCACGTTGTAGCCCGCTCCCTCTCCATCCCCCTCTCCACCGCCTCGATCAGGTAAGGTCGCAGGCGCTCCGGCGGCAGGATGTGGTGGATCGAGCCCATTTGCTGGGCGCGCTGGACGCTGTGGATGCGGTCGAACTCCTCGGCCACTTCGCCCAGCTTTTCGGAGCGGACCGCCGCCCGTGTCTCTTCCAGCCGGGCTCGCAGGCCCGCCTTGTCGGTCCTCTCGGGATCGGCGATTGCCTGCTCGAGCTCTACGATCCTCGGGTCCGTTTTCGTGCGCTGGTCCACTTCGCGGGCGAAGACCACGGCCGCGGCCGGCGCTCCTCCAATGACCGAGGCGTAGGTCCCTTCGAGGGCCGCCACTTCCATGTTGTCGTGTAGGGCGTTGGAGAAGACCACGAAGGCGCCGCCGTGGTAGCGGGAGATGACGCAGAAGACGATCGGTCCTCGGAAGTTGACCACGGCGCGGCCGATCTCGGCTCCGTATTCGAGCTGCCAGAGGCGCATGGATTCGGGCGAACCGTCGAAACCCGAAAGGTTGGCGAGCACCACCAGCGGCCGGTTGCCGCTCGCCGCATTGATGGCCCGCGCCACTTTCTTGGACGACTGCGGGAAGAGGGTGCCGCCAGTCCAGCCGTCGGGGCCATAGCCCGGCACGTAACCGAGCCGCGGGAGCGGCTTGGACTCGAAGCCCAGGAGGCAGACCGGCGAGCCGCCGAGATGGGCGTCCCAGACGACGGCGATCTCGGCGTCCCGCATGCCGTACCAGCGCTCCAGGTATCCGTGGTCCTGATCGATCACCGCCTCCATCACGCAGCGGATCTCGAACGGCTTTTTGCGCCCCGGGTTGGTCTCAGGGGAGAAGACCTCGCCGACGGTGCGGAAAGCGCCGCCGTGCGGGAAGCCGCATACGTCGCGGTCGCGCGGGTCGGTGGTGGGCGCGGGCCGCGGGAAGCGCTCGGCCGGGGCTTTCCAGGTGTGCTCGTACCAGCGCAGCAGGATACGGCAGGCCTCGCCCAGGTCGGAGGCGAAGTACTGCGCCTGCCCGTTCGGCCCCATGATCCGCTCGTAGCCGCCGATCCCCAGGTTGTCCTCGGCCGAGACGCCGCCCGAGTAGTCCAGGGCCTGTTTGCCGGTGAGGACCATGGCGCCCTCGGGGGTCATGATCAGGATGCCCCGGGTGTGCATCAGCATGGTCGCCTCGGCGTTCCAGTAGGGCTGGGCGCCGGCGTTGACGCCGTGCACCACGAGGTTGACCTCGCCGCCCGCCTGGGTGAATTCGACCAGCCGCCGCAGCACGCGGGCGATCCAGTCCATGTTCTCGGTCCCGCTCTCCAGCGAGATCCTGGCCCCGGCCGAGACGGCGAACCACTCCAGCGGCGCGCCCATGCGCTCGGCCAGATCGAGCGCGGCCAGGACGATCCGGCATTCGGGCTCGGCGAGCGAGCCCATGCCGCGGCTGGGATCGCTCAGGAGGACGACCCGCGCCATCCCCTGGGGATAGCGATCGGTGAAGCTGCGGACCACTCCGGCCACGAGGTTGGCCGTGTTGCCGCCGGGAGGACGGTGGACCGGGACGAGCCGGCCTTCGGCGCCGAGGTCGTGCTCGATGAACTTGCCCGCGGGGATGCCGGGCTGCGGCTCCGCCGGAGCGAGCATCTTGACCAGCTCATGGGGATGGATGAGCCCGCGCCGCCGCAGCTCGACGATCTGCTGGGCGTAGGGGCGCAGCGGCTTGAACGGGGCGTCCGATGGCTTGCGGATGCGCAGGTAGCGGCCGGCTTCGCCGGGGTCCGAGAGCTGGAGCACCCAGTCGCGCAGCTCGCCGGTGTCGCGGTCGGCGATGCGGCAGCGGAGGTCCACCTTTTCGAGCCCGAGGCCCTCGGCGAGCGGGCCCAGCCTTTGAACGAGCCCGTTCAGCTCTTCCGGCTGGAGGTCGATCACCGGCCAGAGCAAGAGGAGGACCCGGTTCCACTGCAGGCGCTCTCCGGTCGGGCGGCGGGCCTGGAAACGGCGGATGGCCGCGAAACTCTCCATGAGGGTCTGCTCGATCTGGGGGAGATGGACGATCCGGCCCTCGGCGTCGCGCACCGGGGTGAGGTCGCGCACCTCGGCGATGGCCAGGAGCCGCTCGTCCCGAGGGTTTTCGTGCGCCACGCCGCGGAAGAAGAAGATCCCTTCGGGCGCTTCCAGCCGCTCCAGGCGGAAGCTCTTGAAACGCCAGAGCTCCAGCCGTCGCACCATCATCGGATGGAGGTTGCGGTAGAGGGTCTGTTCCGCGAAAGCGCCGCCCTCGCCGCGGCGCCAAGTGAAGTGGCGAACGCCTCCGGGTCCGGCGAGGTCGACGGCCACGCGGCTGACGCGGGCGGGAAATCCGGCCGCCGCGACGAGGCCGCCGATCTCCGCCGCGGTCGCCTCCTCGTCCGCGACGGCTTCGGCCCGCCAAGCGTAGAGATCGATCACGACCTCGCGGACTTCGCCGGGCAGCTCGTCGGCGAGGCCGCGCAAGGCGGCGAGCGCCCGGTCGAGCGGGCCGGTGACGGAGTGGGTGGCGAGGACGTGGACGCGCCCCTCCTCGTAGGGATATCCGGCGGAGGCGAAGCTCTGGCCGCCGTGGGCGAAGGTGGAGACCTCCGCGAGCTCGCGGATGCGGTAGTAGCGCCGGAGCATGACCTCCAGCATGGCCAGGCGCTGCGCGGGAGAAGCGGTCTCGAACCGCCGCGACAGGAGATGCTGGAGGGGGAGGGTGCAGGCGACGAGGGCGCGGATCACCTCGGCGCGCTCCTCCGGGCCGAGGTCGCCGGCCAGGCGGGCGAGGTCGGCCTCGGCCGCCGCGTAGATCCGTTCGCGGTCCGCGAGCACGACCGGCCGGTCGAAGCGGCGGTAGCGCAGAGCGCGGGCGAGGTCGTGGACCGCGGGCTCGCGCCCCTGGGTCTCGGCGATCAGCCGGTCGAGCAGGTCGCGCAGCTCCTCGCGTTCGTCCCCCTCGCGCTCCAGCATCCTTTCGAGCAGGGTGAGGACGGCCGGCACCTGGCGGGCGAAGCGCCGTTGCGAGACGGCGATCCGGAAGAGGCTCTCCTCCAGCTCGGGCGTGCGCTCCAGGCTGTCCACGCCGTAGTGGGCGAGGGCGCTGCGCAGCCGGTCGAGGAAAAGGGCCGGCAGCCCATTGCCCTGGGAGCCCATGTCGCGCAGATAAGTGAAGAGGTACTCCTCGGTGCTGCGCCGGCCGTCCTCGATCCCCTCGCCGCTCTGGCGGTGGAACAGGGCCGCGATGTCGACGAAGGCGCGGAGGATCCCCTCTTCCAGGGACTGCGCGGATTTCAGGGATCGCAGGGGCGCGGCCTGCTGCGCCCTTTGCGCGTCCCGAGGATTGACGTCGTAGCCGAGGATCAAGCGCCGGACCTCTTCCAGGACCGCGCGGCCCCGGCCCCACGAGATGGTCGAGTCGTCGCCGAGGCCGCCGGCGACCGCTTCGAAACGGACCCGCTTGCCGGTCAGGGATGGCCGCGCGCGGTGCCCCGCGGGCTCGATGACGAGCAGGGGATCGCCGGCGCCGACCTGCGAGTTGCGGTGCACGAGGACCTTGCCCACCTTTCCGCAGCAGGGCGCGAGGACGGTCGTCTCCATCTTCATCGCCTCGATCACCGCCAGGGGATCGTTGGTCGCGACCTCGTCTCCCTCCGCCACGGAGAGAGAGGTCACCACGGCCGGCGCGGGTGAGCGCACCACGCACCCGGCGTCGCGCGAGACGCGGTGCGGGACGCCGTTGACCTCGACGAGGATCTCCTGCTCCCGGAGGACCGGGGCGACGTGCCAGGTCCGGCTGCCGCAGGTGAGCTTCCGACCGGTCCGCGCCGGCGGGTCCGTCTGGACTTCCAGGCTGCGGCCGTCCACCTCGATCCGGTAGCGACGAGGCTCCAGGCGGGCGACGCGGAAGGAGTAGGCGTTCCCGCGGTACCCCAGCGCGACCGGGCGCCCGATCTCCGCCGAGACCTCCGGACGGCCGCGGGCCGCCGAGGCGTAGAAGCGCGCCCGGGCCTGGCTCAGATCCTCGTCGTAGGTGAAGATCGCCGCTTCGAGGAGGGCCGCCTCGCCGCCTTGCCGCGGCAGGTGCTCGCCGCGCGCCACCAGGCTGTCGATCCAGGCCGGGCTCGCGGCGCCGGTCTCGATCTCCGTCCGGTCCAGGATCTCGGCGAGGAAAGCCTTGTCCGTGCCGCCGCCGCGCACCATGGCCGCGGTCCGGGCGAGGCCGCGCTGGAGGCGCAGCAGGGCCTCGTTGCGGGTCCGCCCCTGCGCCGTGACGCGGACGATCGACGGGTCGTCCTCGGGCGGGACGGCGCCCTCGTCCACCAGGGGATCGGCGCGCAGGCCGGCCCCGGCCGGAAGGCGGAGGACCTCCACGATCCCGACGCTTGGAGCAAACCCGGCCTCGGGATCGCGGGCGGAGAGGCAGATCTGGAGAGCATGCCCCCGCGGCTCCGGCGGCTCGCCGTCGAGCGCGCCGCCGCGGGAGAGATGGACCTGCAGAGAGGCCAGATCGAGCCCGGTGAGCGCCTCGACGAGGGCGTGCCCTTCCGGCAGCCCAGGCACGGACTCCAGGAACCGCAGCTCGCCCGGCGAGTCGAAGGAGAAGGCGACGGTGACCGCGCCGCCGGCGCCGCGCCCGCCGACGAAGCCCGCGGCGGTGGTGAGCGCGGCCCGCACTTTTTCCGGAGGGACACCGGACGGCGGCGATTCCGCCAGCACCGTCCGGTCCTGGTGCCGGAGCGTGGCGTCGATCACCCCGGGAGCCCAGGCCCGCCCGCGGCTGTCGACCAGGACGGGGATCTCCAATCGGCGGGAGGTCGGGGGGGTGTTGCTGGGCTTCATGGGGCCACTTCCGGGACGCTGACCGGCCCTACATTACCCCACGTGTCCAGCAGGGCGGGTGGCGAGTCTAACCGTCAGGCCGCATAGCGGATGACTTCGAGCTCGGCCGAGCTGTCAACGCGAGAGAGAATGGCCTCGACCTCAGCGAAGACAGAGTCCTCTATGGAGTACTCCGCGCAACTTGTGCACTGGAGGACAGGCAGGTTTCGGAGGACTACGATCGTCTTCTCGTTCAACTTGAAGGGAAGATCTGTCCGAATGGCTTCCATTTCGGATCCGCAGACGTGGCATCTCATGAGCCCTTCCTCCTCGTTCTCAAGTCAGGCTCCCAATCCTTGGGATCTGGACGGTAGGCAGTGATCACCCTGACGTTGTTTCCTGCGACGTCGGCTGCGAAGAGCACGTGGAAGCTGCCAGCAACCCCTCTCCCGAAGACCAGGTAACTCGGCAGGTACTTGTCCTCCGGATAGGCCTCGATGACCTCGTAGGTGTCGGCTGCGTCCAGGATTTCCGCCCGCGAAATGAACCTCTTCTCGAGTCGCATGTTGACGTGATAGGTCCAGAGGATACGGTGGTTCCGAACGCAAGTCTGGATGAAGCTCAGAGGAACTGCCGGAACCTTCCGGTCCAAAGTCATTCTCCCTCCTCAACGCGTATCCATACTTCATGAGGCCAAGAGCAGGCTTTCCGGAATCCTGTTTCGCTCGATGTGAGCGTGGATTTCCTCTTGGTGGTCGTTGTAGTAGCTCAGAGCGTCAAAGACCTGAGCCAGGGACAGGTGGGGAAGGCGCTGCGGGATCTCCTCGGCGGAGACTCCGAGACGCCAGATCTCGACGATGGCTCGGACCGGGGTGCGCGTTCCCTGGATGATCGGCTCGCCG
>DASVEF010000280.1:0-15077 GCA_036380715.1 Thermoanaerobaculia bacterium | reverse complement strand
GCTGGTGATGACCAACGACCGCTTCGCCGAGCTCTTCGGCGGACCGCCGCGCCAGCCCGAGTCGCGCATCTCGCGCCGCGAGATGGACCTCGCCGCCTCCATCCAGCAGGTGACCGAGGAGATCGTGCTGCGGCTCGCGCGCCACGCGCGCAAGGTGACCGGCAAGCGCCGCCTCTGCCTCGCCGGCGGCGTGGCCCTCAACTGCGTGGCCAACGGCGTGCTGCTGCGCGAGGGGATCTTCGACGACCTCTGGATCCAGCCGGCCGCGGGCGACGCCGGCGGAGCGCTCGGCGCGCCGCTGGCGGTCTGGCACAACGCCATGGGCAAGCCGCGGCGGGTGACTCCGCAGCGCGACGCGATGCGCGGCGCCCTGCTCGGGCCGGAGTTCTCCCGCGGCCAGATCCGGGAGTACCTGGACCAGCACGGCCTGCCCGCCGAGGAGCTCTCCGACGCGGAGTGGGCGCCGCGGATCGCCGGCCTGCTCGCCGGAGAGAACGTGGTCGGCCTCTGCCAGGGGCGGATGGAGTTCGGTCCGCGCGCGCTCGGCGGCCGGTCGATCGTCGGCGATCCGCGCTCGCCGCGCATGCAGTCGATCATGAACCTGAAGATCAAGTTCCGCGAGAGCTTCCGGCCGTTCGCGCCGAGCGTGCTGGAGGAGCGGATCGGGGACTACTTCGAGCTCGACCGGCCGTCCCCCTACATGCTGCTGGTGGCGGACGTGGTCGAGCGGCGGCGGATCCCGAAGCAGGGGGACGAGAAGGGCCTCCCCCTGGTCGAGTGGGTCAACCGCCCGCGCTCGGACATCCCGGCCATCACCCACGTGGACTACTCGGCGCGCATCCAGTCGGTGAGCCGGGAGGACAGCCCGCGCTATCATGCCCTGATCTCGGAGTTCGAGCGGCTGACCGGCTACGGGGTGATCGTCAACACCAGCTTCAACGTGCGCGGCGAGCCGATCGTCTGCACACCCGAGGACGCCTACCGCTGCTTCATGCGCACGGAGATGGACTATCTGGTCCTCGGCCCCTTCCTGCTGGACAAGAAGGCCCAGCCGGAATGGCAGGAGAAGCGGGACTGGCGGCAGGACTACCAGCTCGATTAGGCTATTCTGAAGGAACTGGAGAAACATCATGCGCAAGCTCGGCTACCTCGGCACGCTGCTCGGAGAGGTCTGGCAGTTCGCCCGGCAGAACAAGGTCTACTGGATTGTCCCGTTCGTGCTCATCCTCGGGCTCGTCATCCTGCTCGTGGTGACCAGCCAAGCGACGGCGCCGTTCATCTACACGCTGTTCTAAGGGTGGCCGCCTCCCGCCGCGCGAGGCTCGTCCTCCTGCTGATCTCCAGCGCCCTGGCCCTCCTGGTGGCCGAGGTGGCGCTGCGGATCGCGGGCGTCTCCAATCCCAATTTCTACCAGCCGGACCCGGTGCGGGGGTGGGCCCTCCGCCCGGGCGCCGAGGGGTGGTGGCGCAAGGAGGGGAACGCCTGGGTCAAGATCAACCGGGACGGCATGCGCGACGAAGAGCACCCGGCGGCCAAGCCGGCGGGCGAGCTGCGCATCGCGGTCCTCGGCGACTCCTGCGTGGAGGCGCTCCAGGTGCCGGCCGAGAAGACCTTCTGGGCGCTGCTGGAGAAGGAGCTGGCGCGTTGCCCCGCAGTGAGAGGGCGCAAAGTCGAGGCGCTGAGCTTCGGCGTCTCGGGCTACGGCACGGCCCAGGAGCTGCTGACCCTGCGCCACCAGGTCTGGAAGTACGACCCGGACCTGGTCCTCCTCGCCTTCTACACCGGCAACGACGTGCGCAACAACTACCGTCCGCTGGAGCTGGACCCGGCCCGGCCCTACTTCACGCTCGCGGCGGAGGGCAAGCTGGCGCTCGACGACTCCTTCCGGGAGACGAGCGGCTACCGGATGCGGCAGACCGCTCCCGCACGGCTCCTCTACGCCCTGTTCGACCGCTCGCGGCTGCTCCAGCTCGGCAAGCAGGCCAAAAGCGCGGTGGACGGCTGGATCGGCGCCTGGAAGGCGAGCCGGGTCGAGGCCGGCGCGGCGGTCCACGAGCTGGGGCTCGACAACGCGGTCTACTCCCCGCCGTCGAACGCCGACTGGCAGAAAGCCTGGTCAATTACCGAGGCGATGCTGCGGGCGGCGCGCGACGAGTCGGCGGATCACCGGACTCCTTTCGCGGTCGTGACCCTGACGACCGGCATGCAGGTCCATCCGGACCCGGGCGCCCGCCGCGCCTTCATGGAGCGGCTGGGGATCGGCACCCTCTTCTATCCCGACGCGCGGATCGCGGAGCTCGGCCGGCGGGAGGGGATCCCGGTGCTCAACCTGGCCCGGTCGCTCCAGCGCCAGGCCGAGAGGGAGAAGGCTTTCCTGCACGGCTTCCCCAACACCGGGCCGGGCGAGGGGCACTGGAACGAGAGAGGGCACGCCGCCGCGGCCCGGGAAATGGCGGGGTGGGTGTGCGGTCGGCTACAATAGCCGGATGCGCCGTTTCAAACCAGCTCATGGTATCTTCATCGTCCTCCTCTTCATGGGAGCTATCCTGGTCGCCGACCTGGCGTTGGAGGGACGGCTCGGGCAATCCGGCTTCGAGCGGGTCTCTCCCGAGCGGGACGGCATGGTGCGGGTCAGTCTGGAAGGGCTGGAGCCGCAACAGGTGCGGTTCTACCGCTTCCTGAACGCGGGCAACCAGGAGGTCCGGTTCTTCGTCGGCCGCGACACGGCCGGCCACGTCCAGGTCGCCTTCGACGCCAACGAAGAGTGCGCGAAGATGAAGCGGGGGTACCGTCACGAAGGGGAGTGGGTGGTCTGCAACAAATGCGACAAGTCCTTCCGTCTCATCGAGGTCAACGCCGGGGGAGGGGGCTGCAAGCCCGTCCCCGTACGGCACCAGGTGCGCGGCGAGGAGCTGCTGATCGCCGAGGCCGACGTCCTGGAAGGCTGGCGCCTGTTCCGCTAAACTGCCTTCAAATCAGCGCTTTGACGGCCCTGCCCGCTATGGTGTATCGTCGCGCGGTCCGGAAAGGGTAGCCATGTCCTCAGCCGACTTCGTGCTCTACGAAGAGGAGTTCAAGCACCTGGAGGAGGCTCTTCGCCGCCTTCGCCAGGAGGCGAACGCCAAAGCGGTCTTCCTGATCGACAAGAACGGTCAGCAGATCGCCTCGGCGGGCGAGGTCGAGCAGTTCGACACCACCTCGCTCGCTTCCCTGACGGCTGGCAACGTGGCCGCGACCGACGGGCTCGCCAAGCTGATCGGGGAGCGCGAGTTCTCGGTGCTGTTCCATGAGGGGCAGCAGGACCACATCCACATCTCCATCGTCGCCAAGCGGGCCATCCTGGTGGTGATCTTCGACGACCGCTCGTCCCTGGGCCTCGTCCGGCTGCGCGTCAAGCGCGCCAGCGTGGACCTGGAGAAGATCTTCGACACCATGGCCCAGAAGGTCGACCGGGGAGGGCCAGGACCCGCGAGCCCCTTTTCCGAGATTACCGACGACGATATCGACGCGCTGTTTGGTGAATAGCCGGAGACGGCGCCGAGCGACAGGCTGCGCCGGTCACCGGCGAGCCGCCCGGAACGTATAGGCGGGCGGCAAACGAGGCAGACGAATGACTTTCATCAACTACGCCAGCAAGGAGATCAACTGCAAGATCGTCTACTACGGCCCGGGCCTGTGCGGGAAGACGACCAACCTGCAGTACATCTACAACAAGACCGCGCCCGAGTCGAAGGGCAAGATGATCTCGCTGGCCACCGAGGCCGACCGCACCCTCTTCTTCGACTTCCTGCCGCTCGACCTTGGGAGCATCCGCGGCTTCACGACCCGCTTCCACCTCTACACCGTGCCCGGCCAGGTCTTCTACGACGCCAGCCGGAAGCTGATCCTCAAGGGGGTCGACGGCGTCATCTTCGTCGCCGACAGCCAGGAGGAGCGGATGGAGGCGAACATCGAGTCGATCCGCAACCTCGAGCAGAACCTGAAGGAGCACGGGTTCGATCTGACGACGATCCCCTACGCCTTGCAGTTCAACAAGCGCGACCTGGGGAACGTGGTGCCGGTCGACGAGATGTACCGGATGCTCAACTACAAGCGAGAGCCCACTTTCGAGGCCGTGGCCACCACCGGCGTCGGAGTGTTCGATACCCTGAAATCGGTCGCCAAACAGATCCTGATCGAGCTCAAGAAGCGCTGAACAGGGGGGAGAGCAGGCATGGTGCCAGCTACGGATGCCGAGATCAAGACCTACACCCAGGCCCTCGAAGCCTTTCACAAGAAGAGCTGGGCCAAAGCGGCCAAGCTCCTCGAGAGCCTGATCGAGAGCAGCGACACGCCCGAGCTCCGGGAGCGCGCCCGCCAGTACCTGGCGGCCTGCCGCCAGCACACGGACAAGGCGCCAGCCGGGCCGGGAGACGACGCCGATCCGTTCCTGCGGGCGGTCGTCGAGAAGAACCGTGGAAACTTCGCGTCCGCCCTGGAGATGTGCCGCAAGGGCGGCGTGGACCAGAAAGATGAGCGCTTCGCCTACCTCGCCGCGTCGATCCACGCCGTCGAGGGTCGCACCGACGAGGCGGCCAAGGCCCTGTCCCGCGCGGTCGAGCTGAACCCGAAGAATCGCATCCATGCCTTCCACGACCTCGACTTCGCCGAGCTCCGCGGGAACCCGGGCCACCGCCACCTCTTCGGGCTCTCCTGAGCCGGCGCGCGCCGACCCGTCCGGCTGCTCGCTGGTGGCGATCGGCGGCGGGACGGGGCTGTCCGTGCTGCTGCGCGGCCTCAAGCACCACGTCGGCACGGAGCGGCTGCGGCAGATCACGGGGGTCGTGACCGTCACCGACGACGGCGGCTCCTCCGGCCGGCTGCGCCGCGAATTCGGCGTGCTGCCGCCGGGCGACATCCGCAACTGCCTGGTCGCTCTCGCCGACGACGAGGCCCTCCTCGCCCGGCTGTTCCAGTACCGCTTTCCCGACGGCGGCGGCCTCTACGGGCACTCCTTCGGCAACCTGTTCCTGACCGCGCTGACGGGCATCACCGGCGACTTCCACCAGGCGATCCTCACCGCGGAGCAGATCCTTTCCGTCCGCGGCAAGATCTTTCCCGCCACCGTGCAGGACGTCGTGCTGCGCGGCCGCGGCGTCTCCGGCCGCGTCTACGAGGGGGAGTCGGCGATCGGGACCTCCGGCGAGGCGCTGGAGGCGCTGGAGATCGAGCCGCTGGCCCCGCCCGCCTTCCCGCAGGCGGTGGCGGCCATCGAGAAGGCCGACATGATCCTGCTCGGACCGGGCTCGCTCTACACCTCGATCCTGCCCAACCTGCTGATCCCCGGCATCCGCCAGGCGCTCAGGAAGGCCCGTGCCAAGAAGGTCCTGCTGCTCAACCTGATGACCCAGCCCGGCGAGACGGACGGCATGATGGGCGTCGACCACCTGCGCGCCATCGAACGCTACGCCGGCAAGGGGCTGGTCGACTTCGTCCTGGCGAATTCGACGCCGATCCCGGAGCCTCTGCTGGAGCTCTACGCCGAGACCGGCTCGGAGTGCGTACGCACCCAGCGCGAGGAGATCGAGCCGATGGGGACCGCGGTCGTCGAAGCCGGCCTCCTCGCCGAGGGGGACCTCATCCGACACGACCCGATGAAGCTCGCCGAGGCCGTGCTGGAGCTGGCCGGCTGTCTGCTCCGCAACGGCCTGTAAGGAGATCCCATGCCTGAACCGAACCGCCCCCGCGTCGCGGTGATCCTCGCCGCCGGCAAGGGGACGCGCATGCACTCGGACCTCCCCAAGGTCCTCCACAAGGCTGCCGGCCGGCCGCTCCTCACCTGCGTCATCGAAGCGGCGCGGCGCGCCGGGTGCGAGCGCATCCTGGCCGTGATCGGCCACGGCGCCGAGCAGGTCCGCGACGAGGTCGCGGAGGACGGCGTCGAGTGGGTGCTCCAAGCCGAGCAGCGGGGCACCGGCCACGCCCTGATCCAGGTCGAGGAGCACGTCCGCGAGGCGGCGACCCTGCTCGTCCTCTCCGGCGACGTGCCGCTCGTCACCCCGGCCACCCTGGAGCAGCTCGCCACCGAGGCGATCGCGGGATGGGGAGCCATGGCGGTCGCCGAGCTGGACGACCCAGGCTCGCTCGGCCGCGTGCTGGCGGGGAAGTACGGGGTTCTCCGGCAGATCGTCGAAGCGGCCGACGCCTCCCCAGAACAGCTCGAGGTCCACAGGGTCAACGCCGGGATCTACGCCCTGCCCGCGCCCGAGATCTTCGACTACCTGCGGCGGATCCGCACCGACAACGCCCAGGGGGAGCTCTACCTGACCGACGCGGTGACCGCTGCCGCCAACGACGGGCGCCTGGTGCAGCTCGTGCCGCTGCCCGATCCGTCCGAGGCGTTCGGGGTCAACACCCGCGCCGAATTGGCGCGGGTCCACCGGCGGCTGCTCGACCGCCACATCGCCGCGCTGATGGACGCCGGGGTCACCGTCCTGGAGCCGGCGCGCACGGTCGTCGAGCCGAGCGTGCGCGTCGGGATCGACACGGTGATCCATCCCGGAGTGTCTCTCCTCGGCGACACCGAGGTCGGCCCGGGCTGTACGATCCACCAGGGGGCCTGGCTGCGCGACACCCGCGTCGGCGCGGGAGTAACCATCCAGCCGTACAGTGTTCTGGAGGGTGCGGAGGTCGGCGACGCCTGCCGGGTGGGACCCTTCGCCCGGCTGCGTCCGGCATCCCGCTTGCTTGAAGGTGCCCGCGTGGGCAACTTCGTCGAGGTGAAGAATTCCACCCTCGGAGAGGGGAGCAAGGCGAACCACCTGTCCTACGTGGGTGACACGACCGTGGGAGAGGGGGCCAACATCGGGGCCGGAGCGGTGACCTGCAACTTCGACGGCGAGCGCAAGCACCCGACCGAGATCGGCCGCGGCGCCTTCATCGGCAGCGACACCATGCTGGTCGCGCCGGTCCGGGTGGGCGACGGCGCCCACACCGCGGCGGGCTCCGTGATCACCAAGAACGTCCCGGACGGGGCGCTGGCGGTGGGGCGGGCGCGGCAGAAAAACCTGGACGGCTGGGCCGGCGGGCTGCGCGGCCGGCGCGCCGGGCGAGACGAAACTCCGGAAGAAGACCGGGAAAAGGAAAGCTGACCATGTGCGGAATCGTGGGCTACGTGGGTACCCGTGAGGTCGTCCCCCTGCTGATGGACGGCCTGCGGCGTCTGGAATACCGGGGCTACGACTCGGCCGGCGTCGTCGCCGTGCTCGACGGCGAGCTGCATACGGCCAAGGCGGAGGGCAAGCTCGACCGCCTGAAGGAGAAGCTCGAGAAGCAGGTGCTCCGCGGCCACTACGGCCTCGGCCACACCCGCTGGGCCACGCACGGCCCGCCGAGCGAGCGCAACGCCCACCCGATGGTCGACTCCCGCCGGCGGCTGGCGCTGATCCACAACGGCATCATCGAGAATTTCCTGCCGCTCAAGAAGCGGCTGATCGCCGAGGGGTGGACCTTCAACTCGGACACCGACACCGAGGTGGTGGCGAACCTGATCTCCTCCTATCTCGTCGGCGACCTGCGCGCCGCGGTGGCCCGGGCCGTCAACGAGCTGGAAGGGATGTACGCCTTCGCCGTGGTGACCACCGAGACCGAGGGGCAGGAGATCGTGGCCGCCCGCCAGGGCCCGCCGCTGGTCGTCGGCCTCTGCGAAGGGGAACAGTTCCTGGCCTCCGACCCGTCGGCCCTGCTCGTCCACACCAAGGACGTCATCTTCCTGGAGAACGGCGACCTGGCGCGCCTGACTCCGGCCGGCATCGAGATCTGGAACCGTGACGGCGACCGGATCGACCGCCCGGTCCAGCGCCTGAGCTGGGACCCCATCCAGGCCGAAAAGGGCGGGTACAAGCACTTCATGCTCAAGGAGATTCACGAGCAGACCCAGGCCGTGCAGGACACCTTCGCCGGCCGCGTGGACTTCGAGAACGCCCGCATCCTCCTCGACACGGTCAAGATCACCGAGGCCGAGCTGGCGCAGGTCGACCGCCTCCACATGCTGGCCTGCGGCACCTCGTGGCACGCCGCGCTGATCGGCAAGTTCATGATCGAGAGCATCGCCCGCGTCCCGGTCGAGGTCGACTACGGCTCCGAGTACCGCTACCGCGATCCGATCGTCAGCGACAGGGTGCTGGCCGTGGGCATCTCGCAGTCGGGCGAGACCGCGGACACCCTGTCGGCCATGGAAGCGGCGCACGAGCGCGGCGCCCGCCTCTTCTCGGTCTGCAACGTGCTCGGCAGCCAGGCGACCCGCATCAGCGAGGGGGTCATCTACACCCACGCCGGCCCGGAGATCGGCGTCGCCTCGACCAAGGCCTTCACCACCCAGCTCGTGGCCCTCTACCTGCTCGCCCTCTACCTGCGCCAGGTCTGCTTCGGCGAGATCGAGCGGCGCTACCTGGACGACCTGGCCCGGCTGCCGCAGGCGGTCGACGAGGTGATCCGCCGGCAGGAGCGCCACATGGAGGAGCTGGCCCGCAAGTACTTCCGGGCCGAGAACTTCCTGTACCTGGGCCGCGGCATCAACTATCCGATCGCTCTGGAAGGAGCGCTCAAGCTGAAGGAGATCTCCTATATCCACGCCGAGGGCTATCCCGCGGGCGAGATGAAGCACGGCCCGATCGCTCTGATCGACGAGGAGATGCCGGTGGTGGCCCTCGCGACCGGCGACGGAGTCTTCGAGAAGGCCAAGAGCAACATGCAGGAGGTCAAGGCGCGCGACGGCATTGTGATCGCCTTGACCGACCGCGATCCGGAAGAGCTGGGCGGCGTCTGCGACGAGGTGATCGCCGTGCCGACCGTCTCGCCGCTCCTGCAGCCGATCGTCAACGTCATCCCTCTCCAGCTCCTCGCCTACTTCACAGGCGTCCGCCGCGGCGCCGACGTGGACCAGCCGCGGAATCTGGCGAAGAGCGTGACGGTGGAGTAGGGGTACATGGTCGAACGGCCCGAACCCAGGAGTCGCGTTCCTCTCGAAGTGAGCCGTGCTCGTCTGGCGACGAGACCGGAGCGTAGAATCTATGAAGAAGGCTAACCCCAAGACTGTCGACGAGCTACGGCCTGAGTACGAACGTTCAGATTTTGGCGTCTTGGTCCGAGGCAAGTATGCCGCCCGAATTGCCGCGGCGAGCAACATCGTGGTTCTGGAGCCGGAGGTGGCAAAGGTCTTTCACAACGACAAGGCTGTCAACGAGGCGCTACGCGGTCTGATCAAGATTGCGGAATCCACGGCACGCCCGGCCCCGCGCTCGACTCGGACGCGAGCAAAGGCGGATTGAGGCGCCACACGTCTTCTCTTATTCGGTCAATCTCGCGGATCCAGGCAGCCACTGATCGATCTGGTAATGGGCGGTCGAGACCGACCGCCCCTCTCCAGCTTTCTGATACGAGACCACGATCGCGCGGACCTGCGCCGGGGTCCTCTCCTGGATCAACAGCTCGCGCCGGCCCTCGGTATCAGGAATCAGGACCGCGGCTTCCACAAAGCCGTTCGGCACGAAGGCCGTGTACAGAAGGGTGTCCGCTCCTCCTTCCTGAACAATCACGGCCCACGGATGTCCGTCCTCCCAGAGCGGCACGCCCCGGTCGTTGATTTCGACGCTGGCGGCCAGCACCACCCGCTCCGCCGAGCCGTCACCCGTGAGGTCGGTACGGATCTCGCGGCGGTAGCCCCAGCCCAGAGCTTCCTGCGCAGTAATGTTCAGCGCCGCGTTGACAGGGAGCGCCTGGAGCGGCGACGGCGGAGGGTCCGCCTCTCTTGTGCAGGATGTGAGACACGCAATGGCGATCGCGAGGAAGAATTTCTTCATGCTCGTTCACATGGATGGCTCAGGAAACGCGAGAGAGCAGCACCCGCGCCCAGAGCAGGGCGTTGAACACCAGGAAGGCGACGGGGAACAGCACCAGCGACCATCGATCGATGCGCGTCGTCAAGGATGAGCGGTCCGCAGATCCGCGCTTGTGCAGCAGGTAGACGACGACGTTCTCCAGGGCCGACAGGAAGATCGCGAAGAAACTGCCCAGCAGGAAGTAATCCAGGAGAGTCAGATAGGAGATCCTCGGCGTGATGCCGCTGATCACATAGCTGAAAGCGACGGTCGCGAGGAGCAGGGTGACCGAGACCGTTGAACGGTTGCCGATGTCGCCGGGCTCCTGGAGGAAAACCACCCAGGACAGGATCACGAGCAGGACCTCCATCACGATCACCTTCCAGATATAGAACCCCGCCCGGCGGGTGACGTAAATCTCTATGCCGTAGCGGGAATAGCCGACCTTCAGGAAATCATAATAATTCTCCATCTCCCGCACCCGGATCGCGTCGACGGTCCACTCGGGCATACGCACCCCGTGCCCCAGGACGTCTGCAGGCTTGACGAGCAGCGACCAAGCCTTCTCCCGGTTTTGGACGCCGGGATAAGCGAACACCATACCCTCCACCGGAACTGTCGAAGATTCGATCAGCACCGGCAGGACCTGCCGGTCGAACGGGAAATCGTGGAGATCCATCGGCGCGGCGAAGGTTCCGGAGAAGCGGTTTTGGAGCTGAACCTTTCCCGGCTCGGGGAATTCGAAATAATCCCAGATCCGCTGCAGGTCGCGCGAGTTGATGCCTTCGACCTTGGGCTCCCAGATCCTGGCGGTGTCGATTTCGCCGGATTGCAGGGAGGCGAGCCGCGGATCGTCCCAGGCCAGGAGCAGGTAGAAATCGGCGTTGAACGTCTCGTTGACGGAATCAACGCCGTCAATGGTGCTGAAGAAGAAGCTGGTGGCAACCCGCGTCGGACGCGCGGGCGGCGGGATCAGGCTGTCGGGCGCCGCAAGCGCGCCGGCGGCCCCCCACTGGAGGACCAGAAGCGCGAGCAAGAAGCGGCGGAGGCGTACCCTGGCCAGGATGAGCCCGGTAATACGAACCCCCTTCTTCATGGCAGAAGCCTCCATGCCGAGCTTAGCATCCCGATAACCGGCCCCGTTGTTGCAAAATTTGCAACCTGGCGCAGCAGGTCTGGAAATTCGTCCTCTTTTGGCCTATCCTTTAGGAATTCTCGGCAGCTCGAGAAAGTTTTAGATGGTGCAACGACAACCTGGCCTGGACCGACGCCCTAGCTTGGATCAGGACGCCTCTCGAGGAGAAATTTCGCTGATGATGGGAATCTCAACGGGTATGAAGCTACGCACCATCGGCCGAGGGCTCCGCCTCCCCGCCGCTCTCCTGTCCTTCGTCGCCGTGATCCCCTATGTCAACGCCCCTGAAGCGCCCGCGGCCGCTGCCGCTCCGGCGCCCCAGGCTGTCGCCGCTCCGGCACCCGCGGTCGTGACCGCCCCGGCACCCCAGGCTCTCGCCGTTCCGGCATCCCAGGCCGTTGTGGCTCCGGCGGTGGTCAAGGCTGTCGCCACGCCGGCGACCATGGCCTTCGCGCGGGGAGTCCCGGGGCTGTCGCCGCAGGTCCTCTCGATGGCGCTTGACGCGATGGCCTGCGCCCGCGCCCGCGGCGTGTCCGGAAAGGACAATTTGCTGACGGTCATCGACTACTCCCTGCCCTCGACCGAGCCCCGGCTCTGGGTGCTCGACCTCGAGCGCGGCAAGGTGCTCTACCACGAGCTGGTGGCGCACGGGGCCGGGACCGGCGAGAAATACGCCACCCGGTTCTCCAACACGCCGGACAGCCGGCAGACCAGCCTCGGGCTGTTCCTGACCGGCGGCACCTATGAGGGCGGCAACGGCTACTCGCTCAAGCTCAAGGGCCTGGACAGGGGCGTCAACGACCGCGCTGAAGAGCGCCACATCGTGATGCACGGCGCCTGGTACGTCAGCGAGGACCATGCCCGCCGCCAAGGCCGGCTCGGCCGGAGCTGGGGCTGCCCGGCGCTGTCCCAGGAGATCGCTCCGGAGGTGATCGACACCATCAAGGGTGGGAGCTTCGTCTTCTCCTACTCCGGCTCCGACAAGTCCTGGATCCGTACCGCCTCCTCCTCCCTGAATAGCTGCGGCGCGGGCTCAGAGGACCCGAACGCGACCGTCCTCGCCGTGCGGTAGACCGCTTCCGTCCCGGCGGCCCTGCACCAGGGCCGCCGGTCTACGACGGCAGACCCCAGTACTCGTAGAACTTCTCGTCGCAGTTCTTCCACTCAAACTTCATGTTCTGCTCGATCCAGCCGCGCATGTTCGGCTGCCGCCCGTCGACGTCCGTGAAGCCGTACTCCGGCCCGAGGTCCCAGGCGGCGTAGACTCTCCCCGTCCTCTTCGACACATCCGGATCCGCCGCCAGCGCGGCGACCGCGCGCCCCACGTAGGCGGGCGTCTCGGATTGGGCGAAGTCCGGCCTCTTCTCCACCGCGTCCCGCCAGCTCTCTTCCGTGACCCCCATGTAGTCGAGCATGGCTTCCGAGCGGATGAAGCCGGGGGTCAGCGCCAGGGCCGTGATGTTGTGCTTGCGCAGCTCCGTCGCCAGCATGAAGGCGAGACGGATGACGGTCGTCTTCACCAGGTCATAGTAGAAGCTGCCGCGATAACCGAAGTGGTCGCCGTCGGTGATCTCGATGACGAGGCCCTGGCCGGTCTCGATCATCAGCGGCGCGGCGTAGTGGCTGGTGATGATGTGGGAGTGGACCGCCCTCTGCAGCATCAGCAGGCCCTTCTCCAGGGAGTGCTTCCAGAACGGCTTCCACTCGGTCAGCTCGTCGCCGCCCCAGATGTCGTTGACCAGGATGTCCAGCCGGCCCTGCTCCTCCCGGACCCGCCGGAACAGCGCCTCGACCTGCTCGGGGACGGTGTGGTCGACCCGCACCGGGATTCCGACGCCGCCCCGCGCCTCGACCCTCTCCGCCGTCTCCTCGATCGTCTCGGGCCGTTTCGCCAGCTCGAAGGCGGCCTTCCCCTTCCGGCGCGCCGCGACTTTCCTCGGCTCCGCGCGGGAGCTCCGGCCCGTACAGTAGACGGTCGCCCCCGCCTCGCCGAGCGCCAGCGCGATGCCGCGCCCCGTGCCGCGGGTCGCACCCGCGACCACGGCGATCTTGCCTTTCAGAGTCTGCATGCCACGCCTCCGTTCGTTGGTGGTCCCCACTCAAGGACTCAACAAGCGGATCGTAGGCGGGCAAACCTGACGCCCAGTGTCATGTTTGATCGGAGCGCCCCGGCCCTAGGCTACCGAGCCCCCCTCATGGACGGTGATCGTCTCGCCGCTCGGATCGAAGACGAGCTCGATCCATTGCTGCCGCGAGTCCCATCCCTTCTGCTGCGAGGATCGCAGCCACTGCGCCACGGCCGGCAGTCCTTCCTCCTTCAGCAATCGATTGGCGAGGTGCCGTAGCTCGCGAAGGACGGGAAACACCCGGATCTCCCATTTCTCGTCATACCAGCCCTTCTCCACCATCTGGTTCGAAGCGCTGATTCCTGGCCTGCGAGCGGGTTCGTGCTCGGCTCTCAGGATTCTGTAAGGCTGCCGGGTCCGCAGCAGTCGCTGAAAATCCAGCGCCGAAACAACCGCGTGCTCCGAGAATGCCACGGTGAGCGCTTCCGCGTGCGGAGCGCCGGCCAGCGCCGCGCTGAGCGCCTGGGCTCCTATCGGGTAGGAGAGGTGACCGGGCAGCCTGCTCTTATACAGCGTCGGGATCATCGCTGGAGGGCTCCGCTCTATACTCCGCGCATGGACCCGGCGCCCACGCCTCACAACCCCGGCGCCGAGCCCCCTTCCGCGGAATTCTACCGCCAGCGCCGCGCCGCCTTCGCGGAGGAGGAACGGCGCCTCGCCCGCGTCTCGTTCCGGTTCTCGGTCTTCCGCGGCGCGCTGTTCCTCGCCTTCGTCGCCTGCCTGGTCACGATCCTGGTCCGCGCTGCGGTGGCGGAGTGGGAATGGTGGGTCGCGGCGGCTTTCTTCCTCGGCGTCTTCGTCCTGGTGCTGCCGGCCCATGAGCGGGTGATCCGGCGGCAGCGGCGCGCGGCGGACCTGCAGGCGGTCAACGACGAGGCCCTCTGGCGGATCGCCCGGGAGTGGGAGCGGCTGCCTCTGCCGAGCCTCGTGCATCCCGCGACGGAAGGGGCTCTGCCGCGCGACCTCGGCCTGTTCGGCCGCGCCTCGCTCTTCCATCTGCTGGGGACGGCCCATACCCCGCCCGGCAAGGCGGCTCTGGCCGAGTGGCTGGTCCGGCCCGCGCCGCCGGAGGAGATCGCGCGGCGGCAGGAGGCGGTGGCGGAGCTGGCTCCCGAGGTCGAGCTGCGGCAGCAGGTCCAGGTCCGGGCGCGGCCGATGGAGAAGGTCCCACCGGACGTCGAGACGTTCCTCCGCTGGGCCGCGGGGGAGCCGTGGCTGCTCCGGCGGCCCTGGCTGATCTGGACCGCCCGCCTCATGCCGCTGGTCACCCTCGGCGCGCTCGTCCTGGCGGCCGCGACAGATCTCCCCTATTGGCCCTCCTGGCCCGCCTCGCTCTGCATCACCGTCAACCTCGTGCTCAGCTACGCCTTCCGCGAGCGCATGGAGGAGATCTTCAACCAGGCCTCGGCCCGGGAGCGGGAGTTCCGGCTCTACGCGGACGCCATGGAGGCGGTGACCGGCAAGGCCTTCGCCGCGCCGGCCCTCCAGCGGATTGCCCAGGAGCTGTCTCCCGAGGGGAGGCCGGCGCACGCCTGGATGGACCTGCTGGACCGCCGGCTGGTCCTCGCCGACGCTCGCCACGCCGCCCTGCTCCACCTGCCGCTCCAGCTCCTCACTCTGTGGGATTTCCATACGCTCTGGCTGCTCGAGCGCTGGCAGCAGGCCGTGGGGCGCCGCGCCCGCGGCTGGCTCGCGGCCCTTGGCGAGCTCGAAGCGCTGTGCGCGCTGGCCGGGCTCCGGTACGACAACCCGGAGTGGGCCTTTCCGGCCGTCGCCGAAGGCGAGAACTGCTTCGCGGCGCGCGGGCTCGGGCATCCGCTGATCCCCGAGCCGCGCCGGGTCACCAACGACGTCGAGGTCGGCCCGCCGGGCACGTTCCTCCTGGTCACCGGCTCCAACATGTCGGGCAAGAGCACGCTGCTGCGCGCGATCGGGATCAACACCGTCCTGGCGCAAGCC
>DASVEF010000279.1:0-4616 GCA_036380715.1 Thermoanaerobaculia bacterium | reverse complement strand
GATCGTGATGCCGCGCTCGCGCTCCTCCGGAGCCTTGTCGATCTGGTCGAACGCCACGAAGTTGGCCAGACCCTTCGACGCCAGAACCCTGGTGATCGCCGCCGTCAGCGTGGTCTTGCCGTGGTCCACGTGACCGATCGTACCCACGTTCACGTGCGGCTTCGAACGCTCAAATTTCTCCTTGCCCATGCTCTCTCCTCAAATCTCGAAAAGACTGCTCAGCCGGCCGCCTTGGCCACGACCTCGGTCTCTACACTCTTGGGGGCCTGCTCATAGGCCGCGAACTGCATGCTGTAGTTGGCGCGCCCCTGGCTCTGCGAGCGCAGGTCGGTGGCGTAGCCGAACATCTCGGACAGCGGCACCTTGCAGGTGATCACCTGCGTGTTGCCGCGCGCCTCCATGCTCTGGATACGGCCGCGCCGGGAAGTGATGTCGCCGATGACGTCACCCATGTACTCCTCGGGCGTCGTGATCTCGACCGCCATGATCGGCTCCATGAGCACCGGGCGGGCCCTCTTCCAGGCGTCCTGCAGGGCCATGGAGCCGGCGATCTTGAACGCGATCTCGGACGAGTCGACGTCGTGGTAGCTGCCGTCGTAGAGGTCGACCTCGACGCCGGTGACGGGATAGCCCGCCAGCGGACCGGTCTCCATCGCCTCCTTGATGCCCATGTCGATCGGCTTGATGAACTCCTTGGGGATCACGCCGCCGATGATCTTGTTGTGGAACAGGTACTCCGCCTCCGCCGTCGGGCGGATGCGGATCTTGGCGTGGCCGTACTGGCCGCGGCCGCCGGTCTGGCGCACGTAGCGGCCCTCGCCCTCGGCCTCGGCCGTGACCGTCTCCTTGTAGGCGACCTGCGGCTTGCCGACGTTGGCGCCGACGTTGAACTCGCGCACCAGGCGGTCGGTGATGATCTCCAGGTGCAGCTCGCCCATGCCGGCGATCAGGGTCTGGCCCGTGTCCTTGTCCGTATGGACGCGGAACGTCGGGTCCTCCTGCATCAGCTTGGCGAGCGCCATGCCGAGCTTCTCCTGGTCGGCCTTGGTCTTGGGCTCGATGGACACCTCGATCACCGGCTCGGGGAAGCTCATCGCCTCCAGGCTCACCGCGTTCTTGGGATCGCAGATGGTCTCGCCCGTGGTGACGTTCTTGAGGCCCACCGCCGCGGCGATGTCGCCGGCCCACACCTCGGAGATCTCCTCGCGCTTGTTGGCGTGCATCTTGAGGAGGCGGCCGATGCGCTCGGTGGTCCCCTTCTTGGCGTTGAGCACCGAGGTGCCCGACTCGATGTGGCCCGAGTAGACGCGGAAGAACACGAGCTGGCCGACGTACGGGTCGCTCATGATCTTGAAGACCAGGCCGGCGAACGGCTCGTCGTCGGACGAGTGGCGCACGATCTTCTTGTCGCCCGCGAGGTCGGTCCCCTCGATCGGCGGGATGTCCAGCGGCGACGGGAGATAGTCGACCACGGCGTCGAGCAGCGGCTGCACGCCCTTGTTCTTGAAGGCGCTGCCGCAGAGCACGGGCTGCACCTGGCCGGCGACCGTGGCGCGGCGCAGGGCGGCCTTGAGCTCCTCGTTGGTGACCTCCTCGCCCGAGAGGTACTTCTCGAGGAGCTGGTCGTCCGTCTCCGAGATCGCCTCGACCATCTGCTCGCGCATCTTGTGCGCGCGGTCGACGTGCTCCTCGGGGATGTCCGTGGCCTCGTAGTCGGCGCCCAGGGTCTCGTCCTTGTAATAGATGCCGCGCATCTCGATCAGGTCGATGATCCCCTTGAACGTGTCCTCGCGGCCCCAGGGGAGCTGGATGACGACCGGGTTCGCGGCGAGGCGGGAGCGCATCATCGAGACCGTGCGGTCGAAGTCGGCGCCGACGCGGTCCATCTTGTTGATGAACGCGATGCGCGGCACGCGGTAGCGGTCGGCCTGGCGCCAGACCGTCTCGGACTGCGGCTCGACGCCGGCGACCGAGTCGAACACGGCCACGGCGCCGTCGAGCACGCGCAGCGACCGCTCCACCTCGGCGGTGAAGTCCACGTGACCGGGCGTGTCGATGATGTTGATGCGGTGCTTCTTCCAGAAGCAGGTGGTCGCCGCCGACGTGATGGTGATGCCGCGCTCCTGCTCCTGCACCATCCAGTCCATGGTGGCGGTACCTTCGTGTACCTCACCGATCTTGTAGTTGACGCCCGTATAGAACAGGATGCGCTCCGTCGTGGTCGTCTTGCCGGCGTCGATGTGCGCCATGATCCCGATGTTTCGGGTGTCCTTGAGCGGTGATTGCCTTGCCATGGTCCTACCGTCTTCTTCCTCTTCGTCCCGTCCAGTGCTGCTCTGACTCTGACCAGATTGCGTCGTCGAAAACGTCTTGAAAGCTCGTCGCTCGCGGGGGCTTCAGGCCGGAGGACCCGGTGGATTTCGTCCGCCGGGTCGCGGCTCGGGGGGCGTGCTGCGCAGACCTACCAGCGGTAGTGCGCGAACGCCTTGTTGGCCTCGGCCATCCGGTGCGTGTCTTCCTTCTTCTTGATCGCTCCGCCACGGTTCTCGGCGGCGTCCAGCAGCTCGCCGGCCAGGCGCTGGCGCATCGTCTTCTCGCCGCGCCCCATGGCCACGTTGATGATCCACCGCATGGAGAGCGCCAGCTTGCGGCTGGGCCGCACCTCCACCGGGACCTGATAGGTCGAGCCGCCGACGCGGCGCGACTTCACCTCGACCGCGGGCTTGACGTTCTCGATCGCCTTCTTGAACACCTTCATCGGATCGTCGTTGATCCGCTCCCGGATCATCTCCAGCGCGTCGTACAGGATGCGCTCCGCGACCGACTTCTTGCCGTCCTTCATGACCACGTTCACGAACTTGGTCACGAGCTGCGAGTTGTACAGCGGGTCCGGCAGAATCTCGCGCTTCGGGATCTCTCTCCGTCTCGGCATCGTTGCTTCTCCTTAACCCTTCGGCCGCTTCGCGCCGTACTTGGACCGCCCCTGGCGCCGGTTCTGCACGCCGACGGCATCCAGGGTGCCGCGGATCACGTGGTAGCGCACCCCCGGGAGGTCCTTCACGCGGCCGCCGCGGATCAGCACGATCGAGTGCTCCTGCAGGTTGTGGCCGACCCCGGGGATGTAGGTGGTCACCTCGATGCCGTTGGTCAGCCGCACGCGGGCGACCTTGCGCAGAGCCGAGTTCGGTTTCTTGGGCGTCTGGGTGTAGACGCGCACGCACACACCGCGCTTCTGGGGCGAGCTCTGCAGCGCCGGGCTCTTGGTCTTGGCGACCACTCTCTCGCGGCCCTTGCGGACCAATTGATGAATCGTAGGCATGCGTCCAGATCTCTCCTCGATCCGATGTTTCCAGTGACAGCGCGGCCGGGCTCCGGCCCCATCCCGTGACGGGCCTCGTCGGCCTGCGCTCCGGCCCCGAACGTTGTTCAGGGTTAGGGTCTTCCGATGGAAGACAATCCGCCCCGGTCCCTGGCGGGACCCTCGGCGGCGAAACCCGCAGATACTAACTGATTGGCGAAGCGCCGTCAACTACCTTCGCGCCTCGACCCCAAGGTCGGCAGCGGGAGGCGGAGTATAGCGGGGATCGCGGCCGGTCCGCAAGCCGCAGCGGAATCACCGGCGGCTACAACGCGGGGGCGGAAAGAAGCATTCCCGAAGCCCCCTCCTACGGCCACAGCCACCAGATCGCCGCGCCTCCCAGAATCGCCAGCCCGAACAGCAGGGCGATCCGGCCGAACAGCCCCCGCGACCCGAGGGCGGCGACGATCCCGGCCTTGAAGACCAGGTTCGAGAGAGCGGCGAGAAGGATCGCCCGCCAGCCGGTCCGGGGGTCGACCCCGCCTCCGTCCACCAGCCGGGAGGTCGAGAGCGTGATGGCGTCGACGTCCGTGAGGCCGGAGATCCCGGCCACGGCGTAGAGCCCGGCGGTGCCGAAGCGGTCGCGGGCGAAGGCCACGGCGAGCAGCACGGCGGCATAGAGGACGCCGAAGACCAGGGCCGACTTGAGCTCCGCCGGGTTCTCCGGCTTGGGCGGCTCCGCCTCGGAATCCCGCCCCAGAAACCACGCCCCTATAGAAATAAGGACGGCCACCCCCAGCATGGCCCCGATCGGAGGCCCCATGGCGACGAGCTGCCGCGGAGCCACGGCCGCGATCTCGACCAGCACGCGGCCGAACACGACCGTCGACGCGATCATGACGACCAGGGCCGCCAGCCGGGCCCTTTCGGGATCCTTGGGAGTCTCGCGGCTCTGGCGGGCATAGCTGACCGTCGTGGCGGTGCTGGAGATGAGCCCGCCGAGCACCCCGCTCAGCGCCGTGCCCGCGCCGGCCCCGAACAGCTTGTAGGCCACATACCCGGCCAGAGACAGGCCGACGATCAGCACCACCATCCACCAGATCTGGTAGGGATTGAGCACGCCGTAAGGCCCGAACGCCCGGTCCGGCAGCACCGGCAGGATCACCAGGGCGATGAGGACGAGCTGCATGATCGCCCAGATGTCCCGCTCGCCGATGCGCCCCGCGAATCGGTGCAGCGGCTCCTTGAGGTGGAGAAGCACGGCGACCGCACCGCCCAGGACCACCGCCACCGCGAGCGGCGCGATGACCGTCAGGGC
>DASVEF010000278.1:0-88754 GCA_036380715.1 Thermoanaerobaculia bacterium | reverse complement strand
AGGGAGGAGACCGAGCACGATGGAAAACCTCTGGCACGACTTGCGACAGGCGTTCCGCACGATGGCCCGCAGCCCCGGCTTCGCGGCGGCGGTGGTCCTCTCCCTCGCGCTGGGGATCGGCGTCAACACGGCCGTGTTCAGTTGGATCGACGCCGCCCTGCTGCGGCCGCTGCCGATCGCCGAGCCCGAGCGGGTGGTTTCGATCCACACGGTGCTGGCGAACAATCCGGACTATCTGACGGTCTCCTATCTCAATTTTCTCGACTACAAGAAGGACAGCCGGTCTTTTTCCGACCTGGCGGTCTACCAGCCGACGAAGCTCAGCCTGGTGACGGGCGGCGAGCCGGAGCTGCTCCAGGGCCAGATCGTCTCCGGCAACTATTTCGACATGCTCGGGCTCCGCCCCGCGGCCGGCCGTTTTTTCCGGCCGGATGAGGACGCGGTGCCGGGGCGCAATCCGGTCGTGGTGCTGGGACACGGCTTGTGGCGGCGCCGGTTCGGCGGCGACCCGGGCCTGGTCGGCCGGACGATCGACCTGAACGGCCGGCGCTTCACGGTGATCGGCGTCGCTCCGGAAGGGTTCCGCGGGGCCAGGGTGCTGGAGCCTGCCGAGCTGTGGCTGCCACTGATGATGTACAAAGAGGTCCTCCCCGGCCGGCTGAGCAAGATCTTCGAGGCGCGCCGGGCGATCATCCTGTTCTGCCTGGGCCGTCTGAAGCCGGGGGTCGAGATCGGCCAGGCCGAGGCGGAGATGAAGACGATCGCGAGCCGCCTGGAGCGGGAGTACCCGGACGCGAACCGGGGCCGCAGCCTGGCGCTGCTGCCGGTCCAGCGCTTCACCATCAGCCCGAACTACCGGGGGAGCTATGTGCTCGCGGGGGCTGTCCTGATGGGAGTGGTGGGGCTGGTGCTGCTGACGGCCTGCGCCAATGTCGCCAACCTCCTGCTCGCGCGCTGGCTCTCCCGGCGCAAGGAGGTCGCCCTCCGGCTCGCCCTGGGCGCGTCGCGCCCGCTGCTCCTGCGCCAACTGCTGACGGAGAGCCTGGTACTGGCGCTGCTCGGCGGGGCCATGGGCCTCCTGGTGGCGGACCTCGTGCGCCGGGCGCTCTGGTTCTCCCGGCCCGCCGCCGTTCCGGAGTCGCTGGAGGTGGGGCTGAACCCGCGGGTGCTCCTCTTCACGCTGGTCGTCTCGGTGGTCACCGGGCTGCTCTTCGGCCTGGCTCCGGCCCTCCAGTCGTCGCGGCCCAACCTGGTGGCGGCGCTGCGCGACCAGGAGGCCCGGACGGGGCGGTCGGGGAGAGGGATCGGGATGCGCGACCTGCTCGTGGTCGTCCAGATCGCGGTGTCGCTGATCTCCCTGATCGGGGCCGGCCTCTTCCTGGAGAGCGCGAACGCCGCGGAGCAGATCGATCCCGGCTTCGAGAGAGAGAAGATGCTGCTCGTCTCGTTCGACGCGGGTGCGCAGGGATATGACGAGACGCGGGGGCAGCAGCTCTACCAGCAGGTGGTCGAGCGGGTGGAGGCGCTGTCCGGAGTGCGCTCCGCGGCGGTGGCCGAGTATGCGGTGCTCCTCGGGGACGTGGGCCTGCGCCGGACGGTGGTCGCCGAAGGCAAGGAGCCGCCGCCAGGAGAGAACGGCTACATGGTCCAGATCAACGGCGTCAGCGCCCGCTATTTCGAGACGGTGGGCGTCCCCATCCTCCGCGGCCGCGGGTTCACCGAGGCGGACCGGCAGGGCGCGAAGCCGGTCGCGGTCGTCAACGAGGAGATGGCGGCCCGCCTCTGGCCGGGTGAGGAGGCGGTGGGCCGGCAGATCCAGTTCTTCGGCGGCGCCGCCCCGGCCCCCTCGATCGAGGTGGTTGGCGTGGCCCGCAACAGCAAATACGGCTTCCTTGGAGAGCAGGCGCCTCTGTACCTCTACCTGCCGATAACCCAGAGCTACGGGTCGGAGGCGACGCTCCACGTGCGCACCGCCGGGGATCCGGCGAGCGTGGCCGGGGCCGTGCGGCAGGCGATCCAGGAGCTGGACCCGAACCTTCCGCTGGTCGGCCTGCGGACGGTCTCGCGCGTGCTGGACGACGCTCTGTGGGCGCCGCGGACGGCGGCCCGCCTGCTGATCGTCTTCGGGCTCCTCGCTCTCGTCCTGGCGGCGGTGGGGATCTACGGGGTCATGAGCTACCTCGTCCGCCAGCGCCGGCGGGAGATCGCGGTCCGCATCGCGCTGGGGGCTCAGAAAGGGGACGTGCTGGGGCAGGTGCTCCGGCGCGGCATGATCGCGGTCGCGGCCGGCGTCGCGGCCGGCCTGCTGGCGGCGTTCGTGCTCACCCGCACGGCCGCCGCCCTGCTCTACGGCACGGCGCCCACCGATCCGGTGGCCTGGGGGATGGCCGCCCTGGTGCTGGCCACGGTGGCGCTCGTCGCCACCTATCTGCCCGCCCGCCGCGCGGCGGCCATCGATCCGATCATGGTTTTGCGGGAGATGTAGGAGGCCTACAGCCCCTGCAGCCGCCGGTCCAGCCGGGCCGCCATAGCCTGTACGTGGGGCGGGTCGTGCATGGTCGCGTGATTGCCGGGCACGACGTGGATCTCGGCGCCGCCGCCCGCGAGGTCGATCCACGGCTGCTCCGGACGCTGGGCGTCCCCGTCCCGCCTCTCGCGGGCGCGGAAGAAGAGCACCGGACCGTCCCAGGCCCGCAGCTCGTAGGCGAAGAGCGCCGCGATGTTGGCGCGCAGGACGCGCAGCAGGCGTCCGGCCTCGGCGGCGTCGAAGCCCGCGGGCAGGGTGCCTTCCGATCTCCCCTTTTCCAGGGCGCGGGCGAGCTGCTCTTCCGGGGCGAGACCGCGGACCTCCTCGGCGGACAGGCGCGGCGCGGGCAGCACCTGGGCCAGGATCGCCTCGTCCGCGGGCGGTCCGGACAGGACCTCGCGGCAGGGGGTGTCCATGAGGGTGATCAGCGGGACCTCCTCGCCGGCGGCGCGGAGCCGGTGGGCCATTTCCAGCGCCACGAGCCCGCCCATGGAGGCGCCGCCCACGAGGTAGGGACCCTTCGGCTGGGCCTCCCGGAGCAGCTCGATGTAGAGGTCCGCCATCTCCTCGATGCGGGTCAGCGGCTCCTCGCCCTCTTCGAGGCCGCGCGAGCGCAGGCCGTAGAGGGGCCGTCCCGGGGAGAGCGCCCGGGCCAGGGCGCGGAAGGAGTAGACGTGGCCGCCGACCTGGTGCACCAGAAAGAGAGGCCGCCGGTCCCCGCCCGTGCGCAGCCGGACGAGGCAGGAGGGCCGGGGCCGGTCCTCCGGCCGGCTCTCTCCGTTCGCCGAGGAAGCGATCTTCTCCGCCAGGGCCGCCACGGTGGAGGCCTCCAGGAGGGTGCTCGCGGCCAGCTCCGCGCCCAGGGTCTGGCGCAGCCTGGCGGCGAGCTGCACCGCCATGAGGGAGCTGCCGCCCAGGTCGAAGAAGTCGTGATCGGGTCCCACCCCAGAGACCCCCAGAAGCTCCTCGAACACGGCGGCGACCCCTTGCTCGACCGCGTTGCCGAGAGCCGTCCGGCCCGTCGCGGCCGGCGTCGAGGGGAGGGCCGGCGCCGGCTCCGCGGGCGCCGGGGCGACCCCGCTTCCGAGCCAGTAGCGGCGGCGCTCGAAGGGATAGGTCGGCAGGGGGACGCGGCGGCGGCGCTCGCGGGCGTAGAACCCGGACCAGTCCACCTCGGCGCCGGCGAGCCAGAGACGGCCCAGGGCGGCGAGGAGCAGGGCCGGCTCGGCGCTCTCGCTCTTCATCTCTCCGAGCGCGGCGGCCATCGTCCTCCCCATCCCCCCGGGCTGTTGCCGGGCCAGGGCGGTCAGAGCGCGTCCCGGTCCCACTTCGAGGAGGATGCGGTCCGGACCGGCGAGCAGGGCCGCGACGCCCTCGGAGAAGCGGACGGTGCGCAGCAGGTGCCGGACCCAGTAGTCAGGATCGGTGGCCTCGGCGGCGGTGATCCAGGCGCCGCTGACGTTGGACAGGAAGGGGATCTCGGGCGGGCGGAGGTCGACCCGCCGCACCTCGGCCGCGAAGCGCCCGGCGATGGGCTCCATCATGGGCGAGTGGAAGGCGTGCGAGGTGCGCAGGAGGCGGTGCGGCACTCCTTGGGAGCCGAGGCGCTCGCGCAGGCGCTCGACGGCTTCCGGCGGCCCCGAGAGGGTGCAGGCGGCGGGAGCGTTGACCGCGGCGAGCGAGAGGTCCGGAAAGTCCGCCAGCAGGGCCCGGGCCTCCTCCTCCGCCAGATCGACGCTCAGCATCCGGCCGGGCGGCAGCTCCGCCATCAGGCGTCCGCGGGCCGCGACCAGCCGCAGCCCTTCCTCCAGGGTGAACACCCCGGCGAGGCAGGCCGCCACGTACTCGCCGAGGCTGTGGCCGAGCATCGCCTGCGGACGGATCCCCCAGCTCATCAGGAGCCGGGCCAGGGCGTGTTCGACCGCGAAGAGCGCCGGCTGGGCGAGAGCCGTATCGGCGAGGCGGCGGTCGGTTTCGGCGGAGCTTTCGGCGGCGGTCAGGAGATCGCGGAGGTCGAGCCCCAGCTCCGGGACGAGGATCTCGCAGGCGTGGTCCAGGGCCTCGCGGAACGCCGGCTCCGCCGCGTAGAGCCCGGCTCCCATGGCCGCGCGCTGCGCCCCCTGCCCCGGGAAGAGGAAGGCGACCGGGCCGGGGCCGGAGGTGTGCTCGTGAGCCCGCACCCGGACCGGATCGGGATCCCGCAGGAGGCGGACCGCCTCCTCGCGGCTCCGGCAGACCAGCATGCGGCGGTGGCGGAAGGCCCGGCGGCCGACGTGGAGGGTGTAGGCGGCGTCGGCCAGGTCGATCTCCGGATGGCTCTCCAGGTGGTCCGCCAACCGCGCCGTGGCGGCGTCGAGCGCCGTGGCCGTGCGGGCGGAGAGCAGCAGGAGCTGCGCCGGCCGCGAAGGCCCGCCCGGCAAGGGAGCGGGCGCCTCTTCCAGCACGGCGTGGGCGTTGGTGCCGCCGATGCCAAAGGAGCTGACGCAGGCGCGCCGCGGTACAGAGTCCCTCTCGGGGGCCGGCCACTCGGCGAGCCGGGCGTTGACGAAGAAGGGGCTGTCGTCGAAGCCGATCCGCGGGTTGGGAGCGGTGAAATGCAGGCTCGGGGGCAGGCTCCGCCGCTCCAGGCAGAGAGCCGCCTTGAGGAGGCCCGCGACGCCGGCCGCGGCGTCGAGGTGGCCGAGATTGGTCTTGATCGTCCCCAGGGCGCAGAAGCCCCGTTTCGCCGTGGCGTCGCGGAAGGCCTGGGTCAGTCCGGCCACCTCGATCGGGTCGCCGACCGCCGTGCCGGTGCCATGGGCCTCGATGTAGCGGATCGTCTCCGGATCGACTCCGGCCGCCCGGTGCGCCTGGCGGATCACCTCCGCCTGCCCCTCGACGCTCGGCGCGGTGAAGCCGACTTTGGAGGAGCCGTCGTTGTTGATCGCGGAGCCCAGGATCACCGCCCGGATGGGGTCCCCGTCGGCCAGGGCGTCGTCCAGGCGCTTGAGGAGCACGACGCCGGCCCCGTTGCCGGCGACCGTGCCGCGCGCCCCGGCGTCGAAAGCACGGACGTGCCCGTCGGGGGAGGCGATCGATCCCTCCTCGTAGCGGTAGCCCGCCACCTGCGGGAAGCGGATCGCGACGCCGCCGGCCAGGGCCATCTCGCAGTCGCCGCCGAGCAGGGCGCGGCAGGCCAGATGGACGGCGGTGAGCGACGTCGAGCAGGCGGTCTGGACGTTGACGCTGGGACCTTTCAGGTCGAGCTTGTAGGAGACGCGGGTGGGCAGGTAGTCGGGCCGGTTGGCGATCGCGAGCTGGTAGAGCCCGACCGAGCGGACCAGAGCGGGATCGGCGTGGAGGCCCTGCGCGTAGGTGTTGTCGCCGAGGCCGGCGTAGACCCCGACCCTCCCCCGGCATGTCTCGGGGACGTAGCCCGCCGTCTCCAGCGCCTCCCAGGCGCACTCGAGGAAGACGCGCTGCTGGGGGTCCAGGATCTCCGCTTCCCGCGGCGGGCAGTCGAAGAAGGCGGCGTCGAAGAGGTCCGCTCCCGCCAGCACCCCCCGCGCCCGCACGTAGGCCGGATCGGCCAGGAGCGCGGGGTCGACTCCGGCCGCGGCGAGCTCCTCGTCCGTGAAGAAGGTGATGGACTCGACGCCGTCGCACAGATTGCGCCAGAGCTCCTCGAGATCGGAAGCGCCGGGGAAACGTCCCGCCATGCCCACGATCGCGATCGCGGAGCTCGTCGCCGGCCGCGGGGAGGGAGCGGCGGCCGGCCGCGGCGCCGCTCCGGTGCCCTCCAGGAATTCGGCGAGGGCCGCGACCGTGGGGTAGCGGAAGAGGTCGACGATCGCCACTTCACGGCCGAGCGCCTCGCGCAGGCGCGTCTGGACCTCGATCATCAGCAGGGAGTGGCCGCCCAGGTCGAAGAAATTCTCGTGGGCGTCGATCTCTTCGCGGCCGATCACCGCGCTCCAGATGGCGGCGATGGTGCGCTCGATCCCGGTCCGCGGCGGCTCTCCGGCTGCCCTGGCCGTCTCCCTGCCGGCCTGGGACGGCGGGCGCTGCAGGAGAGCGCGGCGGTCGAGCTTGCCTGTGGGCGTCACCGGCCAGGCGTCGCGCAGCGCCAACTCGGAAGGGAGCATGTAGTCCGGCAGCCGGGCCCTGAGGAAGCGGCGCAGCTCGGCCAGCGTCAGAGCCGGCTCTCCCTCTTCCGGGATCACGCAGGCCACCAGGCGCTGGTCGCCCGCCTTGTCCTCGCGCACCAGGACCACGGCCTCGCGCACCGCCGGATGGGCCGTGAGGGCGGCCTCGATCTCTCCCAGCTCGATGCGGAACCCCCGGACCTTGACCTGGGTGTCGCTGCGCCCCAGGAACTCCAGGGTGCCGTCCGCCCAGTGCCGCGCCCGGTCGCCGGTGCGGTAGAGCCGCGCTCCGGGCTCGCCGCTGAAGGGATCGGGCAGGTACTTCCCGGCCGTGAGCGCAGGATCGTTTGCGTAGCCTGCCGACAGGCACCCGCCGCCGATGTAGAGGTCGCCGGGCACGCCGGCCGGGCAGAGGCCCAGGCCCGGGTCGAGGACGTGGTAACGGGCGTTCGCGATGGGCCGGCCGTAGGGGATGCTCGTCCAGTGGGGCGGGACCTCCCGGACGAGGTGGTAGTTCGACCAGACCGTCGCCTCCGTGGCGCCGCCGAGGCTGACCACCTGCGTCTGCGGAAAGGCCTGGCGGACGCGGCCGGGCAGGCCGACGGGGACCCAGTCGCCGCTCAGGAAGGCGAGCCGCAGCCGGGCCGAGGGCAGAGGGGCCGCGGGCAGGAACGGCGCGGCCTGCTGCAAGGCCGCGGGGGCGGAGTCCCAGAAGGTGACCGGCTCCTCGGCAAGGATGCGCGCCAGGCGCGCGGGGTCCCGCACCTCCTCGGCCGAGGCGATCCGGATGCTGCCGCCCGCGGCCAGGAGACCGAAGACGTCGTAGACCGAGAGATCGAAGGCGGGCGAGGTGACGAACAGCACCCGGTCGGACGGGCCGATCCCGAACATGCGGTTGACCCAGGCGACGAGGTCCACCGCCGGCTGGTGGCGGACCATGACCCCCTTGGGTGTGCCCGTCGATCCCGAGGTGAAGATGATGTAGGCCAGGTCGTCCGGGCCGGCGGACACCGGCGGCGGCCCAGGCTCCTCGTCCTCGCCCTCCGGAAGGGGGAGGAGGACCCGGTGCGCGGCCGCCGGGGGCGTGATCCTGCCGGCCGGCGGCTCTTCGGTGATCAGGTGGGCGATCTCCATCGTCGCGAGGATGAAGCGGATCCGCTCCTCGGGGAAACTGGCGGAGAGCGGCACGTACGCTCCTCCCGCCTGGAGGATCCCCAGGAGGGCGACGACCATCTCGGGGCCGCGCTCCAGATGCACCGCCACCAGTGCTCCCGGCCGTACGCCCAGCGACCGCAGGCGCCGCGCCAGGCGGCCGGCCCGGCGGGCGAGCTCGCCGTAAGAAACCGTGCGCCCGGCGAAGACGAGCGCCGCTGCTTGCGGGTCCCGCTTCGCCTGGGCCAGGAACAGGTCGTGGAGACAGAGGCCGGCGGTCCGGCCTTCTCCGGTGTCGTTCCACTCGTAGAGCGCCTGGTGCCGCTCGGCCGCAGTCAGCAGCGGGAGCTCCGACAGGGGCCGGCCCGGGTTCTCCAGGACCCCCTGAAGGAGGGTCTCCAGATGACCGGCCATGCGCGCCGCGGTCGTCGCGTCGAAGAGGTCCGAGTTGTAGGCCAGCGCGCCGGCGAGGCGGCCGTCCTCGTGGGCCAGCGCGAGGTTCAGGTCGAATTTGACCGTCCCCGACTCGGGCAGCTCGAAGGCGAGCGTCAGGCCGGGCAGCTCGAACGGCTGCCACGCGGCCTCGACGAGCATCACCATGACCTGGAAGAGGGGCGAATGGGCGAGGCTCCGCTCGGGCTGGAGCTCCTGGACCAGCTTTTCGAAAGGCACGTCCTGGTGATCCAGCGCCTCGAGGGTCACGCGGCGGACGCGGGCCAGGATCTCGCCGAAGCCGGGGTCGCCCGCGAGGTCGGCGCGCAGGACCAGGGTGTTGACGAAGAGGCCGATCAGCTCCTCGCATTCCGGGCGGGTGCGCCCGGCCACGACCGAGCCCACCGGTAGGTCGGACAGGCCGGAGCCGCGGGACAGCAGGGCGGCGAAGCCCGCGGTGAGCGCCATGAACGGGGTGGCCCCATGCCGCCGCCCGAGCGCGGTGAGAGCGCCGGAGAGCTCCGTGCCGAGCGCGACGGGGACCCGGCCGCCGCGGAAGCGCATGACCGGAGGCCGCGGCCGGTCGGTGGGCAGCTCGAGCAGGACGGGAGCGCCGGCCAGCCGCTGCCGCCAATAGGCGAGCTGCTCCTCCAGGACCTCGCCGCGCAGGTGCTCGCGCTGCCAGCGGGCGAAGTCGGTGTACTGGATGGGGGGATCTGGAAGCGGCGGAGCCCCTCCCTGGAGAAAGGCGGCGTAGAGCGCCGACAGCTCACGGGTGAGGACTCCCAGCGACCAGCCGTCGGCCACGACGTGGTGGAGGGTCAGGAGGAGGAGGTGCTCGTCCCCGGAGAGGGCGAGGAGGGCCGCGCGCAGGGGCGGCCTGGACTCCAGGTCGAAGGGGCGGCGGGCCTCCTCCGCGGCGAGCCGCGCCGCCTCGGCCCGCCGCGTGCCGGCCCCGAGGCCCGAGAGGTCGGCGACCGGGAGCGCCGCCGGCGAGAGAGGGGTGATCCTCTGCGCCGGTCCCGCCGTAGAGGCGGCGAACACGGCGCGCAGGACGGAGTGGCGGCGCCGGATCTCGGCCAGGCTGCGGGCCAAGGCGGGGACGTCCAGCCGTCCACGCAGCCGCAGGGCCGCGGGGATGTTGTAGAAGGGACTCTCGGGCTCGAGGCGGGCGAGGAACCAGAGCCGCTCCTGGGCGAAGGAGAGCGGAGCCGGCAGGCCGGGGGGGAGCTCGGCGGGCCGGATCGGCGCCGTCCGTGGCGCCGGGTCCCTCCGCCGCGCCGCCTCCACCTGCTCCGCCAGCTCGGCCACGGTCGGCTTCTCGAAGAGCGCCCGCAGCGTCAGCTCGACGTCGCAGACCTCGCGGATCCGCGACATCACCCGCGTGGCCAGGAGCGAATGCCCGCCGAGGTCGAAGAAGCTCTCGTCGACTCCGGGAGGCGCGATGCGCAGCGCCTCCGCCCAGATGCCCGCCAGCAGCTCCTCGACCAGGTTGCGCGGCGCCATCCGGCGCGGGTCGCCCCCCCGACGTTCCGGCGCGGGCAGCGCCCCGCGGTCGACCTTGCCGCTGGGGGTGAGCGGCAGCGACTCCAGCGCCACGAGGCTCGAGGGCGTCATGTAGTCCGGGAGCCGCTCGCGCAGCCAGGACCGCAGCTCCGCCGGCAGCGCGCTGCCTTCCGGGACCACATAGGCGACCAGCCGCTTCCCGGCCGGCCCATCCTCGCGCGCCACCACCACCGCCTCCCGCACTCCAGGGTGAGCTGAGAGCGCCGCCTCGATCTCCCCCAGCTCGATGCGGAACCCGCGGATCTTCACCTGATGGTCGATGCGGCCCAGGTACTCCAGCTCGCCGTCGGGCAGCCGCCGCGCCAGATCGCCGCTGCGATACAGGCGGGCCCCGGGACCGCCGCCATCCCCCGGGGCAGGCACAAAGCGCTGGGCGGTGAGGTCCGGCCGGCCGAGATAGCCGCGGGCGAGCCCGGCGCCGCCGACGCACAGCTCGCCGGGTACGCCCGCCGGGACGAGTTCGCCCCCCGGACCGAGGAGGTGGACGGAGAGGTCCGGAATGGCGCGCCCGATCGGGCTGCGGGACGAAGCCGCGTCCTCGTGCCCGAGAGGCCGGAAGGTGACGTGCACGGTCGTTTCGGTGATGCCGTACATGTTGACCAGCCGCGGCCGGTCCGGATGGCGCTCGTACCACGCGGCCAGGCTCTGCGGATCGAGGGCTTCGCCGCCGAAGATCACCTGGCGCAGGGAGAGGAGGGAAGAGCCGCCGGATTCGTGATCGGCCTGGACGAGCTGGCGGAAGGCGGAAGGGGTCTGGTTGAGGACCGTGACCTCCTCCGCGATCAGCAGGCGGAGGAAGTCCTCCGGCGAGCGGCTCACCAGATAAGGCACCACGACCAGCCGGCCGCCGTGGAGGAGAGCCCCCCACATCTCCCAGACCGAGAAGTCGAAGGCGAGCGAGTGGAAGAGGGTCCAGACGTCTCCCGCATCGAAGCCGAACCGCTGCCGGGTGGCCGCGAAGAGGCGGGTGACATTGGCATGGGTGACCATCACCCCCTTCGGGCGGCCTGTCGAGCCCGAGGTGTAGATGACATAGGCCAGGTGGTCCGGGCCGGCTCCGCTCTCCAGCTCGGCCGCGCTGCGCGCCTCGATCCTCTCCCGGTCCCGGTCGAGGACGACCACCTCGACCCCGGCTCCCACCTGCGGCAGCGCGCCGAGGTGGGCCGACGCGGTCACGAGCACCGGCGCTGCCGCATCCTCCAGCATGAAAGCCAGCCGCTCGCGCGGGTACGCCGGGTCGAGCGGTACGTAGGCCCCGCCCGCCTTGACGATGCCGAGGATCGCCACGACCGCTGCGAGCGAGCGGTTCAGGCAGACTCCCACGGCCACCTCCGGCCCCACTCCCAGCGAGCGCAGGTGGTGCGCCAGGCGGTTGGCTCTCTCATTCAGCTCCAGGTAGCTGAGGCACTCTCCTTCGCAGACCACCGCCGCCGCCCCCGGTCTCGATTGCGCCTGCTCCGCGAACAGCTCCTGGATCGTCGCACCCCCGCGGTCACCGCTCCAGGTCTCGTTCCACTCGCAGAGGAGCTGCTGGCGCTCGGCCGCGGTCAGCAGGGGCAGGTCCGAGAGGCGCCGGTGCGGGCCGGCGGCGGCGCCCGCGAGGAGGGCCTCGTAATGCCCGGCGAGCCGCGCCATGGTGGCGGCGTCGAAGATCTCCCGGTCGTAGACGAGAGCGGCGGCGAAGCCCTCCCCGGTCTCCACGACGGTGAAGGAGAGGTCGAACTTGACGGTGCCGCTCCAGACCTCGCGGGGAGCGACGTCGAGCCCCGGCAGCCTGAACGGAGTGCGCCCGATGTTCTCCAGGGCGAAGAGCACCTGGAAGAGCGGCGTGGAGGAGAGGTCGCGCTCGGGCGCCAGCGTCTCGACCAGCTTGTCGAAGGGCATCTCCTGGTGGTCGTAGGCCCCCAGGGTCGCCTCGCGCGTGCGGCGCAGGACCTCCTCGAACGTCGGATCTCCCGCGAGGTCGGCGCGCAGCACCAGCGTGTTGACGAACAGGCCGATCAGGCCTTCGACCTCGCTGCGGTCGCGGCCGGCCACAGGCGAGCCGACGACCAGATCGGCGCGGCCGGCGGTGCGGTGGAGGAGGGCGAAGAACGCGGCGAGCAGGACCATGAACGGGCTGGCGCCGCGCGCGCCGGCGGCCTGTCTCAGGACCTCCGCGGGGGCCGCGAGGTCGAACGTCCGCAGGTCGCCGGTCCAGGCACGGACCGCCGGGCGGGGCCGGTCGGAGGGGATCTCCAGCACCGGCGGGACGCCGGCGAGCCGCCGGCGCCAGTACGCCAGAAGGCGTTCGAGGAGCTCGCCCTGCAGCCGCTCGCGCTGCCAGGCCGCGAAGTCGGCGTACTGGACCGGCAGCTCCGCCAGGAGCGCGGGCCGGCCGCAGGAGAAGAGCGCATAGAGCTCGGACAGCTCGCGGAAGAGCACGTCGACCGACCAGCCGTCGGCAGCGATGTGATGGAGCGTCAGGAAGAGCTCGTGTTCCTCTGCGCCGAGGTGGAGCAGGGCGAGGCGCAGCAGTGGGCCGCGCTCCAGGTCGAAGGGGCGCCGCGCCTCGGCGTGCCGCAGCCGCTCCGCCTCGGCCTCCCGGACGCCGGCCGGCAGCCCTCCGAGATCGATGAAGGGCAGGAGGAGAGCGGGAACCGGATCGATCCGCTGCGCCAGGGCCGGGCCGCTGGCCACGAAAGTCGTCCGCAGGGGCTCGTGCCGGCGGACGATCTCGCGGACGCTCTGCTCCAGGGCGGCGGGTTCGAGCGGCCCCTGCAGCACGAAGGCCCGGGCGATGTTGTAGGCGGGGCTCTCGGGGGTGAGCCGGGCGAGGAACCAGAGCCGTTCCTGGGCGAAGGACAGAGGGGCGAGGCCCGGCTCGGTCCGCCGCGGGATACCGCGGGAAGCCGGGCGGCCGGAGCGGCGCTTCAGGCGCTCCTCGAGGAGCGCCCGCGCGGCCGGCGAGAGCCGCGATGCCGAGCCGGGCGCTTGCGCCGAGGTCGCCGGGAGGTCCGCCCGGTCCATCAGCGGTCCTCGCGGCGCTCGCTCAAGAAGCCTCTCCGACGCTCGTGGCGAGCGCCTCCGCTTCGGCGAGGAGGAGGTCTTCCACCGTCACGGCGAGGGCCTCGATCGTCCGCCGTTCGAAAACCTCGCTCAGGGGGACCTCGACGTCGAGCTCCTCGTACAGGCGCGACAGCATGCGGGCGCCCAGCAGCGAGTGGCCGCCCAGCTTGAAGAAGTCGTCCCGGATGCCCACGCGCTCGACGCCGGTCAGCTCCGACCAGATCCCCTGCAGCAGGTGCTCGACAGGCGTGCGCGGGCCGGTCCAGCCTTCGTCCTCTCCGGCCGGGCGAGGCTCGGGCAGGGCGGCGAGGTCGACCTTGCCGTTCGGCGTGAGCGGCAGGGCGTCGAGCGTTACGACGGCGGACGGCACCATGGGCGCCGGCAGCCGGCCGGCGAGGAAGGCGAGAAGCTCCTCGGCCGCGACGTCCCCCTCGGGCACCGCGTACGCCACGAGCCGCGTGCCGTCCGCACCCTCGCGGGCGGTCACCACCGCCGCGCGCACCGCCGGATGCCGGCCCAGGACCGTCTCGATCTCTCCCAGCTCCACGCGGAAGCCGCGGATCTTGACCTGATGGTCGGTCCGCCCCAGGAAGTCGAGCCGTCCGTCCGGAAGCCAGCGGACGAGGTCGCCGGTGCGGTAGATCCGGGTCCCCGGCTCTTCTCCGAAAGGGTTTGGGATGAACCTCTCCGCGGTCAGCTCGGGACGCCGGAGATAGCCACGGGCGAGGCCGGCGCCGCCGACGTGGAGCTGCCCAGGCACCCCGGCCGGCACCCGCCGCAGGCTGGGGTCGAGCACCCAGGCATGAATGTTGGCGATGGGCCGGCCGATGGGCGGCGCCGTCTCACTCTGCGGGCCGGTCGCCACCTCTCCCGCGGTCGCCACCACCGTGCTCTCCGTCGGCCCGTAGTGGTTGATCAGCCGGAAGGGGAGGTCGCGCTCGACCCGGTGGAGCCGGTCGCCTCCGGTGAGCAGCGCCCGCAGCGCCAGCTTCGGCGGGAGCTCGAGCTCTAGGCAGGCCTCGGCGAGCGGGGTGGGAAGGAAGCACACCGTGATCCTCTCGGCGGCCAGCCAGGAGAGCAGGTCCGCGGGCGAAGCGCGCACCTCCTCCGGCGGGGCGTGCAGGCTGGCCCCGGCGGCGAGCGCCGGCCAGATCTCCCAGACCGAGGCGTCGAACGCCGGGCTCGCCACCAGCGTGGCGCGGTCGGCCGGCTGGATCCCGTACTCACGGTGGTGCCAGCCGATCAGGTTGAGCAACCCGGCATGGGTCAACTCGGTCCCCTTCGGCTGTCCGGTCGAGCCCGAGGTGTAGATGACGTAGGCGAGGCTCTCCGCCAGGACAGGGGGCTGCAACCGCGCCGCGCTCTCCCGCTCCAGAAGCTCGCGCTCCTCGTCGATCGCCAGGACCCGCGCGGAGCCGGCGGGGAGGGAACGGGCGAGCGCGCCCCGGGTGATCAGCACCGGGACCGCCGAATCCTCCAGGATGTAGGCCAGCCGCTCCGCCGGGTGCCCCGGATCGAGCGGCAGATAGGCGCCGCCGGCCTTGAGCACGCCGAGCGTGGCGGCGATCAGCTCGGGCGAGCGTTCCAGGCAGACGCCGACCCGTGCCTCCGGCCCCGCGCCGAGGGCGCGCAGGCGCCGGGCGATCCGGTTGGAGAGCGCTTCGAGCTCCCCATAACGCAGGCTCCGGACACCACCCGTCACGGCGAGGGCTTCCGGCCAGCGGTCCGCCGCGGCTTCGAACAGCTCGTGGACGCCGAGGCTCCGCGAGCCCCACGGAAAGACCGCCTCCGCGCCGCTCCACTCCCGGAGCTGGCGCCGCTCCTCCTCCGTGAGGAGCGGCAGGTCCATGACGAGGCTCTCCGGATGGGCCGCAAACCCGGCGAGAAGGGTCTGGAAGTGCCCGATCATGCGCCGCATCGTGGAAGGGTCGAAGAGCGCGGTGGAGTGCTCCCAGATCAACCTGATCCCGGCCTCCGCGCCGCCGGCGCGCCCGATGCGCCGCTCGCTCTCCGGGATGCAGATGACGTTGATGTCGAACTTCGCCGAGCCATTCGATATCCCTTCGGTCAGCTCCGCCTGGAGACCCGGGAAAGCCAGCTCGGGAAGCGGCGAGTCGTGGAAGCTGAAGCTCACCTGGAACAGCGGGTTGTAGGCCAGATCGCGCTCCGGCTGCACGGCCTCGACCACGAGGTCGAAAGGGATGTCCTGGTTGGCGCCGGCCTCCAGGCAGAGCCGCCGGGTGCGCTCCAGGAGCTCGCGTACCGTCGGACCGCCGGACAGGTCGTTGGCCAGCACAATGTTGTCGACCATCATGCCGAGGATCGGCTCGGTCTCGCTCCAGCGCCGGTTGGCCACGCCGGAGCCGACGTTGACCTGGTCCTGGCCGGACCAGCGGTAGAGCAGGGCGGCGAAGGCAGCCTGCATCATCATGAAGAGGCTGACCCCGTCGCTGCGGCTCGCGCTGCGCAGAGCCGAGCACAGCGCGGCGGGCAGCGCCACCCGCTCCACCCGGCCGGCGAAGCTCTGCCGGCGCGGCCGCGGCCGGTCGGTCGGCAGCGCGAGCACGGGAGGCCGGCCGAGCAGCGTCCGTTTCCACCAGGCGATCTGGGCTGCCGCCTCCGGACCGAGGACCCACTGCCTCTGCCAGGCCGCCCAGTCGGCGAACTGGAGGAGCAGCTCGGGCAGCGGCGAGGGCTCGCCGCGGGAGAAGGCGCGATATAGCGCCACCAGCTCCCCGAGAATCCGGTTGAACGACCAGCCGTCGTGCACCAGGTGATGCTCGACGTTCAGCCAGATGTGCTCCGCGGGGCCGAGCCGCAGCAGGGTCCAGCGGATCAGCGGCAGGCGGGTCATATCGAACAGCTTCTGACACGCGGCGGCCGTCACCTTTGCGATCTCGGCGGTGCGGGCTCCCGCGGGCAGGCCGGAGAGATCCACCATCGGCAGCGGCGCGTCCCAGGCTGGATGGAATCTCTGCACCGGCCGCTCACCGACGGTCGGGAAGGTGGTACGGAAGATCTCGTGCCGCCGCACGATCTCGCTGAGGCTCCGCCGCAACGCCTCGATGTGCAGCGGGCCCCGCAGGCGGAGGCTGCCCTGAGTCTGGTACGACCGGATCGTCGGATCGAGCTCCTGAAGAAACCAGACCCGCTCCTGGGCGAAGGAGAGCGGCAGATCGCCCGTCCGCGGGACCGGCACGATCGGCCGGAGCTCCGCAACGCTCCCCACCCGCGCCGCGATGAAGGCCGCGAGATCCTCCAGGAGCGGCTGATCGAAGACGTCCCGCGGCGACAGCTCGACCCCCAGCCGTTCGCGTACCCGGGCGATGAGCTGCGCCGCCAGCAGCGAATGCCCGCCCAGCGCCAGGAAATGGTCGCCGATCCCCACCCATTCGACCGCCAGGATCTCCCGCCAGATCCCGGCCAGGGCCATCTCGGTCACCGTGCGCGGCGCCGCGAACCCGCGATTCGCCTCGGGAGCGGGCAGCGCCTTGCGGTCCACCTTGCCATTCGGAGAGAGCGGCAGGGTCTCCAGCAACACGAAGACGGAGGGCACCATGGGCTCCGGGAGAAGGGCTTGGAGCTGCCGCCGGAGGGTGTCCGGGAGGGTCGCCCGGAGATGATCCGGGACCGCGCGCTCCGCCGGCACCACATAGGCGACCAGGCGCGGATCACCGGTCGGCCCCGGGAGCGCCACGACCACGGCCTGCCGGACCTCCGCGCAGCGCTCCAGGGCCATTTCGACCTCCCCCAGCTCGATGCGGAAGCCCCGGATCTTGACCTGGTCGTCGATCCGGCCGAGGAACTCCAGGTCTCCGGAGAGGAGGACCCGCACCAGATCGCCCGTGCGGTAAAGCCGCGCCCCGGGCGCCGCCCCGAACGGGTCGGGCACGAAGCGCTCGGCGGTCAGGTCCGGCCGGTTGAGGTAGCCCCGCGCCACCCCGATGCCGCCGACATGGAGCTCTCCGCGCTCGCCGGAGGGGACGGGACGGCCGCCGGGGTCCAGGACGTAGAGCGCGTTGTCCGCCGACCGCCGGCCGATCGGAACCCCGGGCGAGCCTGCGTCTCGCGGTCCGCCGGCGCGGCCGTCGATCTGGAAGATGGAGCTGTTGACCGTCGCCTCGGTCGGCCCGTAACCGTTGTAGACGGTCGCGCGCGGTGCGGCCTCGCGGATGCGGTCCACGGTACTCCGCGATAGCGCCTCGCCGCCGAGATGGACGATCTCCAGGCTGTCCAGGGTCCCGCGTGTGGCGGCGAGCGCATGCGCGAAGGCCGGCGTCGCGTGCAAGGTGTTGATGCCGTGGCGGATGATCTCCTGCGCGAACGCTGCGGGATCCTCCGCCGCCTTTCCCGGGAACCAGAGAGTGCCGCCGGCGAGCACGGTGGTGAGCTCTTCGAAGATGCCGAAATCGAAGCAGAACGAGAGGCTCTGGAGCACCCGGGTTTTCTCGCCAAGGCCGAGATACGCACAGCCCCAGAGAAGCACCGGCACGAGGTTCTCGTGGGAGACTTGCACCCCCTTGGGGCGGCCGGTGGAGCCCGAGGTGTAGACGATGTAGGCCAAAGCGCGAAGCGCGCCGGGATCACTGCGCAGCTCGCGTGGATCGCGGGGTTGCCCGGCCGCGGCGGCCGGCGGTCTTTCGGAGAGGGGTCCGGAGGGGAGAGCGTCTTCGAGGCAGAGGATGTTGCGCACACCGGGGATACCGCGGGCGAGCTCCTCCGCCCGGGGCAGGTGACGCCGCTGGGTGACCAGCGCCTCGCAGGCAGAGTCCTCCAGGATCCAGGCCAGCCGCTCGTCCGGATGGCGCGGATCGATCGGGACGAACCCGCTCCCCGCTTCGAGGATGCCGATCATCCCGACCAGGACCTGCGGATCGGGATCGGCCAGCAGGCCGATCCGCCGATCGAGCGGCGCGCCGGCCCCGACTCTCTTGAGCAGGCATGCCAGCGCGGTGGCACGTTCCGCGAGCTCCCGGTAGGTCATTTCCCCTTGCGGGTCCACGGCGGCGGTCTTGTCGGGCGTCCTCGTGGCCTGCCGCGTGAACAGGTCGTGGACGGCGACGGGGAGCGTCCAGGTGCGCTGGCACTCGTTCATCGGTTCTCCTCTCCGGGAGCGCGGCTGTGCGGGAGCTTTCCTTCTTTGTCCTGAGCAGGGAGCAGGTCGCGGACCTGCTCGAGGAGGCGGACTCCGTTCAGCGCCTTCCCTTCGACGTTGCGGTGCATGAAGTGCGTGGGGGGCGGCGGGCTTTCCCCCCATCGGCTTTCCGGCGCGTAGACCAGGAACGAGTCCCAGGCCGAGTGCGGGCCCAGGCCGAGCGGTTTCAGGGGCTCGTTGAAAAGCTCGCCGGGAGCGGGGGTCTCGGTCCAGAAGTGGGTCGCCCGCGGATCGGGCACGAAGGCGGCGGCGAACCGCGCATCCGCCTCCGTCTCCCGCTCCTTGTACGGACCCCACACCACGTACACGCGCAGCCGTTCGTCGGAGATCTTGTCGAGCACGTAACGCTGTGCCACCCGGGCACTCACGGTGCAATACATTCAGCCGGGGGAGAGCAGCATGACCAGCCGGACCTTGCCGGCGTCGGCATTGAACCTCTCCTTGAGCTCTCGGCCCGTGACCGAGAGGGTGTGGAGGGCAGGCTGGGCTCGTGCCGGCTTCACGGCCGCGGGGTCGGTCCGCCGCAGCCAGAAGGGGAAGGTCTTGCCGCGTTCGAAGTACTGGCCGCTGATCTCGTTACCGTCGTCCGAGAGGGTGCCCTCATAGCGGAAGGTGCCGGTGTCCCGGCGCAGCTCCCAGGAGATCCGTCTCCCGTCGAAACGGACCGCGGAGAGAGGCTCGTCCTCGATCGGCTTGACGGGGACGTCGATGAGCCCGGCGAGCACGCCGCGGGAGTCCTGGAACAGCTCGACGGCCTGCTCCACCTCGAGCTCGGCGGGAGCGTAGACCACGGCCCCCTCCCAGATGCCCTCGACGGTGGATTGGCCCTGTCCCCAGGCCGGCAGGCAGGTGAAGCAGGACACCAAAATGGCGGCCATGCCGCCCCAATTCGCCCGATTCATCAATTTTGCACGCCCTTCCTAGGAGCCCCGATGCTCCGATTCGGTCTCCAATCCTGTAAGTGTCAGGAGGCGAAAAAACGAGCCGGCCGGACTTTCCGGCACCGCCCATTGTAACCGGGTCAGACCCGCGTCGGTCCCTTCCGGCGCTCGGGTCCCCGGAAGGGCTCCGGGTCTTCCTTCTCTCCTCCCTCTTTTTTCTCGACCTTCTCCAGGACTTTCTCTTTCCGCTTGTTCTCCAGCTTCTCGGACTTGACCTCCTGGCGGAGGCGGCCGAAGGCGCTCATGTAGACGTTGGCCACGGCGACCAGGGCGAAGAAGGAGAGCAGGTAGCCCCGCCAGTCGTCGAGCAGCAGGCGGTAGCGGGTGATGAAGAGGAAGAAGATCGCCACGTAGTGGCTGAAGCAGTACTCGCAGGTCGGCAGGTAGAAGAGCTTGCGCTTGAAGAGGCTGTTCGCGTTCTCATAGCGGCGGACGAAGTATTCGCGCGGCTCGCGGAAGATCTCTTCGTGGGTCACCGTCCAGGACACGCAGGCGATCGGGACGGCCAGGACCAGGAGCCAGACGAGTTGGAGGATCCACTGGGTGCTGTCCGGTGCGGTCATGAGGGACGGCTTCCTGCAAAACCTCGGCCCGATTCTTGCGGCATTCAGGAACGCCGGAGCCGTCCGGCGGAAGGAGGAGACGATGGACGAGATCGACCCGCGCCGCGACCGCGATCCCCAGGAGCCGGTGCAGGAGCCGCCGGTCGACGACCCGGAGCCCCTGATCCCCGACGAGCCGGTCGACGATCCCGAGGACCTCCCCGACCACGGCGAGCCGGAACGCCGGGACCCCCAGCCCGAGCCGCCTTGGCGGACCCTCACCCCCTAACCCCCTCTCCCACCCGCCCGGGAGAGGGGGAACATGACAGAAAGACAACGGTCTAACTCGCTTTTATCCTGTCTTTCTCCCCCTCTCCCGGGGGATCGGGAGTGCGGATGGGAGAGGGGGCCGGGGGGTGAGGGCTCCGGGGAGGGGGGCCCGCCCGGGCTCAGAAATAAGGTCAGCCTCTGCCGCGTTCTAGGGCTTGCCGCGGTTGACACCGGTCGGGGCGCTTTGTTAGCCTCTACATCCCTCGGCGACCGCCGTTGCTGGGGACGGTTTTCGAGAGACAGGCCCGTAGCTCAGCTGGTTAGAGCGCTACGTTGACATCGTAGAGGTCAGCGGTTCGAGTCCGCTCGGGCCTACCAAGTTTGGATAGAAAGCGATATCGCGACCATTCGTTCAGCCTCGATGCCCAGGCGCTTAGCTCAGCTGGTTAGAGCGCTACCTTCACACGGTAGAGGTCGGCGGTTCGAGTCCGCCAGCGCCTACCAAACCCCCCGCTCGTGAGAACCTTTCCGTCGGGCTCCGGCCCCGGTGGGCTCCGTTTTTTCGGTCTCGAATGATGGATACCATGACCGAGGCGATCCGCCTCACGTTGCCGGACGGCTCTGTCCGCGAAGTGTCCTCCGGAACCACTCCGCTCGCGGTGGCCGCCTCGATCGGCCCCCGCCTGGCCAAGGACGCGGTCGGCGCCGAGCTGGACGGCCGCAAGATCGACCTGCGCCAGCCGCTGACCGAGGGCGGCGCGTTCCGCATCTTCACGGTGAAAAGCCCGGAGGCGGGCGAATTCGTCCGCCACAGCGCGGAGCACGTCCTCGCCGACGCGGTCAAGCGGCTCTGGCCCGAGGCCGAGATCGACGTCGGCCGCAAGGACCACAGCGAGAAGTTCCAGTATGACATCCGCTTCCCGCGCGCCTTCACTCCCGAGGACCTGGAGAGGATCGAGGGGAAGATGCGCGAGATCGTGGCCGAAGCCAACCCCTTCGAGCGCGTCGAGGTCTCCCGCGAGGAGGCCGAGCGCGTCTTCCGCGAGATGGGCGAGACCCTCAAGGTCGAGCGCCTCAAGGAGATTCCCGAAGGGGAGACGATCACGCTCTACCGCCATGGCCGGTTCACCGACCTCTGCCGCGGGCCGCACGCCCAGAACACCGGCCAGATCGGCGCGCTGAAGATCCTGGAGGCCTCCGCCGTCTACTGGAAGGGGGACGAGGGCAACGAGCGCCTGCAGCGCGTCTATGGCACCGCCTTCGCCTCCGAGAAGGAGATGGCGGAGCACCTGGAACGGCTGGAGCAGGCGCGGGCGCGCGACCACCGCCGCCTCGGCCAGGAGCTGGACCTCTTCAGCTTCAACCCGGTGGCGCCGGCCACGCCGTTCCTCCACCCCAGGGGGGCGTTCGTCTACAACGCCCTGACCGACTACGTGCGCGAGCTCTACGCCCGCTACGGCTATGGCGAGGTCGTCACCCCCCAGATCCTCGACGTGGAGCTGTGGAAGACCTCCGGGCATTACGACAACTATCGCGACGCCATGTTCTTCACCGAGGTCGACGAGAAGCAGTTCGCGGTCAAGCCGATGAACTGCCCGACGCACTGCCTGATCTTCGCGACCCGGCTGCGCTCGTACCGCGACCTGCCCATCCGCTACGCCGACTTCGGACGCCTGCACCGCTACGAGCGGAGCGGCGTGACCAACGGCCTGTTCCGCGTCCGCTCTTTCAGCCAGGACGACGCTCACATCTTCTGCGCCGAGGAGCAGATCGAGGCCGAGGTGCTGGCGGCGACCGAGATGATCCTGGAGATCTACCGCACGTTCGGCTTCCAGGACGCCCAGATCGAGCTGTCGACCCGGCCGGAGAAGCGGATCGGCAGCGACGAGCTGTGGGACCGCGCCGAGGGGGCCTTGGCGGCGGCGCTCGACCGTCGCGGCCTGGAGCACAGGGTCAATCCCGGCGACGGCGCCTTCTACGGCCCCAAGATCGACTTCCACGTCCACGACGCGCTGGGGCGGAGCTGGCAGCTCGGCACGGTGCAGCTCGACTACCAGCTCCCGCAGCGCTTCGGCCTGACGTATGTCGGGGCCGACGGCGCCGAGCACCAGCCGGTCATGATCCACCGCGCCATGCTAGGCTCTCTGGAGCGTTTCATGGCGATCCTGATCGAGCAGACGGCGGGGGCTTTCCCGCTCTGGCTGGCGCCGGTGCAGGCGGTGGTCCTGCCGGTCTCCGAGAAGTTCGCGGAGTACGGCGAGCGGGTCCGCGCCGCCCTGGCCGAGGCCGGGGTGCGCGCCGAGCTCGACGCGCGCAACGAGAAGCTGGGCTACAAGATCCGCGAGGCGCAGCTCCAGAAGGTCCCCTACATGCTGGTCGTGGGGGCGCGCGAGCAGGAGGACGGGACGGTATCGGTCCGCCCGCGGTCGGGCGGCGACCTGGGTGCCATGGCGATCGAGGCTTTCGTCGAGCGGGCCGGATCGCTCGCGGCCTCGCGCGGCACCGAGCTATAGAGAAAGGAGAAAAGACGCAGTGAACAAGACCATCCGGGCCGAGAGGGCTCGGCGCTCCGAGGGGGTGAGCTGAGTATCGACAAGTCGGCCCGAATCAACGAACGCATCAGGGTTCGCGAGGTGCGCCTCGTCGAGTCCGACGGCTCGCAGGCGGGGATCGTCCCCGTCGAGGAGGCCCTGCAGCGGGCTAGGACGCAGGGGCTCGATCTGGTGGAGGTGGCCCCCACGGCCAAGCCGCCGGTCTGCCGCATCATGGACTTCGGCAAGTTCCTCTACCAGCAGAAGAAGAAAGCCCACGAGTCGAGGAAGAAGCAGAAGATCATCCACGTCAAGGAAGTCAAGTTCCGTCCGAACATCGACGAGCACGACTATGACTTCAAGCTGAAGAACGCGATCCGCTTCCTGGAGGACGGCGACAAGGTCAAGGCCACCGTCCAGTTCCGCGGGCGCGAAATGGCGCGGCAGGACCTGGGCCACAAGCTGATCGCGCGATTGACGCAAGACTTGGGGGAGCGAGCAGTGCTAGAATCCTCCCCCGAGATGGCGGGCAACCGGATGCACGTGATCTACGGCCCGCCCCGCCATCAGGTCAAGAAGGCGGCCGCCGAATAGTCGCAGGAGCCCGCGAGCCCCCCGCTGACCGGGTCAGCGGCTGGGGTAGCGCGCGCTTCCGGACCGCCTGACGGAAGACGTAGAAAGGAGAGGGACCCTTGCCCAAGCAGAAGACGCACAAGGGTGCCGCGAAGCGTTTCAAGGTCACGGGAGGTGGCAAGGTGATGCGACACCAGTCGATGCACAGCCACATCCTGACCAAGAAGACCACCAAGCGGAAGCGCAACCTGCGCAAGTCCGTCGAGGTCTCGCCCGCGTTCGCCGGCACGCTCAAAGAGATGCTGCACCAGTAGTCGCGTAGCCCCATCCAAGGATGACGGCTGCCGGTGGGTGGACCTGTCCACCGGGAGCCCTGGCCCCTGAGAGCGACGAACGTTGCCGCTCCGCATTGCGGAGCCCCGTGGGCCAATTGACCGCTCCCCCCAAGTGTCCGAAAAACGGGCCGAGGGAGCAGAAACGAGGTTCGAGAGATGCGTGTCAAGCGTGGAACCAAGAGGGCCCAGCGGAGGAAGAAGATCCTCAAGCTGGCCAGTGGCTATTACGGCCTGAAGTCCAAAGCCCACCGGATCGCCAAGCAGGCGGTCGACAAGTCGCTCAATTACGCCTACCGCGACCGCCGGCAGAAGAAGCGCAACCTCCGCAGTCTGTGGATCGTGCGCATCAACGCCGCCGCGCGGCTGCACGGCCTCAACTACAGCAAGCTGATCGCCGGGCTGAAGGCCGCCGGCTCGGACCTCGACCGCAAGGTGCTGGCCGACATCGCCGTGCGCGATGCCGAGGGTTTCGGCCGCCTGGCCGAGGCCGCGAAGCAGGCCCTGGAGTCGGCCGCCCAGACCACCGCCACTCCCGCCGCGGAGGCCTGATGGCCGAGCCGAGCGGCGCTGCCGGCGTTCCTGAATCCTCCGACGCCGCCGTCCTCGCCGAGCGCTTCGAGCGCGAGGCCGGCGTGGTCTCCGACCGCGCGGCGTGGGAGGACCTGCGCCTGCGCTGGATCGGGCGCAAACAGGGGATCGTCCGCTCGCTGCTCGCCCGCACGGGCGAGGTGCCGCCGGACCAGCGCCGCGCCTACGGCCAATCGGTCAACGATCTCAAGGACCGGGTCGAGACCCGCCTGACCGAGCTCGACGAGCGGCTCGCCGCCCGCGAGCGCGAGGCAGTGATCCGGAGCGAGGCCGTGGACGTCACCCTCCCGGGCCGGCGGCCTCCGCTCGGCACTCTCCACCCGGTTACGCGGGTCTTCCGCGAGATGGAGGAGATCTTCGCCGAGCTCGGCTACAGCGTGGCCGAGGGGCCGGAGGTCGAGGACGACTACCACAACTTCGAGGCGCTGAACTTCCCGCGCGATCATCCGGCGCGCGACACGCAGGACACGCTGTTCCTGGAGAACGGCCTGCTGCTGCGCACCCACACCTCGCCGGTGCAGATCCGCACCATGCTGGCGCGGGCCAAGGACATGCCCAAGCCGATCCGCGTCATCTGCCCGGGCCGGGTGTTCCGCAACGACAACGACCTGCGGCACTCGCCCATGTTCCACCAGGTCGAGGGGTTGGCCGTGGCCGAGGGGATCACGGTCGGGGACATGAAGGGGACGCTGCTGGCCTTCCTGCGCCGCCTGTTCTCGCCGGAGACGGAGATCCGTCTGCGGCCGAGCCACTTCCCCTTCACCGAGCCGTCGGCCGAGGTGGACGTCACCTGCCAGAACTGCAAGGGCCAGGGGTGCGCCGTCTGCTCCAACACGGGGTGGATGGAGATCCTCGGCTGCGGCATGGTCGATCCGCGGGTGCTGGCCGGCTGCGGCATCGATCCCGACCGCTACTCCGGCTTCGCCTTCGGCATGGGCGCCGACCGGGTGGCCATGAACCGCTACGGCATCCCCAACATCCGGCTGCTCTTCGAGAACGACGAGCGGCTGTTGCGGCAGGTGCGCGGCTGATGCTGTTCTCCAGGAGCTGGCTCGCCGAGTACGTCGACCTTCCGGGCGACTCGCAGGATCTGGCCCGCCGGCTGACCGCCGCCGGGCTCAACGCCGAGGGGGTGGAGGAGAAGGGGGACGACGTCCTCCTGGACATCGAAGTCACCACGAACCGTCCCGACGCCATGAACCACCTCGGGATCGCCCGCGAGGCGGCCGTGCTCTACGAGCGCCCGCTGCGCCGGCCCGAGTCGAGCCCCGAGGAGGGGAGCGAGAGGGTGGAGGACGCCGCCAGCGTCGAAGTCGAGGACGAGGAGGGGTGCCCGCGGTACGTGGCGCGCGTGGTCCGCGGCGTCCGCGTCGGCCCCAGCCCCGACTGGCTGCGCAAACGCCTGGAGGCGATCGGTCTGCGGTCGATCAACAACGTGGTCGACGTGACCAACTTCATCCTCTGGGAGATGGGCCAGCCGCTCCACGCCTTCGACCTGGCGAAGCTCGGGGGGCGCAAAATCATCGTCCGCCGGGCCCGCGAGGGGGAGATGCTGACCACCCTCGACGGCGTAGAGCGGAAGCTCGATCCCGAGATGCTGGTCATCGCCGACGCCGAGCGTCCGGTGGCCCTGGCCGGCGTCATGGGCGGCGCCGACAGCGAGGTCACGGAGGAGACGGCGGACATCCTGATCGAGAGCGCCCATTTCGACCGCCGGCGGGTGCGCCTGACCGCGCGCGCCCTCGGCATGCACACCGACGCCAGCCACCGTTTCGAGCGCGGGACCGATCCCGAGGGCTCCCTGGTGGCGGCCAGCCGGGCGGCCCGGCTGATCGCCGAGATCGCGGGCGGGACGGTCCTCGCGGGCGCCATCGACGCGCGCAAGGCCGGCTTCCCGCCGGAGCGCAAGGGGCGCCTGGAGCTGGCGCGGCTCAACGCCTTCGCCGGGGCCGAGATCCCGGCCGCCGACGTCGAGCGCTGGCTCGCCGGGCTCGGCTTCGGGCTGGAGAGCGCTGGAACCCCTGAAGACACCGCGTGGGACGTGACCGTCCCCTCCTGGCGCTTCTTCGATTTCCAGCCGCGGCCGGACGGCCGGGCCTACGAGGCCGACTTCTTCGAAGAGGTCCTGCGGATCTACGGGCTGGACAACATCGAGGCGACGCTGCCCAGGCTGACCGGCGCGGACGAGCCGCGGACGCCGCTGCAGAAGCTGCGCGACCGCATCCGTTTCTACCTGTCGGCGGCGGGCTATGCCGAGGCGATCCATTTCGCCTTCCACAGCCGGGACATGGACGCCCGTTTCCCGAGCCTGCGCCCGGGCACCGAGCCGCTCGCGCTGGCCAATCCGCTCTCGGAGGCCTATTCGGTCCTGCGCCGGTCGCTGATCCCCAACCTGGTGGAGACCGCGCGCTTCAACCAGCGCCGCGGGCTCCCCGCGGTGCGCCTGTTCGAGCTCGGCACCGCCTTCTTCGAGAACCCGGGGGCTCCGCTGCCGGACCAGCCGGAGCAACTGGGCCTGGTCTGCGGCGGCACGGTAGGCACCTCGTGGGAGCACGCCATGGAGCTCGACTTCTTCGACCTCAAGGGCGCCCTGGAGGGGCTCGCCGACGCGCTCGGCGTAACCCTGGAGGCGAGGCCGGCGGAGCTGCCGGGCCTCCTCGCCGGCAACACGGCCGAGCTGGTCCGCTCGGGGGAGGTCGTGGGCTACCTCGGCCGGGTCGAGGAGGAAGAGGGCTATCCGATCTACGTGGCCGAGATCGCGCTCGACGGTCTGGCCGGCGGCGAGAGCAGCCTGGAAGTCGATCTCCCGTCGCGCTATCCCGGGATCAGCGCCGACTTCACGTTCACCCATTCTTTGGACATCCCCTGGGCCGAGATCGACCGCGCCATCGCCGAGCTGCGGCCGGCCGATCTGGTCTCCTCGGATCTCAAGATCCGCTACCGCGGCCAGGGCGTGCCCGAGGGGGCGGTCAACACGACGATCTCCTTCCTCTACAACTCCGGCGAGCGCTCGCTCACCCAGGAGGAGGTCAACGAGCGCCAGGCTGCGCTGACCGGCGAGCTGGAGCGCCGCTTCGGGTGGAGGGGCTGATGGCGCGGGCGAAGGGAAGCGCGCCGCAGGCTCCGTCCTTGCCCGGCCTGCTGGGCGACCTGGAGGAGAGGGTCCGCGCCGCCGCCGGCCGCATCCGCGAGCTGCGCGAAGAGAAGGGGGCGCTGGAGAGCCGGATTCAGGACCTGGAGCAGCAGCTCGCCGTCCGTTCAGGTACCCTCAACGAGCAGCTCGCCCACCACCAGGAAGAGAACGCCGTCCTCCGCGGGCGTGTCGAGGAGCTGGAAACGCAGCTCGCCGACGTACCCTCGTCCGAAGAGGCCGAGCAGTGGGAGGAGGAGCGGCGGGAGGTGCGGGAGCGGGTGGAGCGGCTGGTCCGGCAGTTGGAAGAGCTGATGGCCGGTTGAGCCGGCGCCCGCGGCCTGGGGTTGAAACCCCAGGCTGGGCTGTTCCGCCCGTGCGGGGCGAAACAATTTAGCCTGGGGTTTCAACCCCAGGCCGGTCGGCTCCGATGACCTCCCCGATCCCCTTCACCCCATCCTTCTCCATCAGCTCCAACAGCTCCTCGTTGATCCGCCGCGGCAGCGACGGGCCGTGGTAGATCAGGGCGGTGTAGATCTGCACCAGGGAGGCTCCGGTGCGGATCCTCCGGTAGGCCTCGGCGCCGGAGTCGATCCCTCCGACGCTGATCAGGACGGCCCTCCCGAAGAGGCTGCGGGCCACGGCCTCGAAGATACGGAAGCTCTTTTCCCGGAGGACCTTCCCTGAAATCCCCCCGAAGTCCCTGGCTCCCGGCAGCAGCGAGTAGTCGCTCGTGGTGTTCGTCGCCACGATGCCGGCCGCTCCGGCGTCCACGGCGACGCGGGCCAGGGTGACGGCGTCGCAGGGATCGAGGTCCGGAGCGATCTTGACCAGGACCGGCCTGGAGGTGATGGCCAGAGCGCGGCCGAGCACGGCGCGCAGGAACGCCTCGTTCTGCAGGTCGCGCAGGCCAGGGGTGTTCGGCGAGGAGAGGTTGACCACCAGGTAGTCGCAGAGGTCCGCGAAGGCGCGGATCAGCGCTTCGTAGTCGTCCAGGGCGGCCTCGGGGGGCGTCGCCTTGTTCTTGCCGACGTTGACTCCGACGGGGATGGAGAAGGGGTGGACCCTGGCGAGGCGGCGGCGGGCCTCCTCCAGGCCGGCGTTGTTGAAGCCCATGGCGTTCTGCAGGCTCTCCGCCGCGGAGAAGCGGAAGAGACGGGGTTGTGGATTACCCGCCTGCGGCTTCGGCGTCACCGTCCCCACCTCCACGAAGCCGAAGCCGAGGGAGGGCATGGCGCGGACGGCGAGCGCGTCCTTGTCGAAGCCGGCGGCGAGGCCGACCGGGTTCGGGAAGTCGCGGCCGAAGAGGGTCTGGCGCAGGGGCGCGGCGTCCACCAGGTTGCGCCGGCGCAGGGCGGCGGCGAGGGGAGGCAGGGCCTGGAGGGTGCGCAGGGCGCCCATGCCGAGCCCATGGCTGGCCTCCGGATCGAGCCGGAAAAGCAGGCGGCGGAAGGTGGGATAACCTGGGATGAGGGAGGGCACGGAGGCGGATTCTACCCCCGCTGTCCCCTCCCGGTTGCCTCCCGGCACCTGTGGTATAGTGACGCTGCCAAATCGCTGGCCTGCTTCGATTTGCCGGTGAGGGGCACACACGCGGACGTGAGCGCCATGACTTCAACCAACACGGCGGTTGAAATTTTCGGTGCGGTGTACCACGTGCGCGGAGCGGATGAAACGGGATACCTCCAGACGTTGGCGGATCTCGTGGACCGCAAGATGCGGGAGGTCGCGGAGCACGCGAGCACGGGCGATACGGCGCGGATCGCGATTCTGGCGGCGCTCAATCTTGCGGATGAGCTGTTCCAGATTCAGAAACGACAGGAAGGGGAACGGATCGAGATCAGGGAGAAGATGGCGGCGCTGACCGAGGAATTAACCGAGGCCCTCGAAGGTTGAGAGATGGGATGAGCGGCACCGCCAGCTCAAGATAAGATGGACAAGGTTTTTGCATCCCCTGCGTGGCCAGTGTTGGGTTACACGCTTGTAGAACCAACATTGTTACCTAGGGAGTCTTTCACCCGTGTGGCCCGTGCCAGCCTCGCTCGTACGAGGACGCTAACGGCTCACGGAGCGGACACCCACCTGGCGCGTTTCAGGTTCTAAACGCTCGGCCCACACGGGCCGCGCGGGGGATGTTCTTTCCTCTTCCCCGTAAGGGGCTTCCCTGATCCCGGCCCGGCCCTCCCTACTGTTCGCGAGAGCAGGGGCAACCGGTGAGCACTGAGATCATCATTCTGGCCGCGGCCATCGTCTTCGGCGCGGTCCTGGTCCCCCTCGTGTGGTGGCTGGCCCTGCGCCGCGAGGGGCGGCGTATCCTCGCGCAGGCGCGGCTCGAAGCCGACCGCCTCATGGAAGAGGCCCAGCGGCAGGGCGAGACCCGGCTGCGCGAGGCCGACGTCGTCGCCAAGGAGAAGCTCCTCCAGGCCCGTACCGAGTTCGAGGCCGCCTCCCGCAAGCGGCGGACCGAGCTCGAAGCGCTGGAGCGGCGCCTCACGCAGAAGGAAGACAACCTCGACAAGAAGAGCGACGAGCTCGCCAAGCGCGAGAAGGAGCTCAACCAGCTCGACCGTTCGGTCACCGCCCGCGAGAAGACCCTGGAGAAGAAGGAGTCCGACCTCGACCGCATGATGGACGAGGAGCGGGGCCGCCTCGAGCAGATCGCCGGCCTCACCGCCCAGCAGGCGCGGGAGGAGCTGGTCCGGGTCATGGAGGACGACGCCCGCATCGAGGCCGCCCACATCGTCAAGCGGATCGAGGACGAGGCCCGCGAGCAGGCCAACAAGCAGGCGCAGCGCATCATCGGCATGGCCGTCCAGCGCTCCGCCTCGGACTACGTCTCCGAGACCACCGTCTCGGTCGTCATGCTCCCCAGCGACGAGATGAAGGGGCGCATCATCGGCCGCGAAGGGCGCAACATCCGGGCCCTCGAAATGGCGACCGGCGTCGACCTGATCGTCGACGACACGCCGGAGGCGGTGATCCTCTCCGGCTTCGACCCCTTCCGCCGCGAGGTCGCCCGCGTGGCGCTGGAGCGCCTGATCACGGACGGGCGCATCCATCCGGCGCGCATCGAGGAGGTCGTGGAGAAGGTCAAGGCCGAGTTCGAGCAGAAGATCCTGCAGGAAGGGGAGGCCGCGCTGCTCGAGCTGGGCATCCCCGGCATGCACCCCGAGCTGGTCAAGCTGCTCGGACGGCTGCGCTACCGCACCTCCTACGGCCAGAACGTCCTCAACCACAGCCGCGAGGTCGCCTTCCTCGCCGGCACCATGGCCGCCGAGCTCAAGGCCAACATCCAGGTCGCCCGCCGCGCCGGGCTGGTGCACGACATCGGCAAGGCGATCGACCGCGAGATGGACGGCACGCACCTGCAGATCGGCATCGACCTGCTGCGCAAGTTCGGCGAGACCGAGGAGGTCGTCCACGCCATGGCCTGCCATCACGGCGACTACGATCCGCAGACGGTCGAGGCCGTGCTGGTCACCGCCGCCGACGCCCTCTCCGCCGCCCGCCCCGGCGCCCGCCGCGAGGTCCTGGAGACCTACGTCAAGCGCCTGGAGAAGCTGGAGGAGATCGCGTCGGGCTTCAAGGGGGTGCAGAAGACCTTCGCCATCCAGGCCGGCCGCGAGATCCGCATCATCGTCGACAGCGGCAAGATCGGCGACGAGCAGGCGCTCTGGCTGTCCAAGGACATCGCGCGGAAGATCGAGCAGGAGCTGACCTACCCCGGGCAGATCAAGGTCACGGTCATCCGCGAGACCCGTTCGGTGGAGTACGCGCGGTAGGGACGGGCAAGGATCGGATGCGGCTCCTCTTCGTCGGTGACGTCATCGGCAAGCCCGGCCGCCGGGCGCTCCACAACCAGCTCCCCCGTCTGGTGGACCGCCTGTGCGCCGACTACGTGGTGGTCAACGTCGAGAACTCCGCCGGCGGCTTCGGGGTCACCCCCGAGGTGATGGCGGAGATCGAGGACCTGCCGATCGACTGCTTCACCACCGGCAATCACGTCTGGGACAAGAAGGAGGGGGTCGAGCTCCTCGACCGCCAGCCCAACCTGCTCCGCCCGGCCAACTACCCCGAGGGCAACGCCGGGCACGGGCTCCACGTCGGCGAGACCCCGGGCGGGGTGCCGGTGGCCGTGATCAACCTGGAAGGGCGGGTCTTCATGAGCAGCGTCGACTCGCCGTTCCTGGTCGCCGACCGGCTCCTGAAGCAGCTCGAGCCGCGGGTCAAGGTCGTCTTCGTCGACTTCCACGCCGAGGCCACGAGCGAGAAGCAGGCCATGGGCTTCTACCTGGACGGCCGGGTCAGCGCCGTGGTCGGCACCCACACCCACGTGCCGACCGGCGACGAGCGGATCCTCCCCAAGGGCACGGCTTTCCTCACCGACGCCGGCATGACCGGTCCGTACGAGTCGATCATCGGCATGCGCGCCGACAAAGTCCTCAAGCGCTTCCTCCTCCAGACCCCCTCCGCCTTCGAGGTCGCCAAGCGGGACGTGCGCCTCGCCGCCGTCCTCATCGACGTCGACGAGTCCACCGGCAAGGCGCGGGGCATCGAGCGCCTACTGGTCCAGGACGAGCAGTAGGCCCCTCCTGAAAGCTCGGCGGCGGGCCGCAACGACTCGTCAGGCCGCGCGACGACTCGTCACACCGCGCAACGAGTCGTCAGACGGCGCAACGAGTCGTCAGGCCGCGCAACGAGTCGTTGGACGCCGCGGACGACTCGTCAGGCGGCGCAACGAGTCGTCAGGTGGCGCAACGACTCGTCAGACGGCGCAACGACTCGTTGGACGCCGCAGACGACTTGTTAGACGCGCTGACGACTCGTTGTGCCGCCTGACGACTCATCGGAGACCTCGGCCGGATTTCTTTAGCGCCTGCCACGAGGGGTGCTGCCACGAGGGGCACGAGGGGTGCCAGCCACTTAGGTGGGGGCGGGGACAGGGGAGCCAGGAGCGCTCCCCTGTCAGAACGGCGGGGTCAGACGGGGCAGGTACTCCCGGGCGAGCAGTAAGAGCACTTCCACTCGAGATAGCCCTGGATCGCGTAGTCGCAGTACGGATCGGCGTAGCACGGCTGGGTGATGACGATCCTCTCGTAACAGGTGTTGAAGCACTTGACGTGGCTGTACAGCTTGTTGATGAGATTGCTCTGAGCGGCGGTGCAGCTCGTGCCCATGCCGGTCTCGACGGGGCTCCTCTGGAGGTTTCCGCACACCCAGCCCGCGGTAGCGGGCCGGGTGTAGAGGGCGACGATACAGAGCGCCATGGCGAAGACGATCAACGGCACCTTTCTCATACTAGCTCCTCCTCATCCAGACTGGCCGCACCATTGCGGCCGCGAGAAATCTAACCGCGGTGTCTCCATTTCTGCAATAAAAAAGTGCTCCAACGACAGCCGCCACGAGGGGTGCTACGAGGGGGGCCTGCCACTTAGTTGGGTGAGCCGCAACGACTCGTCAGGCCGCGCGACGACTCGTTGGACGCCGCCGATGACTCCTCAGACGCGCTGACGACTCGTTGCGCCGCCTGACGAGCCGTCGGAGACCTCGGCCGGATTTCTTTAGCGCATACCGGCTAACCAACCCACACACGGGATGGGGTAAGAAGCCCCCGTCTGCGCTGAGGTAAGGAGCCAGCCTCTTATTGAAGAGGTGCGTGAACTAGGACGGCAGTCGTGCCTCGGATCGCAACTCCGGCTTGGCTTTGGCTTGGCGAGGGGGGAGCCAGCGGGCATTTGGGACGGGAACAGGCCTCCTCGAACGAGCTCGGATCGGCCGCCAGTCGGCGGGAGGGCACACCTCTGCCTATCTCGCGGGCGCGGGATGAGGGAGGCAGAACAGAGGTAAGGGCGGGAGAGGGTCGGGATAGCCGCGAGTTATCCACCCACCCACGGCAAAGCGGGTGGGAAGCTCCCGGCGGGAAGGCGGCGGTCAGGTCTCCGGCGCGCAGCTTCTCGGCCGCATCGCGGAAGGCAGCCACGAAGGCGGCGTACATCTGGTAGAGCTCGTTGCGGACGCGGCGGGTGGCGGCGTGGAAGAGCGGCGCGGGTGACTTCTTCAACTTATTGGGGCGGTCGTGGGGGTGCTTGGCGCAGACGGCCGCCGGACCCGGCGGGCTGACGCCGGTCTTCTCGCGCTCGGCGGCGGCCTCCTCTTCGATGCCTTGCACCAAGTCGGCGATGCGCTTCCGGCGGGTCTCCGGCGAGAGGTGTTCCCAGCAGGCGAGGGGCTCGAGGAGGAGCTCCTCGCGCGTGGCGTACTTCAGGCGATCGAAGTCTTCCCTCCGCAGGCGGGCGGCGTACTCTTTCGTCCGGTCGAACCAGTAGCCCACCAGGGGTTCGCCGTCGAGCAACACCCGGACGCAATGGAGGCCGGGCCACTGGCGGAGGAACTGGACAAGTCCCTCTTTGGCCCCATGGCTGAGGACGTAGCGGAGGACCTCGACCTGGGCCGCCTCCTCGTTGCTGATGACGATCGCGTGGAAGCGGCGCGACCAGACCCGGGCATTCCAGCCGGTCAGGCGGGAGATCTCCCGGGCCGCGTTGCCATTGAAGTACGCCATGAAGTCGGCGAGCCGCTTCGAGCTCTCCACCCTCAGGATGAGGTGGTAGTGGTTGGAAGCGGCCACGGCTGCACAGACCCCCACCGGGTAGAGCCTCTGAGCCCGGGCCAGGACGCCGACGAGGATCTCGTTGAGCGCCGGGCTGGGTCGCAGGAGGTATCTCCCCTGGATCGTCCGGGTGGTGACGTGGACCAGGGCGCCGCCTTCCGGGATGTAGCGCAGTTGCCGTGCCATCCACCCCTATAAAGAACGGAAAACGGGGCGGGAATCTCGCACACTTTTTTCGGGCGGAGAGGACTCGCTCGTCCAGGCAGGCGAGCGGTCGTCGAGAAGCGGGCAATGACCCACCGCACACTCCCTCTGTCTCAACCCCGATTTTGCGACCACTTCATGTCGTTTCTCCTTTGAGAGCGGAGTGTGTACAGAAGCGCTATACCGGATCTACTCCCGGGTCAGCAGCACGTAGCCCTCGCGCGGGTCCGGATCCTCGGCGACCTTGCGCAGCGGGGGCAGCGGTGTCTCCACCCTTGCGAGGTCGTCCTTCTGGGCGAGGATCCAGACGCGGCCGGGCCGGGCGGCGAAGTCGCGCAGCTTCTCCTCGCTGTCGAGCGCCACGGCGAAGCGGCGGGTATAGATGAGGAACGTGGAATCGAGCCGGGGATAGATGCCGTAGGGCTCGCCGGGCTGCATCCGCTGGAGCAGGAGCCGCGCCATCGGCCGCGCGGACTTGACCACGTCGAAGCGAGGGAGCAGGAAGAAGGCCGTGGCGAGGATCAGGGCTGCCATCCCCGCGGCCAAGCCGGCGGCGGCCCGGGAGATCCGGCCGACGCGGGATTCCCACCAGGCCCACGCCGCGCCGAGGAACAGCGGCACGAACGCCGCGAAGACGGTCCAGACGAACGGCTCCCCCCCGAGCACTGCCACCTCCTCGGCCCGCCGCCCAGCGATGATCGGCAGCGCCGCCAGCACCAGCAGCGCCAGCACGGCCAGCAGCGCCAGGGGGACCTGCGCCCACCTGCGGTCGCGCGGCCATTCAGCGGCGATCCGGTCGAGCGCCGCTCCGACCATCAGGGCCATGGCCGGATACATGGTGAGGACGTAGACCGTCCGCTTGGCCGGCGAGAGGCTGAAGAAGACGACCGTCACCAGCATCCAGCAGAGGCAGAAGAGGAACCCCTCCCGCGCCTTGCCCTCGAGGCGCTTCCAGCCGATCACCAGGGCCGCCGGCAGCAGGAACGACCAGGGGAAGAAGTCGGCCGGGATGACGGTCAGGTAGTAGTACCAGGGTTGGTGGTGGTGCCAGGGATCAGCGTAGCGGGTGACGTTCTGCTTGAAGACGATCTGCTCCAGGTACTCGCGGCCGCCGGCCAGCCCCGCCGGGACGAGCCAGGCGAGGACCACCGCCGCCCAGACGAGAAGGCCGAGCCCGACGCGCAGGCGCTTCGCCTCGGCGCCGTTGCGGGTGACGGCCAGGAAGGCGAGGATGGAGAGGAGCGGCGGCAGCAGCCCCACGGGACCCTTGGCCAGGGTGGCGGCTCCGGCGCAGAGGAAGAAGAGGGGATAGAGGCCCGGGCGGCCCTCCGTGAAGCCCCGCACCCAGAACCAGACCCCGAGCGCCACCAGCGCCGTGAGCAGCATGTCGATCTGTCCGAACCTCCCCTGCCAGAGGATCTTGGCGCAGGTGGCGAAGGCCGCCGCGGCGAGCCAGCCGGCGCGCCGGCCGAACAGCCGCTCGCCGGTGCGGAAGACCAGGAGGGCGGCGCCGATCGCGGCGAGGGCCGACGGGAGGCGAGCGGCGGTCTCGTCCACCTCGCCGCGCAGCGCGCCGAAGGCGGCCATCGACCAGAAGAGCAGGGGCGGCTTCTGCGTGTAGACCTGTCCGTTCAGGTGCGGCAGCGCGTACGAGCCGGTCTGCCGCATCTCGCGCGCGACCTGGGCGTAGCGCGCCTCGTCCGGATTCCACAGGTCGCGCCGCCCGAGCCCGGGCAGGAAGAGCAGGACGGCGAGGAGCGCGAGGACGGCCAGGTCCCGGCGCGGCAGGGGAGAGGAGGAGCCGTTCACGGCGGAGGCATGCCCGGGGGGCCCGGAGGGCCCGCCGGCGCGGCCTGCTCGCCGAGCCGGTAGATGAACCAGAGGTTCCGCGTGTAGATGAAGAGGCCCGGGATCTGGCCGATGATGATGACCGCGTCCTTCCGGTGGATCCCATAGGCGAGGAGGACGACGCTCCCGGCGAGGCTGAAGAACCAGAAGGCCTTGGGGATTACGCTCTCTTTCCGGCGCTCGGAGGCGATCCACTGGACGAAGAAGCGGGAGAAGAAGCAGGCCTGTCCGAGGAGCCCGATGAGGGTCCAGAGATTCCAGACGAATTTGTATTCCAAGCGTCGATCTCCTCTGAGTCGATCTCCTCAGACAGGCCGCGGTCGATCCAGCGGGTCTGCATCCAGCGGACCCCGTAGAGGTCGGCCAGACCCCGCCAGAGCCGGTTGCCGATGCCGTACTTGGGCTGCCCGTGCAGCCGCGGCCGGTGGTTGACCGGCACCTCCGTCACCCGCGCCCCCGCCATCCGCAACAGGGTCGGCAGGAAGCGGTGCATGCCGTCGAACACCGGGATGCGCCGCAAGTATTCGGCGCGGCAGGCCCGCAAGGTGCAGCCCACGTCGGTGACCGACTCATGGGTGACCCGGTTGCGCACGCCGTTGGCGATGCGCGAGGAGACCCGCCGCACCCAACTGTCCCGCCGCCGGGCCCGCACTCCCGAGACCACGTCGAACTGCCCGATCTTCTCCAGGAGGCGGGGGATGTCCGCCGGGTCGTTCTGCAGGTCCGCGTCGAGGGTCACGACGATGCCGCCCCGCGCGTGGCGGAACCCCGCGTCGAGGGCCGCCGACTGGCCGCTGTTGCGCCGCTGGCGCACGATGCGCACGCGCGCGTCCTGGCGCGCCAGGACGCGCAGGACCTCCAGGCTCCCATCCGTGCTGCCGTCGTCCACGTAGAGGACTTCGTAGGAGCGGCCGGCCGTCTCCATGGCCTGACGGATCTCGCCGTCCAGGACCGGCAGGTTCTCCTCCTCGTTGTACACCGGAATGACCAGCGACACCTCCGGCGCGCTCGCGAGGGGCTCCTTCCGGAGTGGAGGGGCTGGGTCCATGGAGGTATCTTATGCGAGCAGGAGCGCTCGTCTTCCCTGAAGCACGAAACATGACAGCCAACTCGGAAACCGCTTGGCCGCAGTCCCGCCGCCGCACCGACGCCGCCGCTCTGGTGGGGGCCTGGGCCATCCTCGTCGCGGTCGCTCTGGCGCTGCGGCCGATCCTGCCGATCGACGAGACCCGCTACGTGACCGTCGCCTGGGAGATGTGGCAGCGGGGCGACTTCCTGGTCCCGCATCTCAATGGGCTGCCGTACAGCGAGAAGCCGCCCCTGCTGTTCTGGCTGATGCATTTCGGATGGTGGATGTTCGGCGTCAACGACTGGTGGCCCCGGCTGGTGCCCGCGCTGTTCGGCCTGGCGAACCTCTTCCTGACCGCCTCGCTGGCCCGCCGCCTCTGGCCGGACCGGCCGGAGGTCGCCCGCACCGCTCCCGCCGTGCTGCTGGGCCTGCTCCTGTGGAGCCTGTTCACCGCGATGATCATGTTCGACATGCTGGTGGCGTTCTGCGTGCTGCTGGCGATCCGGGGGATCCACGACGCCTGGACCCGGGGGGGCGCGCGCCCCTGGCTGATGACCGGCGTCGCGCTCGGCCTGGGCGTGCTGGCCAAGGGGCCGGTGGCCCTGCTCCTGCCGCTGCTGATCGCTCTGTCGTCTCCGTGGTGGGGAGGGAGGCTGCCGCGCCGGGCGGGGGCCGGGCGGCGCTGGCTGGGGCTCGCCGGCGCCGTGGGGCTCGCCGCCGTGATCGCTTTCGCCTGGGCCCTGCCGGCGGCGGCCTCGGGCGGCTCGGCGTACGCCGACGCCATCCTCCTCAAGCAGACGGAGGCGCGGGTCGTCCGCTCCTTCGCCCACCGGCAGCCGTGGTGGTGGTACCTGCCGCTCCTCCCCGTCCTGCTCTCCCCCTACTCGCTCTGGCCGCCGCTGTGGAAGGCGGCGCGGCGGGAGCTCTCGAGGCAGATCGATCCCGGCCTGCGCCTCTGCCTGGCCTGGTTCGTGCCCGGGTTCGTCGCCTTCTCGCTGATCAGCGGCAAGCAGCCCCACTATCTGATCCCGCTCTGTCCGGCCTTCGCGCTGCTCGCGGCCCGGCTGCTGGACGAGCCCGTGCCGGTCCGGCGCTGGCACCTCGTGCCGGCCGCCGCGATGCTCCTCATCGTGGGCGGCGCCATGGCCCTGGGGCCTCTCCTGTCCCGGCGGATGGACCTTCCGGAGTGGGCCGCGCTCGTCGCTCCCGGTGTCGGGGTGGTGTTGCTCGCGGCAACGGCCGGCTTCTTTTTCGGCTTCCGGCGGCTCTTCGTAGGGCGCCCCGCGGCTCTGACCCTGCTCAGCCTGGCCCTGGTCGCCGCCGCCCACGCCGGCTTCGCCGAGGTCGCGGAGAGAGCCTACGACCTGAGGCCGGTCTCCCGCTATCTGGGCGTCCTCGAGCGGCAAGGGCGGCCGATCGCCTGGGTGGGACACTACCATGGGCAATTCCACTTCCTCGGCCGCCTCCAGCGGCCATTCCACCAGATCGAGCCGGGCGCGGAGCGGCTCTGGCTGCTGAGCCATCCGCGCGGCAAGGTGATCCAGGATCTGCGCTACGCGCCGCCGGAGATCAGCCGCGCCGATTACGTGCAGCCCTACCGGGACGATACGCTGGCGGTCTGGGGATACGATGCGGTCGTCCCTCCGTCTTGAGGTCCCGGCCTAACACTGTTATATCCAGCGCTCATCAAGGTGAGTCTCCCCTGTCGGTTGCGGAGAACCATGAGAATCTATGCTCTGTCAGCCTGCGTCTTTCTTGCCATCCTGCTGCTGGCAGTACCCGCGGAGAGCGCGCCAATCCGCCTCGGCGCTCCCGAGTATGTCGCTGCCAGCTCGGGCGTCTTCGAGGCCCTGAGGAACGGCGACGCCCGCGAGATCGGCGGCGAGCTGCGCTTTGCGCCGCGACGGCTCAAGCTCCTGCCCCGTTTCGTGCCCGACCTGATCCCGGTCGCCGGATTCATGGCGGGCTCGCAAGGGACTCTGTATTTCTACGGCGGCTTTCGCGTGGACTATCCGCTGGGGGAGCGCTGGGTGGCGACCCCGAGCTGGGGGGTCGGCCTGTACGAGCGGGCGGACGGCAAGAGGCTGGGCGGCCCGCTCGAGTTCCGCTCCGGCATCGAGCTGGCCTACCGGCTGCGGGACGGCTCGCGGCTGGGAGTCTGCCTGTACCACCTGTCCAACGCCGGTCTCTTCGATTTCAACCCCGGGAGCGAGTCGCTGGTCCTCACCTACAGCGCGGGCCTGCGGCGGCAGCGCCGCTGAGCCTGTGCTATCCTCTCCCGCCGTGGGAGGAGCCGATGGCCGTTGATCCGGAATTGCTCGAAATCCTCGTCTGTCCCAAGTCCAAAGGCGAGCTCGAGCTGATCGAGCTGCCGCAGGAGGTCCGCTCCTCGCTGACCGAGAAGTACCGCGAGCACTTCCGGGACGAGGAGCCGGTCGTCGAGCAGGGCCTCTACTGCGCCGCTTCCAGCCTCGTCTATCCGATCGTCTCGGACATCCCGATCATGCTGATCGAGGAGGCCCTCCCGGCATCCGCTGTCGGCCGCTGAGCGGACCCGCGTGTCCCAACTCCCCGAGGCGCACGAGACCCCGTCGCCTTGGCCCGACCGGGCCGGCTATTGGCTGCTCTCCGGGCATCTGCTCGCCGTCTTCGGCATTGCCGCCTCCAACATCCTGCTCGGGCTGACCCTGCTCGTTGCGCCGTGGACCCTGCGCGGCCGCAAGATCGACTGGAACGAGCTGGCGCCCCTGACGATCCCCCTCGGCCTGTATGCCTTGTGGCTGGTCGCGGCGATCTTCGCTTCGTTCGATCCGGTCGCGAGCCTGAGCGGAGCTCGGGAGCTGTTCACCTTGTCCGGCCTGCTCCTGGCGCCGCTGCTCATCCGCGGAGAGCGCGACGTGCGCCGTCTGGTGAACGGAATGATTGTGGTCGGCGCCCTGCTCGCCGCCACCGGGCTCGCCCAGTACCTGATCGGCTACGGGGACATCGACCGGCGGATCCGCGGCCCGTTCTCGCACTACATGACCTTCTCCGGGTTCCTGCTGATCTGCGACCTGCTGGTCTTCGCCTCCATGGCGGTCGGCGGCCGGTGGCGGAGCCTCTGGCGCTGGGCCGCGCTGGCCATCCTCAACGTGGCGCTCCTGGGGAGCCTGACCCGCAGCGCCTGGGTGGCCCTGGCGCTGACGCTCAGCCTCTACCTGGTCGTGCGGGCGCCCCGGTGGCTGCTGCTGTGGGTGCCGGCGGCCGTCCTGTTCGCCGTGCTCGCGCCACCCCCTCTGATGCAGCGAGTGGCCTCCATCAGCGACCTGCGGGACCGCTCCAACTACGACCGCCTGTGCATGCTGGAGGCCGGGCTCGTCATGGTGCGGGAGCGCCCGCTGTTCGGCCTCGGGCCGGAGATGGCGGAGCGCCGGTATCCCATCTACCGCTCGCCCACGGCGCCGCGCTACGAGATCCCCCACCTCCACAACAGCTTCCTGCAGCTCGCGGCGGAGCGCGGCCTGCCGGCCATGGCCGCGTACCTGGCGATGCTCGCCGGCAGCGCCTGGGTCGCCTGGCGCGGCTACGTGCGCGAGGGGAGGGGCCGGGGGCCGCAGGCCGACCTCTACCTGGGCGCCATGCTCGCCCTGTTCGCTTTCAACGTGGCCGGGCTGTTCGAGAACAACTGGGGCGACACCGAGGTCCAGCGGTCGGCATTGTTCCTGCTAGCGATCCCCTTCTGTCTGGGAAGCAAGGACGAAAAGGACCGCAAGGACGCAGGGTGAAATGACATGTTCCTCGTCCTTGGAGTCCTTGTTGTCCTTTTTGTCCTTGCTTCCGCGGCAAGGGAAAATGGAAGCAGTGGAGTGGGGTGAGGAGTCGAAGGGGGCATGCCGAGTGCGTCTGGATCAGCTTCTGGTCGACCGGGGGATGTTCCTCAGCCGTGAGCAGGCGCGGCGCGCCGTCATGGCGGGCGTCGTGGAGGTGGACGGCCGGCGGGTGGACAAGGCCGGCACCGACGTGCCCGCGGCCGCCCGGCTGGAGGTGCTGGCGCCCAAGGAGCCGTTCGTCTCCCGCGCCGGGCGCAAGCTGGCCGCGGCCCTCGACGAGCTCGGGATCGATCCGGCCGGATGGGTCTGCCTGGACGTCGGAGCGTCCACTGGAGGGTTCACCGACTGTCTCCTGCAGAGGGGAGCGTCCCGCGTCTATGCCCTCGACGTCGGCTACGGCCAGCTCGACCAGCGGCTGCGCAACGATCCGCGGGTGGTGGTGATGGAGAGGATCAACGCCCGCCACCTCGCCCCTGACGCCCTGCCTGAGCCCTGCCGGCTGATCACCATCGACGTCTCGTTCATCTCCCTGGCCAAGGTGGTCCCGGCGCTGCTCCCGCACCTGGCGTCTGACGGCCTTCTCCTGCCCATGATCAAGCCGCAGTTCGAGGCGGGCCGCGGGGTGGTCGGCAAAGGGGGTATCCTGCGCGACGAGACGGTGCGGCAGCGGGTGGTGAGCGGCTGCGTCGCGGAGCTGGCGGGGCTGGGCCTGGAAATTGTCGGGGTCTTCGACTCGCCCGTCCACGGCACCGGGGGCAACCGCGAGAGCTTCGCCCTGCTGCGGCGCCGGGAGGCGGAATGAGCCGCAAGCGCAAGGCCCAGAAGATCGAGGCGATCGGCATCGTCGCCAAGGCGGCGAGCCGCGACGCCGTCGACACCGCCCACGAGCTGGCCGAGTGGCTGCGCCGCCGCGGTCTCGGAGTTGCGCTCGACGAGGCCACCCTGCGCGCCGGGGGAGGCGGAGGCGAGCGGCCGTTCCGCCCCGGTGACCCCTGCGGCCTGGTGGTGGTGCTCGGCGGCGACGGCACGCTGCTGGCCGTGGCGCGCGCCCTCTCCCCGGCGGTGCCGATCCTGGGGGTCAACCTCGGCAACCTCGGCTTCCTGACCGAGATCAACCGGGGCGAGCTCTATCCCTCCATGGTCCAGGTGCTCTCCGGCCGCTTCGATACCGAGGAGCGCTCGCTGTTCGACGTCCAGGTCCAGCGCAACGGCAGCGGCTCGATGCGCTACCGGGTGCTCAACGACGCGGTCATCAACAAGAGCGCGCTCGCCCGCATCATCGAGCTGACGCTGCGCATCGACGGCCACCTGATCTCCCGCTTTCGCGCCGACGGGCTGATCATCTCGACCCCCACGGGCTCGACCGCCTACAACCTGTCGGCGGGCGGGCCGATCCTGAGCCCGCTGCTGCCGGTCGCGGTGCTCACCCCCATCTGCCCGCACGCCCTGTCGCTGCGGCCGATCGTGGTGCCCGACACCGGCCAGATCGAAGTGACCCTGGAGACGCAGCGCGAGGAGGTCTATCTCACGCTGGACGGCCAGGAAGGCACCACCCTCGGCTACCGCGACGTCGTCCGCATCAGCCGCAGCCCTTCCGGCATCCGCCTGATCAAGGTCGGCGGGCGCGGCTTCTTCGACAACCTGCGCGGCAAGCTGCGCTGGGGAGGGCTCGACGGCCCGTCTGAGAAGATCGAGAACACCGAGAACACCGAGAACCCCGCGAAGGAAGCCCAGCCGTGAGCGACGCTCCGTTGAGCCCTCACCCCCTGACCCCCTCTCCCGGGGGGAGAGGGGGAAAAAGCAGTGAAAATCGAGGGGCCGGGGGTGAGGGCCCGGCCGCGGAGCGACATGGCTTCTGAGACACCCTCTGGGACACCTCCGCGCCGGCGGCACGGCCGGATGCGCCGCTGGGTCGTCCGTCCCTTCATCTGGGGCCTCGTGCTGGCGACCGCCGCGCTGGTGGCGCTCCTCCTGTTCATCCAGAGCCCCTATGCCCGCCGGCAGGCCGCGGCCCGCGTGGTCGCCGCGGTCTCCGAGAAGCTGGGACGCCCGGTGCAGGTGGGCGAGCTCGACTTCACCTTCCTGCCCCCGGCCGTGGAGCTGCACGACGTGGTCGTCCCCGGCCCGCGGCCCGGCGATCCGGACGTGGCGCGCGCCCCGCTGGTCCGCATCCAGTCCACCTGGCAGGACCTGGAACGGCGCGTGCTGCGGCTGGAGCAGGTCGAGGTCATCCGGCCCGACATCTATCTGCAGTTCAATCCCGACGGCACCACGAACCTGCCGGAGTGGCGATCGCAGAAGGACGCGCCCCGCCGCTTCGAGCTGCAGATCGGCCGCGTCCTGGTGCAGAACGGGACGCTGCGCGTCAACGAGCGCCGGCTTCCCCTTTCGATCGACGCCAAGGCGGTCTGGGGGCGCCTGACCGGCCAGGCCGCCCGCGGCGGGGAAGGGGGGGAGCGGCTGGACGCCCTGATCACCGCCCAAGAGGTGGTGACCACGCTGCCCAACGCGCTCCCCTGGGCGGCGACCGTGTCGGTCCGGGGGAGCCTCGATCCGCGGCAGGGGAAGATCCGCATCGTCACCGGGCGGTTTGTCGGCCCGGACCTGCGGGCCCGCATCGACGGCGACATCGCCTGGAAGGAGCCGGGGAGACGGGTCGAGGTGCGGATCGACGCCCAGGGCGGGGCCCAGCTCGCCAACCGGCTGGGCTACATGAAGGAGCCCATGGAGGGGCCGTTCACCTTCCGCGGCGGCGTCGAGCTCGCCGGCAGGGACCTGTCGTACTCGGGAGAGATCGCCTCGCCGCGCATCGCCGTCCTGAACCGCGAATTCCGCGGCGTCGAGGCCGATCTCGTGGGCGGGCGCGACACCCTGGACGTGCAGGTGCGGAAGGCGAGCTATGCGGGGGGCAACGTCGAAGGGCTGATCGCGGTCACCGTCGACGACCAGGGGCGGGCGGGCACGCCCGTGGACCTCGACCTCGCCTTCTCCGGACTCGGGCTCCAGGCCCTGATCCGCGACCAGTTTCCGGACGACGATTTCCCGGTCGTCGGCAGCCTGGGCGCCAACGTCGGCGGCACCCTCAGGTACCGGTTCAACACCGAGGCGGTCGTCGCCGGCAGCGGCTCCGCCGACCTGCGCATCCAGGGGGTGCGGCGGCGGGGCGCGGTCCCCATCTCCGGGACCGTCCCGCTGCGGCTCGACCGCGGCATCGTGACGAGCAACGCGATCCGGCTCACGGCGCCGTCGCAGATCATCGAGGGGACCGGCTTCGTGCTCGACCTCGACCGGGTCTCCGGCCGGCTGGGCTACCGGCTGGTCAGCCGGGATCTCGGCGTGCTCACGCCGCTGCTCCGCGAGGACGCCAAGCCGGGCGAGGAGCCCCCGTTCTGGCTCCCCACGGCCGGCCAGGGGACCCTGGCAGGGACGGTGACCTTCGTCCGCGACGAGTACACGGCCCGTCTGAGCCTCGATCTCCAGAACGCCGTCACGCCCGACCTCCGCGCCGAGTCGGCCCGCGGCTCGCTGACGATCCGGCCGGACGCGATCGAGGACCTCGACCTCACCCTGGCCGCCGGCCAGGGGGTGATGACAGTCGCCGGCCGGGTGCCGATCCCGGAAGAGGGGGAGACGGTGGCTGGCGAGCCGCTGACCCTGGCGGTGGACGCGCGCCAGTGGCCGGCCTCCTCGGTCGCCGGCTTCCTCCTCCCCGCTTCGGTCGCCCAGGAGTGGCCGGTCCGGGGCGTGGTCACCGGCCGCGTGGACCTGCGCGGCCAGGTCGAGAACCTGACCGGGCAGGCCGACTTCGAGGCCGTGGACCTGGCGATCGCCGACGCCGAGGTGGGACGGGTGCAGGCGAACGTCACCTTCGCAGGGTCGCAGGTGCGGGTGAACCGCGCGGTGGCCCTGACCGCCGCGGGCAACGTCCTGGTCACCGGAGCGTTCGACGGCATGCCCGGCCGGGAGGGCGGGGGGACCCTCGACTTCACGATCGATGCGCCGTCGCTGTCGCTGGCCGCGGATCCCTTCCGCGCCGCCCTCGGCGGCCGGCTGGGCGGCCAGGTATCGGTGGCCGCGGTGATCGGCGGCACCCTGGAGAAGCCCGAGGCCACGGTGCGGGTGCTCGGCTCCAATCTCGAGCTGGCCGGCCGGACGCTCGGCGAGAACGGCCAGAGCGGCACCGCGCAGGCCCTGCTCTCCTGGGACGGCGAATCGCTGCGCGCCACGGGCTCGCTGCTCGGCCTGGTCTCCTTCGACGGCGGCGGCCGGCTCGACCGGGAGCGGGCCGACCTCGCCTTCGACGTGCGCAGCGACGAGCTCGCCGCCCTCGCGCGCCTCGCCTCGCCGCAGCCGGTGCCCGAGTTCCAGGGCTCGTTCCTGGGCACCCTGGCCTTCGACGCCGACTTCTCCCAGGGCGCCTGGCGCGGGGAGCTGCGCCTGGCGGACCTGCGGGCGCAGTACGAGGGGCACGCGGTCGCCAACCTGGAGCCGGTGGTCGTGGCCCTCTCCTCCGAGAGGCTGGAGATCCGCTCCTTCTACGTCGGCGAGGCGCAGACCGAGAGCACTTTCTTCGCCTCCGGCACCGTCGGGTTCGGCGACACCGTGCCGCTCGACCTGAACATCGAAAGCACTCTCTCTGCGGTCTGGGCGGAGCTGTTCGCTCCGGAGATCGATGTCGAGGGCTACCTGGACGTCCTGGCCACCGTGCGCGGCACGGCCGAGGCCCCGGTGCTCAGCGGCCAGGGGGAGATCCGGGAGGCGCGGCTGATCGTCCCCAACTTCCCGAGCGCGGTGGAGGACATCCAGGGCTTCGTCTTCTTCACGCGCAACGGCATCGAGCTGGAAGGGCTGCGCGCCCGGGTGGGCGGAGGGCGGATTCTCGCCTCCGGCCGGCTGGGCCTGCCGCGGCCCAACGAGGAGCTCTCCTACCGCCTGCAGGTCTCGGCCGAAGACCTCAGCCTCCGCTACCCCGAAGGGTTCCTCTCCCGGGGCGACGCGGACATCGCCCTGGTGTCCGGCGGCGCCCAGGGCCGGGTGATCCGCGGCGACGTCCGCCTCGACCGCCTGTTCTATCTGGAAGATGTCCAGATCGGCACCCTGGACCTGCTGCGCGGCATGCTGCAGCGCGAGCGGGTGGAGGTGATCGAGACCGACGAATTCCTGGCCACCACGCAGCTCAACGTCCAGATCTCCGGGCGGGACGCCCTGCGCGTCACCAACAACGTCGCCAGCCTGCGGGGCGACGTGGACCTCTGGCTGCGGGGCACCCTGGCGAACCCGGTCCTCTTCGGCCAGGTGGAGCTGGAAGAGGGTGGCACCGTGGTCTACGCCGACAACACCTACGAGATCGAACGCGGGCTCCTCACCTTCAACAACCCGAACCGCATCGATCCCGTCATCGACATCGTGGCGCGGACCGAGGTGCGCAACTACGACATCGCCCTCAACCTGTCGGGCACCCTGGACCGCTTGAGCGTCAACTTCTCCTCCGACGAGGGTCTGGCCGACCTGGAGGTGCTGGCCCTGCTCGCCACCGGCCAGGAGCTGGAGGGCGAGGGCCGGCTGCTCGCTCCGGGCGAGCGGAGCGAATCGAACGTGGGTGCGCAGACCTTCCTCGCCGGGCAGGCCGCCTCTCTGGTGGGCGAGCGCGTGGGCTCCCTCTTCGGCTTCGACCGCTTCCGCATCGACCCACAGTGGACCGGCACCCGCGGCGGTACGGTCGGCGGCGTCCGCCTCACGGTCGGCAAGCGCATCTCCAGAGATCTCTTCGTCACCTACAGCACCAATCCATCGGCCTCTGAGGAGTTCCTGATGCGGGCCGAGTGGCAGGTGGCCGACAACGTCTTGCTGGTCCTGACCTGGGACGGCGAGGAAGACGCCTACGCCGTCGACGCGGAGTGGGAGAAGCGGTTTTGAGAGGGTGCCTCCGAGATCCTGGTACGGACGCCACGTGGGCCCTCACCCCCGTCCCCTCTCCCGTCACCGGGAGAGGGGGTCAGGGGGTGAGGGTCCAGCGGCGCCTCCTGGCCGCCATCATCCTGCTCCTCCTCGCCACCGCCCACCTCGCCGCCGCCCAGACGGAGCCGTCCCCGCCGCCTGCCGAGACTGAGCCCGCGGCGGTGGAGGAGCAGGGACCTGTCGTCACCGCTGTCGAGATCCGCAGCGAGGTCGAGCTCGAGGAGGAGCAGCTCGAAGAGCTGGAACGCCTCATCACCCTGGAGGTCGGCAAGCCGCTGACCGAGGAGGAGATCGCCAGCACCTTGCGCCATGTCCAGGCGACCGGCATCGGCTCCCAGGCCGAGCTCTACAGCCAACCCGACGAGACCGGCCAGGGAGTGGTGGCGATGCTGGTGCTGCGGCCCGTGGTACGGGTTGAGGAGATCCGCCTGGAAGGGGAGCTCGGGCTACGGGAGGGCGAGCTCCGGCGCGAGATCCCGCAGAACGTGGCCGAGCCCCTGAGCGAGGAACGGGTCATCCAGGGCGTCAACAGCCTTCAGGAGCACTACAACGACCGCGGCTATTTCCACGCCGACGTCCGCGTCCAGGTGGTCACCAACCCCGAGACCCGGCGCGCCACGGTGGTCTACCGCATCCAGAGCGGGCCGCAGACCCGGGTCGAGAGCGTCACGTTCGACGGCCCGATCGCCCCCTTCCAGCCGCCGGCCCTCATCGAGCGCCTGGAGGTGAAACCGGGCGACCCCTTCGCCCGGCGCGCCGTGCGCGAGGACGCCGACCGCCTCCAGACCTGGCTCGTCCGGCAGGGCTACCGGACCGCCCGCGTGGACCGGCCGGCCGAGGAGATCGAGCTGCAGAGCGGTACGGTCCGCCTGACCTACCCGATCGAGGTGGGGCCGAAGGTCACCCTCCTGGTGATCGGCGCCGAAGAAAAGCAGCTCCGCCGCAGGAACCTGCTCCCGTTCCTCGGCGACCAGGGCTACGACGAGGCCCTGCTTCTCCAGGCCTCGCAGCGGATCAAGGACCATTACCAGCGCGAGGGGCACTACAAGGTCGAAGTCGACTTCGACCAGCAGCGGACCGACGACACCCTGGCGCTGACCCTCCGCGTCCAGCCCGGGCCGGAATACACCCTGCGGGAGGTCGAGATCACGGGCAACGAGGCGTTCGCAGACGATCAGCTCGCGGAGCTGATGTCCACCGCCGAGCGCAGCCTCCTCAACCTCGGCAGCGGCAAGCTGGTGCAGAGCGAGCTGGAGGCCGACCTGGAGAACATCCGCCGCTACTATGCCCTCCAGGGTTATGCCCAGGCCGAGGTGGGGCCGCCGCAGGTCGAGGAGACCGGGCAGGACCTCTCCCTGGAGATCCCGGTCGAAGAGGGCCCCCGGCAGCAGCTCGTCAACCTCGAATTCCGCGGCGTCGAGTCGCTCGACCTGGACGCCCTCCAGGGAGGCCTGCCGCTCCAGGAAGGGGGACCGTTCCACCCCTTCCTCCTCGACCGCACGCTGGGCGTCATCCGTCAGCAGTACCGCGACCAGGGGTACGCGCAGGCCCAGGTCTCCGCGCGCTCCGACTGGAACCCGGACCGCACCCTCGTGGACGTCACGGTCGAGGTCTTCGAAGGGGAACAGACGATCCTCGACCGGGTGATCGTGCGCGGCAACCGGCGCACCCGCGGCGAGGTCATCCAGCGCACCCTGGGGGTGGATCCCGGAGACCCGATCAGCGAGACCCGGCGCCTGGAGATCGAGCGCGACCTCTACCGGCTCGGCATCTTCTCCAGCGTGCAGGTGGAGCTGTCCCGCGGCGCTCCAGGCTCCTCCGAGAGCGACCTGATCGTGCGCGTCGAAGAGGGCCTGCCGCGCCGCGTCAGCTACAGCCTGGGCGTGGAGTACAGCGAAGACGGCGACGAGGAGCCGTGGCGCCCCCGGGGCGGCTTCACCTTCGTCCACAACAACGTAGCCGGCCGCGCCTTCAGCCTGCGCACCGACCTGCGGGCGAGCGTGAACCCATCCGAGCTGCAGGTGAGTGACCGCCCGTTGGACCTGAGCTTCCGCGTCCTTTTCGACCAGCCCTACGTGGGAGGGTACGCGATCCCCCTCACCTATTCAGTCTTCTATTTCGACGAGAAAAAGGATGACTGGGATGTCATCCGTTACGGCGCCCGGATCGAGGCGGCCAAGCTCTTCACCAGCCGCCGGGTGAGCCTGGCCTACGACTACCGGTTCGTCGACGCCGACCCCGACATCGGTTTCCCTGTGGATGAGGACGAACGGGAGGACCGCGATCTCTGGATCTCCAGCCTGCTCTCGAGCTTCCTCTGGGACCGCCGCAACGACCCGGTGCTCGCGACCCACGGGTGGAGCTCATTTGGCCAGCTTCAATGGGCCTTCCCTGCCCTGGGCGCCCAAGGGGACTTCCTCAAGCTCTTCGTCCAGCAGACCCAGTACCTCGACCCCGGCTTCGGCGTGGTGGCGGCGAGCCTGCGCGCCGGCGCGATCGAGCCTTTCGGAGATCTCAGCGAGGAGAGCCCCGAGCTTCCGGACACGGACGAGTTTCCCAACAGGAACGTGTTCATCGACGAGCGCTTTTTCGCCGGAGGCGGCACCACGCACCGGGCCTACGACCGCGACGATCTGGGCATCCGGGGCCAGACCCTGATCGAGAACCCGGGGCGCTCCGGGGACTTCGCCTCGGTCGGCGGCAACGGGTTGCTCCTCTTCAACCTGGAGTACCGGTTCCCGATCTTCACCTCGTTCGAGGGGGTCGTCTTCTACGACGCCGGCAACATCTGGGCGGACTGGCGGGACATCGACCCCGGCGGTGTGAAGTCGGGCGTCGGTCTCGGCCTCCGCTGGCTCTCGCCGATCGGGCCCATCCGGGGCGACATCGGATGGAAGCTCGATCGCGAGGGAGAAGAAGATTCCTTCAAGATGCACCTGACCTTCGGCAATCCGTTCTAGCCCTCCTTTTCGAGCAGGCCGAGGAGCTGGTCCCAGCGCTCCCGGCGGGAGCCGGAGAGCGCGCGCCCTTCCAGGGGCTGGTTGAAGAAGCCGTGCCCTTCGGACGGCAGCCCGGACAGCTCGCGGACCTTCTCGATCAGGTTGGCGACGATGCGGGGCGGGAAGCTCGTGTCGCGCAGCGAGCCGCCGCCGGAGAGGACCATGAGCGCCGTCGCCTGGCACTTGCGGCACTCGCCGCACGTCCCGTCGCCGCTGGAGTAGCAGACCCGCAGCGTGCGGAGAAGCTCAGGGGCGTGGTCGATCAGGTACTCGACCTTGGGCTGCCGCATCTCCGTCTCGTGGACGAGCTCGAACGGAGCGGGGAAGGTGTAGCGATCCACGAACGCCGCGGACCCGGCGCAGCTCCCGGCCCAGCGGTGCAGCTCGCTGAACCCGCCGGCCAGGAAGACACGGGCCAGCAGCGGCCGGACCGCCACCAGGGCCGTGGCGAGGTGCTGCACGTGCTCCAGGCCGAGCCAGAACGAGCACTCGGGGGGGAACTTGTCGTCGAAGCGGTTGTGCTTGAACAGCGCGGCAATGTTGGTGCGCACTTGCATCCAGCCGAGCCCGCGAGCGTGCGCCACCTCCCGGGTCGTGGCGAGGGCCGCCTCGCGCTGCTCCGGGGTCATCCGGGAGTCGAGGTTCTCGAAGTTCGACACGTGCACCAGCCAGTCGATCTCCGGCTCCAGATCCACCAGGGCGCGGGCGCTGTCGATCCCGCCGCTGAACATCAGGGCCCGGTGGCTCCGCGGGAACGGGCGCGCCGGCCGCGTGGGGATGTGGCGGAACGGCGCCGAGGCCGGCCAGCCGTAGTACCCGGAGAGGAATTCGCCGACTTGGTCGAGGCATTGCACCGCCTCCTCGGGGACCGCGAACGGACAGGAGATCTCCGCTCCGTACATCCAGCCGAGGGGAGCGAGCGCGAACAGCGCGGCCGCCGCCAGCGTGTCGGGCTCCATGCGCACCCCTTCGCTGCAGAACAGCGTGAGCACGCGGTTGTCCCACAGCAGCCCCGCGAGCTCCTCGGCGCACGAGAATTCGCAGAAGGCGTTGTTCCGGTTCCAACCGAGCTCGAGGATCTCGACCTGCGGAGCCGCCATCCCGGTCTCCTCAGATCCCGGCCCGGGCCGTCCCGGTCGCGGAGAGCCGCAGCCCCAGGGGTTCCCCGACCTCCTCGATCCAGGCCGTCATGCTCTCGCGGAGCGTCTGGGCACGCTCGAAGCAGACGTCGGACGGCAGCCTGCCCTTTCCGATCGCGTCCAGAAGCTTGCGGACCCGCTGCGGGACCGGCGGCTCGATGGGCACTCCCAGGTGCTCCAGCATCGAGTAGCGCGAGTCGTACCAGCCGCCGAGGAAGATCGCCGGCACGCCGAAGATCAGGGCCGACAGAAAGGCGTGCATGCGGCTGGTGACCACGGCCGCGGCCGAGCGGACCAGGGCGAACGCCTGCTCCGCGCTGTCCAGCGGCTCGGCGCGGATCCCAGGGGTCTCGAAGAACGGCGGCTGGCGCTCGGGCGCGTGCAGCAACAGCACCGTCGGCCCGACCTCGGCGCAGGCGCGCGCGCACTCCGCGAGCGGCTCCTGCGGCCCGAGGCCGGCGGCGAACACGATCGGTCCCGGGCGCGGGCGCCACCCCTCGGCGGATCCGAGGAGGAGGGTGGGGCAGCCGACCAGCCGGCTCGGCAGACCCTCCCGCGTCAACGCTTCGTGGGTGAACGGGTCACGGCTGCCGATCGGGATCTTCACCGCGCGGGCGACCGAGAGGTCGGCGACGCCGTTCTCGCTGCGCAGGGCTGAGCCGATGGCGATCAGGGGCGAGGTGATCCAGTCCAGGCGCTCGATGGCCGCATGGTCGCCGGGCTGCAGCAGCGTGGCTCCCGGCAGCACCGTGGCGCGGCAGCGGCTCGCAGCCTCGGCGTCCTGCCGGCTCAAGGGCTGGTGCGCGTCGATGACCAGCGCGGGATCTTCGAGCCCGAGGACCCGCCGCGCCGCGTGCTCGATGATCAGGTTTCCCCGGTTGACGCAGGAGGCCGTAATCGTCAGCAGGGCATGATCTTGCGGCATCGCTGCGTCCTTCCCCAGACAGCTCGCCGCAAGGATAGCACCGGTCGAATCAAGCCTTCCCCGAGCTCCACAAGCCAGGGACGGCCTTGCACGAGCCAGGGACGGCCGCTCGTCAAGGAAGGGCAGCCGTAGATTTTGAGAGGGAAACGCCAGAATAAGCCGGGGAACGCCTCATCCCTGCCAGGGATCGCCTCATCCCTGCCAGGGACGGCCGTGTACAAGCCAGGGATCGCCTCTTCCCTGCCTTGATTCGCGTGATCCCTGGCAGGGATGAGCCCATCCCTGGCTTATCCGCCGCCGTCCCTGGCAGGGATCACCCCTTCCCCACCTTATTCTGCCGTTTCCCCACCTTGATCTGTCGTCGCCAAGCCTTGTTTTACGGTTTCCCCACCTTGGTCTGCCGTTGCCCCGGCTTGTTCCGCCGTCGCCGAGCCTTGCTCTGCGTTGGCCCAGCCTTCATCCGCCGTGGCCCGGGCTTGTTCCGATACTTCCCGCGCATGATTTCCCGCTCCCCCAGGTCGTTTCGCGACGTGACAAAAGCGGTGAAAGCATCGGAGACAAAGTTCCTGTTTGCAATGGTTTGCGTCTTCCCCTTATAGTCTTGCTCCAACAAATTGCGCGATTGAGGAGGTTGCCCAATGACGCCGCCCAACATCCCGCCCGGGATCGATCCCGAGCTCGTCTCGGAGATCTTCGCGGTTCCCGGAACCTGGGGAGTCTTCCAGGTCTGCCTTCGCAAGTTCCCGTCACCGAGCCAGGCGGCGGCCTTCCTCGGCTACGCCTTCGCCATCGCGTACCAGCGGGGACTGCCCCTGGAGGCCCGGCTCACCGCCGGCAGCGACGTCGTCCTGGTCACCCATGGCGTCCTCCAGCCCGGACCCGACGGCAAGCTCACCTGCCCGAGCCTCGACTTCGCCTCCGATCTCGGCTGAAAGAGCCCCTCACCCCCTGGCTCCCTCTCCCGTCGCCGGGAGAGGGGGAAAACACGGAAGAGAAGGGGACGGGGCCTCAGGCCGCCTCGGGATCGGGGTCGAAGACGCGCCGGTCGAGAAGGGCCCCGCAGCGCTCCAAGGCCAGCGAGCCCGCGGCTTCCAGCAGGTATGCCAGCGACTGCGGCGAGCGCACCAGGCTCACGGCCACGTTCAGAGCATCCACCAGCGCCTCGTCGAACAGGCGCAGCCGGCCCACGGCCTCGCCGCCATCGAGCACGACCTCGTAGCCATCCGCGTCCTGCTCGGTCGCCAAACGGAACAGCCGGTCGCGGCCGGTGCCGGGCAGCACCGCCGCCGCCAGCCGCGCCAGGTCGTGGTCCGGAAACACGGCCGTGGGCCGGAACCCGCGGGCCAGGCTTTCGCCCGCGCGATACAGCCCCCAGCCGTGGCCGGGGATCTCCTCGACGAGCCACGGTCCGGCCACGTCGGCCTCGCCGGCGGTGACCGGCTCGTCGCGCTCGCCGAGCCGCTTCAGGAATTCGGGATGGAAGGCGTTCCGCAAAGAAGGAACGGAAGGGACGGACGGAATGGTATCCTCATCGGAGCCCTGCATGGAGTGTGTTCTCCTTGTGGGGTCAGGCTCGGGAGTGAGTGTCACCTCGCTTCCGGGCCGTTTTCGTGTGTGGCCGCCGAGAGATGCGGCCGGCGTCAACCAAACGCTGCCAGAGATTTTTCTGGATCGTCGTGTTTCCCCGCGTCACCTCCCTTCCCGGTCTACGCTGCAATACCGCCTGCCTGGGATCGTAGGATGAGGGCTGCGGGAAGTCAAGAGGAAATCGCGGAGAAAGAGAATTCGCTGGGGGAATTGCTGAAGGCGCTACCTTTGCAGCCGAGCGCTATGCCGCATTCCCCACTGTAGAGACGCCCCGTGGGGCGTCTCCTCCTCCGGAAGTGCCTGCGGCATCGCGCGGGGTTCCTGGAAATGCGTGGTGCCGCGGCAGGAGACGCCCCACGGGGCGTCTCTACAGTGGGAAGGATCTCCAGCGAGCCTGCGCGCCGTTTCCGGGCTCCCGCACCTTGGGTGAGGGAGGCTCTCTGCGAAAGGAGATCGCCATGAAGATCGTCGCCCTGGCCCTGGCCCTCACCCTGTCCGCCGTCGGAGGCGCGCCCGCCTGGCTCACCCGTCTCTGGAACGGGTCTTCCACCGATGCAGGCTGCGGCATGGACCCCGATGGCTGCCCAAGCGCCCCGCAGCCCACGTCGGACGCTGGCTGCGGGTGGGACCCCGACGGCCGTCAGTGCTCATGACTCAAACCGGAGGCCCTGGTCGTAGCGGGCGCGAAAGAGGTAGCGCAGCACGCGGCGGGCGAGCTCGGCCGTGGCCGTTTCGTGCTCGATGGCCTCCTGGAAGAGCCGCAGCGCGGCCAGGGCCTCGCGGTGCAACCCCTTGGATTTGAGAATCACGGTCAGCTCCGGGCTCAGCTCCTTGACCTCGGCTGTCCGCCTCTCGTCGAGGAGGAGCGCTGCCTCTTCCAGCAGAGCCAAAGCCGCGTCAGCCCACATTTCTCGGGTGGCAAACTCCCGCCGCGCCGGCGCCAGCAGGCTCAGGGCCTCCTGGGTCCGGCCCAGCCCCGCGGCGATGCGACCGTCCAGCCAGATTGCCCGGATCAACCCAATCTCGTCGCCCAACTCCGCGGCGATCTCGCGTCCCTGTTGGACCAGCTCCCTGGTTTCTTCGTAGCGACCGGTATGACAGTAGTTGACGGCCAGGTTGAGCCGCTGCATGGACAGCAGGCGCGGATCGCCCTGTTTTTGCACCTCAGGTTCCGCCCGAAGAAGAGTGTCGACGGCGCTTTCATAATCCCCCATGACCTCCAGGGTGAAACCTTTTTTGACCAGGTAACGTCCCTGGGAGCGACCCACCTCGATCGCCTCATCCAGCCGATCCAGGGCCTGCTGGAAGTGCCGCTGATCCCGGAGCAGGGAAGCCTCCAGGTCCAGGAGCCTGCCCGGGTCGAGCACGCCGTCCGGGTCGGAGCCGGCGAGCCAGAGCTGCCTGGCGGGCTCGAAGGCTGCCTCCGCCGCCTTCAGCTCGCCTTGCACCCGCAGGACATTGGCTGCAAAGGCCGCGGCAAAGCCTCGCACCCGGTTGCGCCAGCCTTGCGGCCCGCGGACCTGCTCGGCGATCTCGCGGCCGAGCCGCGCCAGAAAGCTCGCGCGCTTCAGGTCCTTGGACGCGGCCTGCACCGCCTCCTCACAAACCTTCTCCAGGAGGGCCCAGCTCTGGAACTCGCGGGCCACCCGCACCACGGCGAGCTGCTGATCCTCGGTCAGAATCTTGAGGAGGGACCAGAGCTGACCGGCGTGCCAGCGGGCGGGCTCGAGCTCGTTGGGCTTGGGGTAGTCGTCGAGGGCGGGCATGGCGCGGGAGCGGCGGACGGCTTCGCGGAGGACCTCGCGGAACCGGCGGGCGGCTTCGAGCACGCCCATTTCGACCACATCCCGCTCCTCGGGGGTGAGCTCGGGGTCGGCCTGCAGGGCCTGCAGGCCTTCGAGCGCGGAGGTGACGAGGGCGACCTCGGCGGGCCGGCCCTGGACGCCGGCGAGGAGCCTGTCGTAGACCTCGTCCTTGAGGTCCGGTTTCTTGAGGAGGTCCGAGATGTACTTCGGAGGGATGCCGGAACGGACGCCGACTTCCTTCTGCGAGAGGCGCTTCCAGAGCGCCAGGATGGCGATGATCAGCGAGCGGAACGAGCGGATCATGAGCGGTCTCCCGAATGGCTCTTCTTTCTCTCTACGGTGCCGCGGAGCCGTGCGGCGTGACACGCCTGAGTGGGAACGGATCTCATTCTGGCAGAACTTTTCCGCATGCCGTGATCCTACTCAGGAAATTTCCAGAATTCCAGGTACAGCTTGTCGAAAGCAACCGTTCGGGGTTGCAGACTTCGCGGCGTGAGGATTTCCCAACGCCATCTGGAGCCGGACGTGCTCGGCCGCTTGCGGAGCGGCGAGGCTTCGCCGGCCGACGTTCGTGAGCTGGTGCGGCACCTGTTGGCCGGCTGCCGGGAGTGCGCGGCGGCGGTGCGGCCGTTGTGGGGCGGTCTGGAAAAGGAGGCGTGTCCGCGGTGATGGCGATGGAGGAGCCGCGGGCCGAGGCGGCGGTGCTGCTGGAAAGGCTGATGGAGACGCCGGTGGGGCGGCGGCACCGATTGCTCGACAAGCCGGAGCTTCAGAGGTTCGACCTGGTGGAGCTCCTGTTGGAGGAGAGCCACCGGTTGCAGTTGCCGGATCCAGGCCGGGCGGAGGAGCTGGCCGCGCTGGCGGCGATTCTGTCGGAACGCGTACGGAACCCTGTGGAGCCGGCGCGCAGCGCTCATGCGCGGGCCCTCTGCCTGGAAGGCAATGCCTGCCGCTTGCAGGGGGAGCTGGAGAGGGCCGACTCCCCCCTGTCCTATGCGCACTTTTTTGTGGAGACGGTGGCGGACCGGGCGGTGTATTCGCGGACCGTGGGGCTGCTGCGCTGGGAGCAGGGGCGGCTGGACGAGGCGCTGGCGCTGTTGCGGCACGCGGGGCGGCTGTTCGCGGAGGACCAGCTCGGGCTGGAGCACGGGGTCTGCCTGCTGTTGCTCGGCTTGGCGTGCTCCGAATGGGAGGGACCGGCCGCGGCGGTGAAGCCTCTGCTCCACGGTTGGGCCACGATGGAGCCGGCGGCATACCCGTGGCTGAGCATGCGGGCGGGGCTGACGCTGTCGGGGTGCCTGGCGGAGGAGGGGCAGGCGGAGGCGGCGCGGGCGACGCTCGGCGACGCGGTGCGCCTGTATCCGCGGCTGCGCGAGCCGGGCGAGGTGCTGCGCGCGTTCCGGCTGGAGGCCCGGGCCAAGGCGCGGCTCGGCCGGCTGGACGAGGCCGAGAACCTGCTGGAGGGGCTTCGCCGCAAGCTCCTGGAGGAGCGGTCGGATCTGCCGGAGCTGGCCCTGGCCTCTCTGGAGCTGGGCTTCGTGCTGGCGGCGACCGGCCGGCGGCAGCGGATCGAGGCGTTGGCGCGGGAGATCGAGGAGCGGTTCGAGCCCGAGGACGGGCGGGACATGGCGGCGGGCACCTTGCGCGGATTGGAAGGGACGCTCGCCGAAGGGCACAGCCCGGCGGTGAGCGTCTGGTCGTGGACCTCGGACCTGCTCCGGCTGCTGCGGTTCCACGACGTCCGCATCGAGCCGCTGCCTTTCGCGTGAAGGACCTCCGGGACCTCAACGTGGTGTTCCTCCTGCTGCGGCTGCGCAGCGGGAAGACGCAGGCCCAGGTGGCGGCCGGGGCGAAGGTCGGGCAGGTGGCCGTGCTGAAGGCGGAGCGGCGGGGCAAGGGCGGACGGACCAGCGTGAACGTGGGCACGGTGGACGCGCTGTTGACCTATTACGCGGCCGACCTGGTCCTCGTGACCCGGCTGCTGCGCAAGGCGCGCAAGCACCTGGGAGACCTGGAGAAGATCCGCGGCGTCCGTGACCTGCCGGAGGAGACGGCGGAGAAGATCTGGGCGGAGATCGACGAGGAGGACCCGCGGCCGGCTTGAGCCGTTCCCCCGGGCTCCGACGACAACCCGCAGCCCTGCCGGAGCTGCGGCGGCTGCTCGACCTGAACCTCGCCTATCTCCATGCCGGCGCCGTGGTAGCCCTCGCCCACTTTACGGTTGTCGGTGCCTGCGGCTGCGCTCCGTTCAGGCCTTGACCAGGTCTCGTGGAAGGTAAGAATCGGAAAGGTATGATTCTTACTCGCTCCGGGAGAATCACCAGCAAGGGACAGGTTACCATCCCTATCGAGATCCGAGAGCGTTTGGGGCTTCTTCCCCATGCCGAGGTGCGCTTCGAGGTGGAGGGCAACGCCGTCCGGATCGTTCGCGAGGAGAAATCGCTTGGCGGTCGGGGGCAGCGGCTGCTGGAGCGGATGCGGGGCAGGGCCACCTCGGGGATGAGCACCGAGGAGATCATGGCTCTGACCCGCCCCTGTTGACCCGGGACGCTCGCCGTTACCGCACCTATTTTCCTTATCTGAGCCTTCTTGCTCCGGACGAGAAGGAAGAGGAACCTGGGTCAGTCTCACAGGTGGTGGGGCCGAATGGGCCGCGGCAGTCCTGGCCCGTTCCCGCTTCCGTCTCGCTCGGGCGCTCCGGTTGACCCCGCCGCCCTGCGGCAAGTACACTCCGGGGGGAACGCCGCGTTCCCAATCCCTCCCACGCCTGCGAGCCGGAGAGCCCGCCATGAAAAAGACCACACCCTTCGCCCGGATCGAGGAGGCGATTGAAGATTTCCGCCAGGGCCGCATGGTGATCATCGTGGACGACGAGGACCGCGAGAACGAGGGGGACCTCGCGATCGCGGCCGAGAAGGTCACCCCCGAAGCCATCAACTTCATGGCCAAGCACGGCCGCGGCCTGATCTGCCTGGCCCTGACCGAGGAGCGCTGCCGCCAGCTCGAGCTGCCGCTCATGGTCGAGGACAACACGTCCACTTTCGGCACCGCGTTCACCATCTCCATCGAGGCGCGCGGCAAGGTCACGACCGGCATCTCGGCGGCCGACCGCGCGGCGACGATCCGGACGGCGATCGACCCGGCGACCCGGCCCGAGGACCTGCTGCGGCCCGGACACGTCTTCCCGCTGCGCGCCCGCAAGGGCGGCGTGCTCAAGCGGGCGGGGCAGACCGAGGCGTCGGTGGACCTCGCGGTCCTGGCCGGGCTGAATCCGGCGGGGGTGATCTGCGAGATCATGAACGACGACGGCACCATGGCGCGGGTGCCCGACCTCGTCAAGGTGGCGCGCGCGCACGGCCTCAAGGTGATCACGGTCTCGGACCTGATCAGCCACCGGCTCCGGCACGAGACCCTGGTGCGCAAGATCGCCTCGCCGCGCCTGCCCACGGCCTACGGCGAGTTCCGCATCCACGCCTACCGTTCGGACGTGACCGGCGAGGAGCACCTCGCCCTGGTCATGGGCGAGCCGCACCCGGAGGATCCGGTGCTGGTGCGGGTTCACAGCCAGTGCCTGACCGGCGACATCTTCGGCTCGGCGCGCTGCGACTGCGGCGTACAGCTCGAGCAGGCCCTGGAGAAGATCGCCGAGGAGGGCAAAGGGGTGCTGCTCTACCTGCTCCAGGAGGGGCGCGGCATCGGCCTGATGAACAAGCTCCTCGCCTATGAGCTGCAGGAGCAGGGGCACGACACGGTCGAGGCCAACGAGCGGCTCGGCTTCCGGCCGGACCAGCGCGACTACGGCATCGGAGCCCAGATCCTGCGTGACCTCGGCGTGCGCCAGATGCGTCTGATGACCAACAATCCGAGCAAGTACATCGCCCTGGACGGCTATGGGCTGGAGATCGTCGAGCGCGTCCCGCTGGAGGTGCCGCCGACCGAGAGCAGCCGCGCCTACCTGAAGACCAAGCGGGAGAAGCTCGGGCATCTGCTGAAGCTGGTGTAGAGCGCCTTGAAGATCCTCCTCGCCACCTCGCGCTATCCCTGGCCGCCCCGCCGCGGCGATCAGATCCGGGCCGTGCAGGCGCTCGACTTCCTGTCGGACGGGCACGAGGTGACGCTGCTCACGCCGGCTCCGGGGAAGGATCTTCCGCCGCCGCCGCAGGGTGCGCCGTACCGGATCGAGCTCTACGAGCCGAGCCGGACCTCGGCCCTCGTCCCCGGCATGGCGCGGGTGCTGATCCGCAACCATCCGTTGCAGAGCGGCCTGTTCTATCAGCCCGACCTGGGACGGCGTTTGCGCGAGCTCGCGCCACGGGCGGATCTGGCGATCCTCCAGCTCGTCCGGCTGGGGATCCACCTCAAGGACTTCGGCTCCACGCCGATCCTCGTGGACCTCATCGACAGCCTCTCCCTCAACTTTTCGCTGCGCGCCGACGTCGACCGCCTGTGGCTGCGGCCGTTGCTGCGCCTGGAGGCGCGCCTGCTGGCCATCGGCGAGCGCCGCCTGGCCGAGCGGGCGGCGGGGGTGATCCTGGTCTGCGAGCGCGACCGGCAGGCGCTGATCAACCGCCTGCCGCCGGACCTCGGCCGCAAGGTCTCGGTCGTCCGCCTGGCCGTGCGGGAACGGACGGCACAGCCGCCTCTCGACCAGGAGCTGCTCTGGGACGGCGTGGAGACGGGACCGATCCTGGCGATGACCGGCAATCTCGGCTACTTCGTGAACGTGGACGCGATCACCTGGTGGCTGGACGAGGTGTGGCCGGCGATCCGGCAGGCGCGTCCGGACGTGCGCATCGTGGTGGCGGGGGACCGGCCGGCTTCAGCGATCCGCCGGGCCGTGGCTCGCGCCGGCGCCGGGGTGCGTCTGGTCGAGTCGCCGCGCGACATGCGGTCGATCCTCGCCCAGTCGACCCTGGCGCTGGCGCCCATGCGCTGCGGCTCCGGCGTGCCGATCAAGGTACTGGAGGCGTGGGCGGTAGGAGTGCCGGTGATCGCAACGCCGTGGGCCGTGGCCGGGACCTCCGGCCGGCAGGGGGAGGACTTCCGCATCGTCGGCACGCATCCGATCGAGTGGGTGACCGCCGTCCTCGAGCTGCTGGAAGATCCTGCCGCGCGGCAGCGGCTCGCCGAGAGCGGCAGGCGGCGCCTCGCCGCCGACTACTCCCGCGAGGTCGTCCGCGCCCAGCTCCTGGATGTGATCGGCTCCTTCGGCCTGAACAAGGCACCCGCGGACCTCCAGGTCGCCAAGCCCGCCGTCCCGCAGCCCGTGCCGCCCGCCTGAGTCGGCTCCGGCCGGCCGTTTCCCGGCTGTCGAAAAAAGTCGGAAGATTCTCGCAAGGTTTCGGACCTGTTTTCCGTTCTTTATAGGGGTGATGAGGGGTCATCACCCCGCCCCGAGAAGGGGCAGCGTTCACGACCAGCTCTTCAAGGAGCTGATCGGAGCCTTTCTGTCCGACTTCCTGGGTCTCGTCGCGCCCGGGCCGGCGTTGTGCCTAGACCTCTCTCAATGGAAGCTCCTGGACAAAGAGATCTTCACCGACTGGCCCAAGGGAAGGAGGCGCGAGCTGGACCTGCTGGCCGAGGTGCCGCTCCGGGAGAAGGAAGGGAGAGCCCTGGTCCACGTCGAGATTGAAGCCCGGTCGCGGCCGGAGATCGGCCACCGTCTCGCCGGTTATTACATGCAGCTCCGTCTGCGCCATGGATGGCCGGTGGTGCCGATCCTGGCCTGCCTGCGCAGAGGCCGGCCAGGCGTGGCCCTGGAGACGGTCTCGGACGACGAGCTGGGACCGGAGATCGGCTGCTTCCGCTTCTACGTCTTCGGCCTGGAAGGGTGCCGAGCGGAGGACTACCTTTCCCGGTCCGAGCCTCTGGCCTGGGCACTGGCGGCGCTGATGCGTCCTGGGGATCTGAGCCGGGCGGAGCACAAGATGGCCTGCCTGCAGCGGATCGCCGGAGCCCGGCTCAACAATTTGCGCCGCTTCCTGCTTGTCAATTGCGTCGAGACGTATTTAAAATTGGAGGGACGCGACGCGGCCGAGTTCGAGGCTCTGCAGGCCAGTGAGCGCGGGGAGGACGGTACGATGCGAGCGATAAGGATGACCTGGGCGGATGAGATGAAGGCCATCGGGAGGGAAGAAGGGATGGTCCTGGGGAGACAGGAAGGGGTGGCACTCGGAAAAGAGGAGGGAGTCCGGAAGACCGTGCTCCGCCTGCTCCGTCGCCGTTTCGGTCCTCTACCGGACGAGGTCAAACGGCGGGTAGAGGCCATCCGTTCCATCGACCGGCTGAACCAGATCGTTGACCAGATCCTCGTCGCCCGGTCTCTGGAAGAAATGGGTCTTCAGTAGTCCCCTCCCTCGTGTCGCCTGCCTAGGCGGGTTGCTCGCGCAGCCAGTCCCGAAATCTCTGCACCAAGTCGACAGAACTGGCCGCAACGAGGCAGAGGGCGGCGGGCACGTAGGCGCCTCCGATCGAGAAGCCGGTTACGAAGCTGTACCCGAGGAGAAGCACCGCGCCCAGGGTCAGGGAGAAGCTTTCGCGGATCCAGGCTCCGAAGACGGCCAGAGCGGCCAAGGCGACGGGGATCAGCAGCGGCAATGCGCCGAGCGGTGAGACCTCGGCGAATCGCTGAGCCTCGCGGAATGGCTGGCTGGAGACCCTCTCTTCGTTTGACCCCTCGGCGACCATGGCCACCCTATGGGTGACCACCGGGGTGGTCCAGATACGCACGCCGGCCCACACGCTCCACAAGAGCCCAACCGTGGCGAGGATGCGTGGAATCGTGGCTTTCATGGTTCCCATGGTATCGCTCAGGGCGCCGTTTTCACCCAGCAGCGCAGCACTTCGGCGACGCTCCAGGCCTGGGCGACGCAGCCACGGGGGTGATAGGGCTCTTCGGCGTCGAAGACCTCGGCGATGGAGCCGAGGCAGAACTCGCCGAGGTGCGGGACGAAGCCCTCCAGGAAGCTCCGCGCACCGGCCCGGTCCTCGGGATGGCAGCGCAGCCAGGCGTCCACGAAGGGGCCGATCAGCCAGCCCCAGACGGTGCCCTGGTGGTAGGCGGCGTCGCGGGAGCGCAGGTCGCCGTCGTAGGCCGGCTTGTAGTCGGGATGGCCGGGCGCCAGCGAGCGGAGGCCGACCGGGGTCAGCAGCCGCTCCTTGACGACGCGCAGGGCCGGCTCCCAGCGCTGCCGGTCCAGGACCGGGTGGTCCAGGGAGATGGCGAAGAGCTGGTTCGGACGGCAGGCGGGGTCGTCTCCCGGCTCGCCGTTCACCACGCCGTCGATCACGTCGTAGAGGTGGCCCCCCTCCTCGTACCAGAAGCGGCGGTTGAAGGACTCGCGGGTGCGCTCGGCCTGCTCGGCGAGCTGGCGCGCCACCGCCTCGCCCTCCTCGCCGGGGCGCCGGTCGCGCACCCAGCCTTCCAGCAGGCGCAGGGCGTTGTACCAGAGGGCGTTGATCTCCACCGCCTTGCCGCGCCGCGGGGTGACGACCCAGTCGTCCACCTTGGCGTCCATCCAGGTGAGCTGGTATCCCTCGGCTCCCTGGCGGAGCAGGCCGTCCTCCGGGTCGACCGCGATCCCGAAGCGGGTGCCGTGGAGATGGTGGTCCACGATGTCGAGCAGGGTGGGGAGCAGGTGGCTCAACGTCATCCTGTCGTCCGTGGCCTGGAGGTAGCGGTGCAGGGCGTGGAAAAACCAGAGTGTGGCGTCGGCCGTGTGGTAGACCCCCTCGCGGTCCCCCTCGGGGAAGAAGTTGGGGATCAGGCCGTCGCGCACGTGGCGGGCGAAGCTGCGCAGGACATAGCCCGCCTCGAGGCGGCGGCCGGTGGTCAGCGTCAGCCCTTCGAGGCTGATCATGGTGTCGCGGCCCCAGTCGGTGAACCAGTGGTAGCCGGCGATGAGGCTCCGCGCCTCGTCGCCCGCCGCCTGGGCGCGCGCCGCGTCCGCGGTCCGGCCGGGAGTGATCACGAACTGGTCGGCGGCCAGCACTAGCTCGGCTCCGACGCCATCGTGGGCGCGGGGGTCTGCGGTGGACAGCAGCCGCTCGCGGCGCTCCAACTCCGCTGCAAGAGCTTCCTGGGCGGGCAGAGCGCCGATCACCTCCCAGGGTTCGGTCGAGGCGATCAGCGCGGCCTCGTCCCCGACGCCGAGGTCGGCCGCGAAGTGGCCCGGGTCCCAGAGGTCGCCCACGGATTCGTAGCCGCGGCGGGCCTCGACGTCGTAGTACAGGCCCTCGAGCTTCTGCCCGGTGATGGTGAAGGACGGGTTGGCTCCCGAAAAGCGCAGGCGCAGCGGCGGCAGCGCCGCCCAGGAGGAGCAGATCTCGTAGCGCCCCTCGACGGCGTGCACCTCGAACGGTCCGGCGAGCGGGGTCGAGACCGGCGCGTCGTGCGGCCGGAAGTGGAGCGACGGGTGGACCTCCAGGCGCAGCAGGCCCGGTCCGCTCAGGAGCCGGTAGAGGACGTAGACCGTGTTCTGCAGGTGCGCGAGGAAGACCCGCTTCTCCAGTACGTACCCCCCGGCGTCGTAGCGCCAGACCGGCAGCCCGCTCTCCAGCCGGAACTGGCGGAGGAAGTTGACGCCGGGCGCCTCCGGCGCCAGGCCGTTGCGCGCCTGTCCGCCGAGGTCGATCGTCGAATGGTCCGGCAGCCGCAGCACCTCGGAGGTCTGGCCGAGCATCAGTGTACGGCCGATCGGCGCGCACAGGGCCGCCACCAGCAGGCCGTGGTAGCGGCGGGTGGGGATGCCCGACAGGGTACCCGCGGCGTAGCCGCCGAGGCCGTTGGTGACCAGCCATTCGCGGCGCGTCAGGACTTCGGGCGAAGGCTGGGGTCCCGATTCCTGCTCGGGCTTCGGCTCGGTGTCCTGAGCCGTCGCTTCGAGGATCGGTTCCGCCGCCAGAGCGTCAGTCGTCATCTCTCTTCTCCTCAAAGGGTAGCTCGACGGGCCGCAACACGGTAGCCGACTGGCCGGGGATCCGCCATCCTCCTCCCTCGTCCTCCGGAGGCGCCGCTCCGATCCCTCCGTAGCGGTCAGCGGCCAATCGCCGGATGGTTACTCGAAGACCGCCTCGAGGGCTCCCAAACGCAAGAAGCTGGGGAGCTTTCATCTTCGTCGGCATCCCCGGGTTCAAAATGCACACGGTGTGCCGGGAGGGCGCTCAGTCGATCAGCCTCTCGCGTTTCGCCTGAGAGATGGCGGTCAGAACAGTTTGGCGATAGATGAACGGATAGAAAGGATGGCTGAGACCATGCTCTCCTTGGAGTTCCAAGACCGCGCGGGTCAGCTTTGCGGTGAGCCGCTCGAGGATTTTCAGGTTGGGGGGATTTCCCAAGGTTCCAAAGCAATCCAGGAGTCCCAGGACACCTGTAGCAGTGCCATCGTGAATCTGCGGATCGTAGCCGTTGAGGTCGCTGAGGCTTGCCTGGAGGCGGTGCTCGCGAGTCTCGAAGACAATGAATCTGTGGGAGTGCTCGCGCGAAATCGCATAAGCAAGCCCCAACTCGAAAGCGCGGGACCTGAGCCGGGCCATAGAGACCGTGTCAAGGAGCCTGTTGCCCGGAAGAGCGCTCTACCGGGATGGCGAAGGAAAGTCTTTCTCCCTTGGGGAGATAGCCTAAACGGTGGAGCACCTTCTCGACGACTTTCCTGTCTTCCTCAGTGATGTGGAGCCCTTCCACGAGCTCCGCCGCCGTAGCTGGAGGGACGACATGCTTGACGACCGCGTTGCGCGACATGGCGAAATCATATCGCCTACCGGGAACTCTCGCAAGAGGGGGGCCTACAGCACCTCGTACACGTCCCCGGACCGCATCACCTCGGGGCCGGTGGGGGCGTTGGGAGAGCTGCCCTCGTCCTCCAGGGTGACCATGGCGGCGCGAGTGGTGGCCGGCATGGTGGCGGAGCTGAGCTCGATGCGCTCTCCGGGCCGGGCGGTGAAAGTCCCGCCGCTGAGGATGCCCTGGTCGGCGACCCACCAGAGATGGTAGGCCTTGCCCTCTCCCGCGGGCTGGAGCCCTTCGAGGCGTAGATACCAGTGCTGGTGGTCGGCGGCCACGAAGAGGGTGCCGCGCGCTCCGGGCTGGATCGGCGGCTCCCCCATGGGACGCATCGGACTGACGAGGACGGCCGGGGAGGTCACCAAGGTGAGCTTGTCCCGCATTTCCGCGAGCTCGTCACGCATCCGCCCCATTTCGGCCGCAGCCTGCCCGGTCTCTTGGATCTCGTTTCGGAGCTGCGCGATCTTCTCCCTCTGCCGGGCCTGTTCCAGATAGAGCCAGCCGGAGAGCCCGGCGAACGCCAGGGCCAGCGAGGCGGCGAGCGCCAGCGGCCAGCGGGAGGCGCGGCGGGACGCGACCGCCGCCATGGGCCTCCGCGACGGGACTCGCACCTCCTGAGGAGATCCTGTGGTCCTCATCTCCCGCGAAGGCTGGACAGGCGCGGGAGCCGGCGCAGGGGCGGCTGCGGGAGCTGGAATGGAGGCGGGCGGGGCGATGGGCGCGGCCCGCAGCTCGGCCACCTCCTGCGTCTCCTCCCCGGCGATCGCCGTCATCAGCCTCTGCTTGACCTCGGGACGCGGCGCGGCCGGATCGAGCTCGTAGGGGATCAGGCCCAGCACCTCGTTGTAGAGGCGCGCCAGCGTCTCGGCGGTCTCGTCGCGCGTCCCCGGCGGCAGCGGCTCGAAGGGGCTCCGGCCCGGCTCCAGCGAGTCGACGGCCGCGAGGATGGTCGGGTCTTCCTGGTGCGTTTCCTGGCTCAAAGCAGTTGCCTGATCTCGGCGCGCAGGGCGCTGCGCAGTTTTTTCATGGCCAACAGGATCCGCGTCTTGACCGTCCCGAGGGGGAGGTCGGCCCGGGCGGCGATCTCGCTCTGGGTGAGCCCGTCGTAGAACGCCATCTCCAGGACCTGTCTCTGTTCGGGCGGGAGGTTCTCCATCTCGCGCTTCACTCGTTCACGCCTCTCTCTGAACAGTACGGATTCGGGAGCTTCGGGGGATGCATGCCCGCCTCCGGAATCCTGATGGGCCGACTCGTGAGCCCGATCGACCACACCGCGGTGGCGCAGCCGGTCGATGGCGCGGCTGCGGGTGATCAGCACCAGCCAGGTCGAGACCGACGAGCGTGAGGCGTCGTAGCGCGAGGCGTTGTTCCAGACATGGAGGAAGACCTCCTGGAGGATGTCCTCCGCATCCCCCGAGGCGCCCAGGATACGCCGGGCGAGGGCGAGCAGGACGGAAGCGTGGCGGTCGTACAGGCCGGCGAGAGCTTCCGGCTGCCGCTCCGCCACCTGCCGCAGCAGCATGGCGTCGCTCGAGGAGCCCGCAGGGTTGCTGGGGCTCGACTGCGCTGAGATCGTTTCCGGTTCCGGCATCGTTTGGGCGGGGCCGCGTCGGAGTTGCCTAGGATAGCATGAGGGGGACGGCAGGACATTTCCTGAAAGGACCGAGAGGACGCATGGACGAGATCAACCCTGACGGCGGTAGCGGACCGGTGCAACCGGCGATCCGCGTCGCCATGATGCCCAAGGACACGAACGCCCTGGGCACCATCTTCGGCGGCATCATCCTTTCCTACATCGACCAGGCGGGCGCGGTGGAAGCCCACCGGCACGTGCGCGGCCGGCTGGTGACCGTGGCCATGCGCGAGGTCGTGTTCCACGCCCCGGTCTTCGTGGGCGACCTGGTGAGCTTCTACACGGAGACCCTGCGCCTGGGCCGGACCTCCATCACCGTCAAGGTCACGGTCGAGGCCGAGCGCGGCCCCCACGGCATCACCTCCGGACGGGTCAAAGTCACCGAGGCCGAGGTGGTCTACGTCCACGTCGACAAGAACGGCCAGCCGCGGACGCTGGCCCCCTCCCCTGACCCCTCCCCCGCATAGCGGGAGAGGGTCGGGGAGGGGGTTCTGGGCTTACGTCCCGTACGGCTCGTAGCACCGGCGGCAGCGGGCCTCGTAGGACTCTCCGTCCCCCACCTGGAGCTGCTCGGTGCCGCCGGCGATGCGCTGGCTGTACTGGGCGGGGTCGCCGCAGCGGACGCAGACGGCGTGCATCTTGTCCACGTACTCGGCCATGGCGAGGATCTGCGGCATCGGACCGAAGGGCTGGCGCAGGTAGTCGAGGTCGAGGCCGGCGACGATCACCCGCACGCCGGTGTCGGCCAGCTCGCTGACGAGCTGGACCAGGCCGGCGTCGAAGAACTGCGCCTCGTCGATCCCCACCACCTGGACGCCCGGCGCGAGCTTGCGTCTCAGCTCGCAGCTGCAGGTCACCGTGACCGCTTCGAGCTGGCGGTTGTCGCGGGTGACCAGCCGCTCGGGTCCGTGCCGGTTGTCGGAGGCCGGCTTGAATACCTGGACGAGCTGCCGCGCGATGGCGGCCCGCCGCAACCGGCGGACCAGCTCTTCGCTCTTGCCGGAGAACATGCCTCCGGCGATCGCTTCGACGTGGCCGCGCCCCCGCTCCGTAATCCGGTTTTCGATGCTCACTCTGGTGGAGAATCTACCGCACCTCGTCTTTGCCGCCAAGGGCCGCTCAAGGATTTCGGGAAGAAGCCGCTTATTGGTATAATCTGCTTCCTATGCCTCAACAGCAGCAGAGAATGGGAAAACGAATCTTCTCGTATGACGAGGCGATCTCTACGTTTCCGATCGTGCGCGACCTGACGGCCGCCGCCGTGCGCCAGATCGAAGCTCTGGTCAATACGGTGGCGAGCGTCGAGGAGCTCGAGTCGCGTCGGGAGGAGCTGGAGGAGGCGCGCGAGAAGATCGTCCATCTTTGGGCGCAGGAAATCATCTCGGTCGGATGCGAGGTCAAGGGGCTCTGGCTGGTCGACTGGGACAGCGGCGACGGCTATTTCTGTTGGCGCTTCCCGGAGCAGGCGCTGTCCTTCTTCCACAGTTACGAAGAAGGGTTCTCCGACCGGCTGCCGATCAACTGAGCCCGTCTTCCGCCGCCCGGCGGCGGAGGTCCTCGATCCAAGCTTCCGCGTCCCGGCGGCGCGCGGCGCCCAGGGCGGCGCCGTGCCGGGTACGATACCGCTCCGCGGGCGGACCGGGGTCGAGCTGCGCCAGCACACGTCCGATCGGCGTCCGCTTCTTGCCCGCCGCCATCAGCCGCTCGGCCGCGGCCACCACTCCCGCGGACTCCAGCAGCAGGGCGTCGTGCAGCAGCTCCTCCTCGGGCCGGCGGGGGTCGTCCCGGAAACGGCCGAGCGCCGTCCGCACCTTCCGGACCAGATCCTCGGACAGCCCCAGGCCGCGCAGGAAGAGGTCGAGCCTCCCCCCCGGGGCCAGCGAGCCGAGCCGGTCGGCCGCTCCATGCAGCAGGAGCAGCAATTCCAGAAAGCTTTCGTCGACGGCGGTGCCGGAGGGATCGTCCGAGCGGATCGCGGCGAGGTGCGTGCGCAGGCGGTCGATCCGGTCGAAGGTCTGGACGCCGTCGAGCCCGGCGTAGAGTGGTTTGACGTACTGCTCGACCCGCCGCCGGATCTCGGCGTCCATCAGGGCGTCCATCAGCGGCGGCTCGTCTCGGCGAAGAGCCGCTCCAGGCGCTCCAGGGTGAGCCCTTGGAGTCTCTCCGCCACGGCATCGGCCTCGCGCAGCCGGGAGGCTGGGTAGGTGTGGGCCACACCCAGGGTGACGAAGCCCACCTCGGCGGCGGCGGCCAGGCCGGCCGGGCTGTCCTCGACGGCCAGGACCTCGTGCGGATGGATCAGGCGCTCGGGCAGGGGCGGGACGGAGTTCAGCGCCTCCAGGGCGCGGAGGTACCCTTCGGGATCCGGCTTGCCGTCGCTGACGTCCTCGGCCGTGACCACCACCTTGAAGAGGGTGTGCAGGCCGGTCTGGCGCAGCGCCCCTTCGACCTCTTCGCGCAGCGCGCCGCTGACGATCCCGAGCATCCGTCCGGCCGCCGCGACCTCGCGCACCAGCTCGACGGCGCCGGGGAAGAGGGGATAGCCGCGCTCGCGGATCCTCTCCTGGTAATAGGCCGCCTTGCGGGCGATCAGCCGCATGAGCCGCGGCACCGTCGGCTGCCCTCCCGTTTCGGTCAGCACCGCGGCGAAGCAGCTCCGATCGTCGAGGCCCAGATAGCGCTGGTAGTATTCCTCGCTGGACAGGGAGATCCCTTCGTCTCCGAGCACCCGCTGAAACATCTCCAGGTGGATCGGCTCGTCATCCACGAGGACGCCGTTGAAATCGAAGAGGATGGCCCGCAGCACGGGCCGGATGATATCCTGACCGCTGGAGTGAAATTCGCCTCACATCCGTCCTGTTTCAGGAAGTGAAGAAGGAGGACTGTCCTCAATGGAACATACCGAGCAGGTCCAGCCGAACGAGACTCCGCAGTCGGAGGCGTACACGCCCGTCACCATGACTCCGAAAGCGGTGGAGATGGTCAAGATCACCCGCGAGCAGGAGGGGATCGACCCTTCGCACGGGCTGCGCATCGCGGTGCGCGGCGGCGGCTGCAGCGGATTCGAGTACGCCCTCGACTTCGAGAACGAGCAGCGGGACAACGACTGGGTCTACGAGCAGAGCGGCCTCACCATCTACATCGACGCGGTGAGCGCGCGCTATCTCGAGGGCACCAGCATCGACTATGCCCTCGGCATGGCCGGCGCGGGGTTCAAGTTCAACAACCCCAAGGCGAGCGGCACCTGCGGCTGCGGCTCGTCGTTCACCGTGTAGCGGGACCGAGGACGGGCGAGGCCAGGACCTCGGCCGTCTCCCCGCCTTCCACCTCCAGCTTCGTGCCCGGCGCGGCCGCGCGCTTGTGCAGGATGCTCAGCCCGACCGGCCGTCCCAGCGCGATCGAGCGGACCGCGGTACCCACGGTCCCCGCCTCCCGCCCTTCCTGGAGCAACCGCCTGCCGGGCGGCGGCGGAGCGTCGCCGTCGAAGAGGAGGCTGCGAAGCTCTTTCTGCACGCCCCCCCGGTAGTGGATCCGCGCCACGACCTCCTGCCCCAGATAGCAGCCCTTGGTGTAGCTCACCGCCTCTTCGATCCCCGTCTCCTGCGGGAAATTGTCCGGGCCAAAGTCGAGGCCGAAGCGCGGGATGCCCGCCTCGGTCCTCAGGACCTCCAGCGCGTCGAGGCTGACCGGCGCCGCTCCCGCCTCGACCAGCCGCTCCGTGAGATGGGGAGCGATCGAGGCCGAGACCCAGAGGGTGAACGACGGCGCGCCGGTCCGATCGCTCCGGCCGCTCCGGCCACCGCGCTGCAGCGCGACTTCGGTGCCGCAGACCATCATCCGCGTGTGGTGCCAGGGGCTCTCGGGCAGGGGACCTGAGATGCCGAGCACCTCCTCCGCGCGCGGGCCGGCGAGGGTGATGGGCAGCATGTCCGCCAGGGGGCGGATCTCCACGCGGTCGACGATGACGTACTTCCGCAGGTGCTCCGCGACTGGTCCCTCCTGGCCCGGAGGCACCTCCAGCCAGAGGCGGTCTTCATGGGCCAGCACGACCAGGTCGGAGAGGATGCGCCCCTGGGCGCTGGTGAGGAAGCCGTACGCCCCGGCGCCCGGGGCGAGGCTCTTGACGTCGCAGGTGACATAGGCGTTCAGGAAGCGCTGGCGGTCCGCGCCGAGCATCTCCAGCCGCCCCGCCCACGACCGGTCCACGACGCCGCACCCTTCGCGCAGCGCCCGGTATTCGCCTTCGATCGACATGCCCCCAGTCTATAATCGCATGGGCCCCGCATGAGCGTCACGACCCCTTTCGCCCTCGCCACCCCTTCCGGAGCGACGCTGCATGGGCTGATCGACCTTCCGGAGCGGCATCCCGGCGAGCGGCCGGCGGTGGTCGTCTGCCACGGGTTCAAGGGGTTTATGGAGTGGGGGTTCTTCCCCTACCTCGCGGAGCTGCTCGCGGACCGCGGCTTCGTCGCGGTGCGCTTCAACCTCTCCGGCTCCGGCATGCGGCCGGGGGAGGACCGGGTCGGCGACACGGATGCCTTCCGCGCCGACACCCACAGCCTGGAGGTCGCCGAGCTGTCGGCGGTCCTGGAGGCGACGGGGGTGACGATCGCCTCCGGGCGGGTCGACCGCGCCCGCCTGGGCCTCCTGGGGCACAGCCGCGGCGGCGGCAACGCCCTCCTGGCCGCCTCCCGGGATGAGCGGGTCCGCTCCCTCGTCACCTGGGCCGCCGTGGCCACCTTCGACCGCTACACGCCCGAGCAGAAAGAGGCCTGGCGGCGCGACGGCGAGCTCCCCGTGGTCAACGCCCGCACGGGCCAGCAGCTCGCCCTCGGCCTGAGCCTGCTGGAGGACGTCGAGTCCCATCGGGATGAGCTGGATCTCCTGGCCGCCGCCGCCCGCCGCCGGGCGCCCTGGCTGATCGTCCATGGCGAGGAGGACGAGAGCGTGCCCGCGGAGGAGGGGCGCCGCCTGGCGGAGCGCGCCGCGGGGGAGGCGGAGCTCCTCCGGATCCCCGGCGCGAGCCACACTTTCGGGGCCCGGCACCCCTTCGCCGGTCCCACGCCGCAGCTCATCCAGGCGCTCAATGCGACCCAGCGGTGGTTCCGCAGAACTTTGTAGAGATTGCCTGTCCCCTTTTTCTACGTTCCTGCAACTAAATACTGTTAGGAGCGGGTAGGCTCGGAGGGGACTCAATGGCGCAGCTACACTTTTCACCAGACACCCTGGAGAGATTTCTCAAGGCGGAGCTCTCCCGGAGGGAGAACCAGGACATCGTCCGGCACCTGCTGCGGCGATGCCCCGCCTGCCTGGACGAGGCCCAGCTCGCGATCCGGCGGCAGGGGCTCAAGCTGGGAGAGGAGAAGCCGGTCCTGCAACCGGCATAGAACCTGGGATAGCATCGCCCTGGCCGCCGCCGACGGCGGCCAGGAGGGGCCATGGATCCGCATTTCGATGGCGTGATCTTCAAGACCCACGCGGGCGAGCTCCGGCGGCGCCTGCGTGTTCCTTTCCCGCCGTTCTGCGTGGTGGACGTGCGGCCTCGGGAGGAGTACGAGCGCGGGCACATCCCGGGATCGGTCTCGGCGACCGCAGCCGACCTGGCCGGGAGCCTGCCGGCCGGCACCACACAGCGGACGGAGCTCTTTGTCGTCGGCGCCAGGGCCGAGGACCCGGAGATGCGCGCGGCGAGCCTCGCCCTGCACCGGCTGGGAGCGCGCCGTGTGGTCGAGGTGACCGGCGGAATCCCCGAATGGAAGCTGGCGGGCGGAGCGCTGGAGTAGCCCTCCCCTAGAGCCACTCGACGCAGTCGAGCGCCGACGTCAGGTCCGGCACCACCCAGTCGGCCCCGGCTTCGCGCAGCGCGTCCGCCGGGGAGCGGCCGGTCGCGACGGCGAGCACCGGGATGCCGTGCGCGCGCCCGCAGGCGACGTCGTGTGGAGTGTCGCCGATGATCAGCGTCTCTCCGGGAGCGAACCGGCGTCCGGTCCGGCGCTCCGCCCGGTCCAGGGCGACCGGGGGGAGGTCGTCGCGGTCCACGGCGTCGCAGCCGAAGGCGCCGAACGGGAAGAAGCGGTTGAGGTCGAAGCGGGAGAGCTTGCTCCTCGCCCCCGGCTCCCAGTTGCCCGTCAACAGGCCGAGCGCGAGGTCCGAGCGCTCCGACAATCTCTCCAGCAGCTCCACGACCCCCGGCAGCAGGCGCATCCCGCGGCGGTCGAGCCTCCGCTCCAGCTTCTCCAGATAGGTCTCGCGGACGCGCGGCAGCCGGAGCCGGGCCTCCTCCTCCGGAACTCCCTCTGCGGTCACCAGGTCGAGCACGATGCGTGGATCGGTCCGTCCCGAGAACGAATAGTGGTCGCAGTCCCCGGCCGTGCCGTAGACCTCGATCAGGGCCTCCTTGAACAGGGGGCGGACCTGCGGGCCGCAGTGGAGCAGAGTGCCGTCGATGTCGAAGAGGACGAGGCGCATGTCCGCTCTAGCGCCACTTGGGTGGCTTCTTGGTCTCCAGGAAGGTCGCGATGCCGTGCTTGCAGTCGTCCGTGGCGCGGGCGGCGGCGTTGGCCTCGGCGGCGTGGCCCAGAGCCTGGTCGAGGGGCGTGCCCATGACCTCCAGCAGCAGCCGCTTGGTGCGGGCGATCGACTCGGAGCTGCCGGTCTCCAGGATCTGCGCGGCGAGCGCCTGGCCCACGGCGGTGAGGTCGGCGGCCGGAGCGATCCGGTTGACGAGGCCGATCTCCAGCGCTCTCTGCGCGTCCACGAACTGGGGATTGAGCAGCAGCTCGCGGATGTCGGAGCCGCGCAGGCGCAGCGGCAGATAGGTCGCCACCAGGGCCGCCACGAAGCCGATCCGCACCTCGCTGTAGAGGAAGCGCGCGTCGTCGGCCGCCACCACGAAGTCGTGGGCGGTGGCGAGGCCGCACCCTCCGGCCACGCAGGCGCCCTGGACCAGGGCGATCGTCAGCGTCTCCTGGCGCAGCACCGACTCGAACAGGTTGCGCAGGCGGAGCGAGTCGCGCAGGTTCTCCTCCGGTCCGGCGTCGCGCAGCGACCGCAAGTGCTCCAGGTCGGCCCCGGCCGAGAAGTTCTTGCCCGCCCCGGAGAGGATCACGGCGCGCACCCCCTCCGAACGCAGGTGCCGGCGGTAGAGCTCGGTCAGCTCGTGGATCAGGGACGGCGAGAGGGCGTTGGCGCGGTCCGGATCGTTCAGCGTGACCCAGAGCAGGTCGCCGTCGCGGCGGGTCTCGAGCGGGCTCATCGCCGGCCTTCCAGCGCGCGGACCAGCTCGTCCGGGACCTCGACCTCCATCTGGAGGAGCCCCTGGGCGTGCGTCTTCCCCTGGGCGTCCGTCTTCAGGCTCTCGGTGCCGCCGCCGCCGAGCGAATCGTGCAGGATGAAGTTGAAGGCGAGGAGGTTCGGCACGTCGAAGCGCTCGACTCCGCCCCGGCAGACCTCGCGGAAGTGCTCCTGGACCCGCTGCGGCGTGGCCTGATCGCGCAGGACCTCGTAGATCTCCGGCGTCTTGGCGATCAGGCCGACGTTGCTCGCGTCTCCCTTGTCCCCCGAGCGGGCGAGGGCGACCTCGTAGAGCCGGACTTTCATTGCGCCTTCCTCCTCAAGAGCAGAGCCCCCAGCCCGGCCGCGGCGAGCACGGCGGCCAGGACTCCGGCCGTGGCCGGACGGGTGGCGGCCGGATGATAGATCCCGGGCAGAACGGCGCGGAACCCCAGGTCGAGGATCTCGTGGTGGCGCCGCTCGAGCCAGGCGAACGCGCCGCAGCCGAGGGCGGCCAGCAGCGCCATGGCGCCGGCCAGGCGCGGCGTCTCCCATGCCGAGCCCAGGCCATGGCGCAGCAGCAGCACCCACGCCGTGGCCGCGGCCAGGGCCCAGCCCGCGAAGGCGAGGCGGTCGGCGAGCGCGCTGTAGAGGAAGCCGAGGACCAGGATCGGGAGGAGACCCGCGAGCAGCCCGCCGTACCAGGTGCGGAGGAGCGCGCGCTCCGTCCTCACGCCTCCTCCACGTCGACCTCGATCCGCCCCTCCACCTCCTCGCGCGCGAGCAGCGCCGGCCAGTAGGCCATGATCTCCTGCGGCTTCGGACGGCCGCCCGCGAAGCCGGTCACCCCCGGCGGGCCGGCGGTGATCAGCGGCGCGATCTCCTGGCCGAAGCGGGCCACCTTGCCGGGATCGGGATCGCGCACGCCCAGGCGGAGGACCACCTCCGGCAGATCGGCCGCGGCCGGGAACACGCCCGGCAGACAGACGCCGGTGCCGAGCAGCTCCTGCGAGCGGTTCTCCTCCGGAAAGGTGATCCCCGCGCGCTCCAGCCGCTTCCACACCACCTCGGCGGCGAGCTTCGCCTTGTCCACGGCGCGTGGGCCCGACAGAGTGATCTGGCCGCCGGTCTTGTAGCCCGCCAGATACGAGGCCGAGATCTTGAGGAACGGCGTTCTGGGGCGCCCCTGGATTCCCGAGACGCCGACCCGGTCCTTCCCCTCCTGGCGCAGACGGATCGAGGTGAAGTCGGCGACCACGTCCGGAGTGATGTACTCGGCCGGATTGCCCATCTCGTAGAGGAGCTGCTCGGAGACGGTGTCGACCGTCACCATGCCGCCGGTCCCCTCGTGCTTGGTGACGGTGAACGTGCCGTCCGCGCGCGCCTCGATGATCGGGTAGCCGGCGTTCCAGAGGTCGGGGACCTCCCACCAGCGGCTGAAGTTGCCGCCGGTGCACTGGGCTCCGCACTCGATGATGTGGCCGGCGATGGTGCCGGCGGCGAGGCAATTCCAATCCTCCTCGCCCCAGCCGAACTCGTGGATCATCGGCGCCAGGGCCAGGGCCGTGTCGGTGATCCGGCCGCAGAGGACGATCAGCGCGCCCTGCCGCAGCGCCTCGGCCGCCGGCCGGGCGCCGATGTAGGCGTTGGCACTCATCATCCGGTCGAGCACCGGCTCGAGCGGCTCGCCGGTGTCCATGTTCTTCAGCGGATAGCCGGCCGCGACCAGGTCGGGCAGCCGGGAGTAGATGTCGTCCCCCTCGACCACGCCGACCCGCAGGCCGGAGACGCCGAGCTCGCGCGCCACCTCGAAGATCTTCTCGCGGCATGCCTTCGGGTTGAGCCCGCCGGCGTTGGCGAGGATGCGGACGTTGCGCTCCTTGATCTCCGGGAGGACCCTGCGGATGAAGCCGATGAAATCCGTGGCGTAGCCCATCCGGGGGTCCTTGAGCTTCTGCCGCATCATGATCGACAGGGTCACCTCGGCGAGGTAATCCATGCCGATGTAGTCGATCGGGCCGCCGCGCAGCAGCTCGACCGGCGCGTCCACGTTGTCCCCCCAGAACCCCTGGCCGTTGCCGATCCGGATCGTCTTCATAGGCGGCGGAAGCCTAGCACGGGTGTCTGGAGGTCGGAGTCTTGCATACGTCCTTTCGCGCGAAAGGAGGAGCATCGATGGCAACGAAGACGATGGAAGAGAGGGAGGCGGACACCGCCAGCGTGACCCAGGAGGAGTTCCTCGAAAAGCTCAACATCGACCTGGCGCACGAGTACGCGGCGGTCATCGCCTACCGGACCTATGCGAGCCAGGTGCAGGGGCAGTGGCGCATGGAGCTGCGCCAGTTCTTCGAGTCGGAGATCCCCGACGAGCTGGGCCACGCCCAGATCCTGGCCGACAAGATCGTCGCCCTCGGCGGTACGCCGGTCACCACCCCCGCTCCGGTCAAGGCGGGCCGGGACGCCAGGGAAATGCTGCGCAACGCCCTGGCGGACGAGATCGAGACGATCGACCGCTACGTCGCGCGCCGCCGGCAGGCCGAGGCCCTGGGCCACTACGGCCTGGCGGTCGAGTTCGACGACCTGATCCGCGACGAGAGCACCCACCGCGACGAGATCCAGATGATCCTGAAGCGTTGGGATACGGGGTAGGAACCCCCCTCCCCCTGACCCCCTCCCCCGCGATACGGGAGAGGGTCGGGAAGGGGGCCTACGTCTGCAGCACCCCTGTCCTGAATTCCGGAAGGTGCGGGCTCATCGCCGCGCAGGCGAGCGAGCGGGCGAGGATCTGGCGGGTCTCGGCGGGGTCGATGATGGCGTCCACCCAGAGGCGGGCGGCGGCGTAGCGCGGGTCCATGGCGGCGGCGTAGCGCGCCTGAATCTCTTGCAGGCGACGGGTCTTCTCCTCCTCGGTGACGTCCTCGCCGCGGTTCTTGAGCTGGATCGACAGCAGCGTCTTGCTCGCCTGCTCGCCGCCCATGACCGCGATGGCCGCCGAGGGCCAGGCGTAGAGGAAGCGCGGGCCGTAGGCCTTGCCGCACATGGCGTAGTTGCCTGCACCGTAGGAGTTGCCGACGAAGAGAGTGAGCTTGGGCACCGTCGTGTTGGCCACCGCGTTGACCAGCTTGGCGCCGTCCTTGATGATGCCGCCCCGCTCGGCCCGGCTCCCCACCATGAAGCCGGTCACGTCCTGGAGGAAGAGGAGCGGGACCTTCTTCTGGTTGCACAGCTCCACGAAGCGCGCCGCCTTGTCGGCCGAATCGGAGTAGATGACGCCGCCGATCTGCAGCTCGCGGTCGCGCTCGCCCGTGCCGGTCCTGCGTCCCACGATCGAGCGCTGGTTGGCCACCACGCCGACCACCTGCCCCTCGATCCAGCCGGTGCCGCAGATCAGCGTCTGGCCGTAGGTGGCCTTGTACTCGTCGAGCTCGCTGCCGTCGAGCAGCCGCGCCAGCACCTCGTAGGTGTCGTAGGGGCGCGAGCGGTCGATCGGCATGAGGCCGTAAAGATCCTCGGGATCGTGGAGCGGCGGGACCGGATCGCGGCGCGCGAAGGGGGCTCGCTCGCCCTCCGCGAGCTGGGAGAGCTGGCTGCGGATCTTCTCCAGGCAGGAGGCGTCGTCCGGATGCCGGTGGTCGACCACGCCGGAGATGTCGCACTGGACCAGCGCGCCGCCCAGCTCCTCGTTACCGATCTTCTCGCCGATCGCGGCCTGCACCAGGTGGGAGCCGGCGAGGAAGATCGAGCCGGTCCCCTCGACGATGTGGGCCTCGTCGCTCATGATCGGCAGGTAGGCCCCGCCGGCCACGCACGAGCCCATGATCGCCGCCATCTGGAACACCCCTTCGGCGGAGAGCCGGGCGTTGTTGTAGAAGGCGCGGCCGAAGTGCTCCTTGTCCGGGAAGATCTCGTCCTGGAGGGGGAGGAAGACGCCGGCCGAGTCGACCAGGTAGACGATGGGCAGCCGGTTCTCCAGCGCGATCTCCTGCGCCCGCAGCACTTTTTTGCAGGTCAGCGGGAACCAGGCCCCGGCCTTGACCGTGGCGTCGTTGGCGACCACCACGAAGTCGCGGCCGTGGATCCTGCCGATCCCCACGACCACGCCGGCCGCGGGAGCGCCGCCGTACTCCTCGTAGAAGCCGTAGGCCACCCAGAGGCCGATCTCCAGGAACGGCGCACCCGGATCGCACAGCGCCTCGACCCGCTCGCGGGCGGTCATCTTCCCCTGTGCCCGCTGCCGGTCCTGCGCCTTGACGCCGCCGCCGAGGCGGATCCGGTCCTCCTGCTCGCGGATGCGCTGCATCTGCGTCCGCCAGTGCTCCGCCTGCCGCTCGAAGGCTTCGTTCCGGTTGACCTTGCTCTCCAGAATCGTCACGCATCCCCCCTTCCTGGCGCGGGGATTATATGGGGAGTGCGGTGCTACCATCGCGGTCATGAGAATCCGCCTCCTCGCCTTCGCCAGCGCCGCGGATGCCCTGGGCGCGGGCGAGATGGACCTGGAGCTTGCGGAAGGGAGCCGGGTGGCCGACCTGCGCGGGCGGCTCGATCCGCAATACCCGAAGCTGGAGCCCCTCTGGTCCCGCCTGGCCGTGGCGGTGGATGGCCGCGTCGTCACCCCCGAGGAGCCGCTGCGCGACGGCGCCGAGGTGGCGCTCCTCCCTCCGGTCTCCGGAGGCGGCGGGCGTCTCCAGGCAGAGCTGGTGGACAACCCCATCAACGTCGACCGGGTGGTCGCCGAGGTCTCCGGTCCCGGCCGCGGCGCTGTGCTGGTCTTCCTGGGGACGGTCCGCGACAGCCATCAGGGGCGGCGGGTCGAGAAGCTCACCTACAGCGCCTACCGGACGATGGCGGTGGAGGGCCTGCGGCGGATCGTCGCGGACCTGGAAGCGTCCTCGCCCGGGCTGCGGGCGGCCATCGTCCACCGGCTCGGCGAGGTGCCGGTAGGGGAGCCGAGCGTAGTGATCGCGGTGGCCTCGCCCCACCGCGCCGCCGCTTACGAGGCCAGCCGCACATCCCTGGAAAGGCTTAAGACCGAGGTCCCGATCTGGAAGCGGGAGCACTACACCGAAGGCCCTCCGATCTGGCGCGAGGAAGAGCCGCTGGTGCCGGCGCAGATCCCCTGATTCTTCTAGGGAAAGCCTGTCTCCGGGGCACACATGTTGCACCTCTGAGAATTTGGCGCCGGGGAGTATCCGGTGCCGTTCGCGTCCAACCTTGAAATCCATACAACAGGGGAAAGGAGCACCGCATGAAGGATCCGAGAGAGACGCTCTTGAGCTGGCTCAATGACGCCTATTCGATGGAGAGGGGCCAGATCCAGGTCCTGGAGAACCACGTCAACGACGTCCGCGACAAGAACCCCGAGGCGTTCCAGAAGCTCGCCGAGCACCTGGAGAAGACCCGCATGCACGCCGACCGCGTCGAGCAGTGCGTCGCCCGCCTGGGCGGCAGCACCTCGTCGGTGAAGACCGCCATGGGCACGATCGCGGGCTTCTTCCAGGGGCGCTCAACCGGCGCCGCGCCGGACGAGCTGGTGAAGAACGCTCTGTCCGACTACGCGGCCGAGCACTTCGAGATCGCCTGCTACCGGGCGCTGATCGCCGGGGCGCGCGCCCTCGGCCAGAACGAGGTCGTGCAGATCTGCGAGGAGATCCTCCGCGACGAGGAGGACATGGCCCGCTGGCTCGAGCGGCAGCTCCCGCTGATGGTCCAGGAGTACCTGGGGCAGACGGCCGCCGCCGGGGTCAACGCCGGAAATTACAATCCTGGGACGGGCAACCCGGGAGGCGTCACCCGCTTCTGAGGCCGGCTCATCGCCAAAACAAAAGCCCGGACGGCTCGCGAGCCTCCGGGCTTTTCTTTGCTGTCAGAAAGTTGCAAAAAGAAACAAGGGAGGAGGGCAGGCCGTGGCGTGCTCGGAGCGCTTCTGGGTGTGTGACGGCCTACCTTTCCTCCCCTCGCACCCGCCCTCGCTCCCTGCCTGATATATAGCAAGTTGCTTGCCAGATTCTCAGGCTTCGGCCTCCTCCCGGAAGCGGAGGGTGGGGTTCACCCGCACCTTTTCGAGGAAGCTGGCCACCTCCTCGACCAGGCCGAGGGTGAGCTGCTCCATCTCGGCCGCCTTGTGGAGGACGATCAGAGCGGCGAGGGCCTCCTGGGGGACCTCGCAGGATTGGAAGACCGGGATGATCTCCTCGACCAGCGGCTTCACCTCCGCAGTGCGCCCCTGGCGGGAATAGAGGGAGGCGAGCTCGAGGGTGACGAGGGCCGCGTCAAAGGCCACAAGGCAGGTGGTGAAAGCCTCCTTGACCTCGAGGAAGGCCTGCTCCGCCTCAGCCGGCTTCCCCAGGGCCGCCGCGACGGCCCCTTCGAGCCAGCGCAGGTGGAGCAGGTCCGAGCTCGTCCCGAACTGCTCCATGAGTCGCCGCGCCTCGGGGATGAGCACCGCGGCCTCCCCGGCGTGGCCGCTGTCGTACAGGCACTGGACCAGGTTGAACCGGCAGACGACCGCCAGGCGGGGCTCCTCGGCCTCATCGAGCAGGCAGAGGCTGTCGCGGAAGCAGGTGGTGGCTCCCAGGAAATCGCCGGTGTACTGGAGGCCCAGCCCCTTGAGTATCAGCGTCCGCCCCTGGAGGTGCGTCTCGTTGAGCTCGCGGTAGAGGCCGACCGCGTCGTCGAGCAGGCGGAGCGACTCGTCGAAGCGGCGCTGGGCCCGGCGCAGCGAGCTCTTGAGCTCCAGGAGCAGCGCCTCATCGAGCGGATCGAGCCAGCTCTGGGAGAAGAAGAGCTCCGCCATCTGGAAGGCCCGTTCAGCCTGGCGGAAGTCGGAGAGGATGCGCAGGCTGTTGCCGAGATAGGCCCAGGCCCGCGTCTTGGCAGCCTCCGCCAGGCCGGGACCGTAGATCTCGGGATCGAGGTGATCGGCGACCTCCAGCGCGAGCCGGAGCTGCTCCTCGGACCTGCGGGGCTCGACCAGGGCGGAGCGGCGCCCCTCCTCGAAGAGCCGCTCGAAGAACCCCCAACTCCAGTATTCAGGGTCTCTCCGCACGAGCTCCCGGGCCTCCTCGAAGCTCTTCCCTGTCAGCTCCTGCCAGAGCCCTTCCGCCTCGCTCCGCTCCCGCAACAGGAGGCTTTGCGTCCGGTCGGCCCCCGAGCGCGTGTCGTCCAGCAGCTCCCGGATGAGCCGCCGGTATCCGGCCTCTTCGGAGAGGCCCCGCCCCGTATCCTGGGGGGCTGGGAGGAGGGCGATCAGCCGCTCCTCACAGCCCTGACAGGTGAGCAGGTGGCGCTGGAGCGTCCGGCTCTCCGCGTCCGTCATGTGATTCCTGAGGAACTTCTCGAGCGCTGCACGATCTGGGTGCCACTCGCGCATAGAAAGCTCCTTTACAAGGTTGAGCGCATTACGAGCGCATCAATTGCCCCGGCCTGGATTGCCGTGGGGGTCGATCCCGATTCCGTCTCTAACGCTTGTGCCCGGGCCGCTGTTCCCCGGCTGCTGTCCCGGAGGCATTGAGTCGGGCATCGGGAAGCTCCTGAGAAGCTTCTCGATCGACCGCACAAGGATACGCCCAAGATCCTGGATTTGGACCATCGAGCCCTTGGCGCCCTCCCTTGGAGCGGCGTTCGCGCTCGCGAGGGGGAGCAGCCAGAGAGCCAGGACCAGCCCGGCCACGACGAAACGACGACACGAGGTACTACCCGACATCGAATCTCCCTTCGCGGCAAGTCAAACGACGACCACCACGGCCGCGATGCCTGCCATTCCGCAACGCCCAGTCCTCGAAGACGTGGGGGTTGTTTGATTCACAGATTGGAAACTGGCGAAATCCTAGAGTGCTGTGAGGCGCGAGTGAAGGGCCCGCTGCTCACCCGGTGAGCGTCGCAGGCGCAAGCCGCGCAGGATCAACAGATACATCAGGGCCTTGCATCGATTCCGGGTTGATGAGATATTTGGTCACAATTACTGGAGGTCTGGCGGGCCATCGAGTGAAAGGAGAGTCGAACGTGAGCGAAATCGAGAGTCGTGGCTATGTCCGTCCGGAAGTCCTGGTCTCGACCGACTGGGTCGCGGACCATCTGAAAGACCCTGGCGTGCGGATCGTGGAGTCCAACGAGGATCCGCTGCTCTATCCCTCGGGGCACATCCCGGGAGCCGTGGAGGTGGACTGGACGCGGGACCTCAACGATCCTGTCCGGCGCGACTACCTGGGCCGCGACGGCTTCCAGGCCCTGATGCGGCGCCTGGGCGTCACCCCAGACACCACGGTGATCTTCTACGGCGACCGGAACAACTGGTGGGCGACCTACGCCTACTGGGTGTTCCAGCTCTTCGGCCACGACAACGCCAAGATCATGGACGGCGGGCGCATCAAGTGGGTCAACGAGGGACGGCCGCTGACCCAGGAGGTGCCGAGCTACCCCGCGAGCGACTACCAGGCCAAGGAGCGCGACGACAAGCGGATCCGGGCCTTCCGCGACGAGGTTCTGCGCCACGTCGAGAAGAAGGGGCGGCTGGTGGACGTGCGCAGCCCCGCCGAGTTCACCGGCGAGCGGCTGCACATGCCGGAGTACCCGAACGAGGGAGCCCTGCGCGGCGGCCACATCCCGGGCGCGGCGAGCGTCCCCTGGGCGCGGGCGGTCAACGCCGAGGACGGCACTTTCAAGACCGCCGACGAGCTGCGGGCGATCTACGAGGGGGAAGTCGGCCTGAAGAAGGACGACGACGTCGTCGTCTACTGCCGCATCGGCGAGCGGAGCAGCCACACCTGGTTCGTCCTCACCAACCTCTTGGGGTACCGGCAGGTCCGCAACTATGATGGGAGCTGGACCGAATGGGGCAACCTGGTCGGAGTGCCCATCGAGCGCTGAGGTCGCGACGGAATGCCTGAGATCCCCGAGAAGCTGGCCCGCACACTGGAGAACCTGGAGCTCATCTCCGACCGGTCGGAGCGCATCCAGCTTCTGATCGACATCGCCAACCGCTACCGGGAGGTGCCGCAGCGCATCGCGCAGCGGCCCTTCCCGGAAGAGAACAAGGTGCCGGCCTGCGAGTCCGAGGCCTACGTCTGGGGGGAGCGGCGCCCGGACGGCGCCCTCGACTATCACTTCGCGGTGGAGAACCCGCAGGGGATCTCCGCCAAGGCCATGGCGGCGATCCTGGAGGACACCCTCTCCGGCGCTCCGCCCGAGCAGGTCGCCGCCATTCCGCAGGACATCGTCTACAGGATCTTCGGCCGCGAGCTGTCCATGGGGAAGTCGATGGGGCTGATGGGCATGGTCTCCATGGTGGCGAACCTGGCGAAGCGGGCGGCCCCCTCCCCCTGACCCCTCTCCCGCTCCGCAGGGGAGGGTCGGGGGAGGGGGCTTTGCGATACAAAGTACTTGACGCCCGGGCCTGGCAGGCGTACATTGCCATCGTGGCCGATCCTCAGCGCGCCGAGCGCGCTCCCTCGCACGACTCCTCCCCTCGCGCCCTGCACCTGCGGGCCATGGACAACCTCCGCTTCATCCGCGAGACCATGGAAGGCGCGGCCTGCTTTACCGCGGTCTCCGGCATCGGCGAGGTGGCGGTGGGGATCACGGCGGTCCTGGCGGCCTGGGCCGCCTCGCTCCAGGCCAGCCCCCGCGCCTGGATCGCGGTCTGGCTGTGCGAGGCGGCGCTCGGCGCCGGGGTCAGCGTCGCCGCGATCGTCTGGAAGGCTCGCAAGACGGAGATCAGCCTCCTCTCCGGTCCGGTCCGCCGGTTCGCGCTCGGCCTCCTGTCGCCGTTCGTCGCGGGCGGCATCCTGACGGCGGTGCTGTTCGCGCAGGGCGCCTTCGGCCTGCTTCCCGGCCTCTGGCTCCTCCTCTACGGCACGGGCGTGGTCACCGGCGGAGCGTTCTCGGTGCGGATCGTGCCGGTCATGGGGCTCGCCTTCATGGCCTTGGGCGCGCTCGCCCTGGTCGCTCCGGCGTCCTGGGGGGACGCCTTCCTGGCCGCGGGCTTCGGCGGCCTGCACATCCTTTTCGGAGCGGTCATCGCGTGGAGGCACGGTGGCTAGGCGCATGAGCCAGCGGCACTCCCTGCCGCCGGAGGACGGCGGATCCGAAGGGACGGACGAAATGCAGCTCGACACGGCGCCGCGCGCGGCCCTCGACCTCGACCGCCTGATCCACGAGCGGATCCGGCTGGGGATCGTCAGCGCGCTCGCGGTCAACAACCACCTGAGCTTCAACGACCTCAAGAAGCTCCTCAAGACGACCGACGGCAACCTGAGCGTCCACGCGCGCAAGCTGGAGGAGGCGGGCTACGTCACCTGCGAGAAGTACTTCGACGGGCGGGTGCCCAAGACGGAGTACCGGCTGACCCCACCCGGCCGCCGCGCACTCGAGCGGTACCTGGACCACATGGAAGCGATCATCCACGCCACCCGGGAGGCGTAGGGCCGGATGGATAGAGCGCAGCCTGCTGCGCCACTACTTTGCGGGATAAAGGACTCTGTGATGGAAGCAGGAGGGAGAACGGTGATCCGACGGATCGTGGCAAAGAGGAGCATCCGGTGAGCCGGGGGTCCGGCCTGCACGTGGCGGTCATCATGGACGGCAACGGCCGGTGGGCCGTCTCGCGAGGGCGGCCGAGGACGGCCGGGCACATCGCGGGAGCGGACGCGGTGCGCCGCACGGTCGAGGCGGCGCCCGATCTGGGCGTCCGGACCCTGACGCTGTTCGCCTTCTCCTCGGACAACTGGCAGCGCCCCGACCGGGAGGTGCGGGCGCTGATGGGCCTCTTCCGCCGCTACCTGGCGACCGAGGCCGAGCGGTGCGCCGAGAACGGCGTGCGGATCTCGGTCATCGGCAGGCGCGACCGGCTCCCTCCCGTGCTGGTGCGGGCCATCGAGGAGGCGGAGGCGCGGACCGCGCGCGAGCGCTCCTTCTGGCTGCGGATCGCGGTCGACTACTCGGCGCGCGACGCCATCCTGCGCGCCGCGGGCCGGCTCCGGAGACACGGCGATCCGGCGGAGCTCTCCCGGGAATCCTTCTCCCGCCTGCTCGCCGACCCCCCGCAGGAGGGACCGGCCCCGGACGTCGACCTGCTGATCCGAACCGGCGGTGAGAAGCGGCTTTCAGACTTCCTGCTCTGGGAGTGCGCCTACGCCGAGCTGGCCTTCACCGACCGCATGTGGCCCGACTTCGCCGCCGCCGACCTGGCGGAGGCGGTGCGTGACTTCCACTCGCGAGAGCGGCGTTTCGGAATGGTGCCGGATTGGAGGGCTGGACAGCATTCCCCCTCTCCCGCGCTCGCGGGAGAGGGGGCCAGGGGGTGAGGGCCGCTCAGGCCGCGAGGTTGCGCGTCATCAGGTCGGCCATGGCCCGGTTGAAGGCGACCGAGTCTTCGAGCTCGGAGCCCTCGGCGATCAGGCCGTAGCCGAACAGGAGCTGCGCGTAGTCGTCGATGACCGGATCGCCCTGGTCCTTGTCGAAGCGTTCCTTGAGCCGCACCAGGATGTCGTGGCCGGGGTTCAGCTCCAGGATGCGGCGCTGCTTCGGGCCGCCGCCCTTGCCTTTCTGGAGGAGCTTCTCGAGCTGCGGGCTGTAGTCGTGCTCGGCTCCGACCAGGCAGACGGGCGAGGCGGTCAGGCGGTTCGTCAGGCGCACCTGCTTGACCCAGGTGTCGAGCTTCTTCTGGAGCAGATCGAGCAGCGGCTTGAGCTGCTCCTCCTTCTCCTTGAGCTCCTCCTCGGTCTTCTTCTTCTCCTCTTCGTTACCCAGCGACACCGTCCCCTTGCCGACCGACTTGAGCTTCTTGCCGTCGTATTCGTGGAGCGACTGCGTCAGCAGCTCGTCCACCGTATCGACCAGGTAGAGGACCTCGATCCCCTTCTCCTTGAAAGCCTCCAGGTGCGGCGAATTCTCGACCTGCTCGCGCGACTCGCCGGGGAGGTAGAAGATCTCCTTCTGGTCCTCCTTCATCCGCGACACGTACTCCTTGAGCGTGGTGAGCTTCTCGGGGTCGTGCGAGGACTGGAAGACCAGCAGCTCCAGCAGCTTCTCCTTGTTCTCGTAGTCGGCGCTGACCCCCTCCTTGATGGCGCGGCCGAACTCCGCCCAGAACTTGAGGTAGGTGTCGTAATCGTTGTCCTTCATCTCCTCGAAGGTGTCGAGGAGCTTCTTGGTCAGCCCCTTGCGGATTAGGGTGATGTGGCGGTCCTGCTGCAGCATCTCGCGCGAGACGTTGAGCGCGAGGTCGGGCGAGTCGACGACGCCGCGGACGAAGCGCAGGTAGCGGGGGAGCAGGTCTTCGCAGCTCTCCATGATCTGCACCTTCTTGACATAGAGGCGCAGCCCCGGCTTGGAGGCGACGTAGTAGAGATCGTACGGCGCCTGGGACGGGATGAACAGCAGCGACTGGTATTCGATCCGCCCCTCGGCCCGGTAGGAGATGACCTTGAGCGGGTCGTTCCAGTCGTGCGAGATGTGGCGGTAGAAGTCCTTGTACTCCTCCTGGGTGACCTCGGACTGCGGCCGGGTCCAGATGGGTTTCATGGAGTTGAGGACCTTCTCCTCCAGCGGCATCACCGGCTTCTCGCCGGTCTCCTTCTCCTTGGCGAGGTCCTCGATCTCAGGGTCCTTCTCGGCCTTGAGGAGGATCGGATAACCGACGAAGTCCGAGTAGCGGCGCACGATCCGGCTGATCACCCAGCGGTCGGAGAAGTCGTCCATGCCGTTCTCGCGGTCCTCGGGCTTGAGGTAGAGGGTGATCGAGGTGCCGCGGCCCGGCTTCTCGGCGTTCTCGACGCGGTAGGTGCCGTCGCCGGTCGACTCCCAGCGGGTGGCGGTCTCCTCGCCGGCGCGGCGGGTGACCAGCTCCACCCGTTCGGAAGCCATGAAGGAGGAGTAGAAGCCGACGCCGAACTGGCCGATCAGCTCCGCGATCGTCTGCTTGGACTCGCCCTGCTTGAGGCGCTCGACCAGCTCGCGGGTGCCGGACTTGGCGATCGTGCCGATGTTGGCGATCACCTCCTCGCGGCTCATGCCGATGCCGTTGTCGTGAATGGTGAGCGTCCGCTTCTGCCGGTCGGCCTCCAGGCGGATCTCCAGCTTCTCGTCGCCCTCCATCAGCTCGGGCCGGGTGAGCGCCTCGAAGCGCAGCCGGTCCAGGGCGTCGGACGCGTTGGAGATCAGCTCGCGGAGGAAGATCTCCTTGTTGGAGTACAGCGAGTGGATCATCAGGTCGAGCAGCTGTTTCGTCTCGGCCTGGAACGGTAGGGTCTCGACTTCGGTAGCCATGGCCTCCTCCTAATTGTTGCGAGATTTCCATCCCCTTCATAGCGGCGCCGCAGGCCGTAAGGCTCGGCTCGAAGCGCGCTGGCGTGGGGAATTCCCCCGGGGGTAAAGGTACCGCCGTCAGGGGGTTACGGCAAAGTTTAGTGGAAGGCGCGCAATTTTTCAACCGGGGGCGGCGTCAGCCGATCTCGATGCGGATCCTCTGCACCCCTTCCCGCACGTCCACCTCCACGACCCGGGGCTCCTTCGCCTCCTTCTTTTCAATGACGCTGATGTCGCCGTTGCGCTCGAAGCGGGCCTCCTGCACCTGGCCGGGCTCGGTGACCCGGCCGTTGAGGCGTAGAGCCTCCTCGAGGTCTCCCTTGCTGATCTGGTGCCGGCGCAGGGCGTCCTCGACCACCGCGCCATTTCGGATCAGCGGCTCGGGGTTCCCCTTCATGAGGATCCCGAAACGGTGCGAGCGCCAGGTCAGCCAGGCGAGGATCTGGTGGATGATCACGAGCAGCGCCGAGGAGATCACGGTGACGAACAGGGGCGCCGACCCGTTGATGGCCCGGCTCAGCGTGGAGCCGAGCACGAATCCGAGGACGATGTCGAACGCGGTCTCCCGTCCCAGGAAGCGGTTGCCGCCGGCCCTCAGGATGGCCCAGCCGGCGAGGTACACGAGCAGGGCCCGCAGGGACATCTGCAGCGTATCCAGGTGCCGGGCCTCTTCACCGAGCCCCAGCGCCCAACGGACTCCTTCCCAAAGCTCTTCCATGACCCGATCCTCCCTTTGGCTCCAGGGGGATCGCTTGCAACGGCCGAGCCTGTAAGATGAGGGAGAGGAGGGTACGGATGGCCAGAGAGTCGTCAGGAAGAGGATTGGCGGCGCTCGCGCTGGTGGTGGCGCTCGCGGCTCTGTTCGTCGCCTGGTCGGCCTACAAGCGCACCGGAGGCGACCTCGACCAGCTCATCCGGATGAAAGCCGAGGGCTACGGGGAGACCGCTGCCGGCGAGGCGAGCTGGCAGGACGACCTGGCCCGGGCCCGCGAGCGGCTGCTGCGGCGGCGCTCCGATGTCGAAGGGGAGCGGGATCTGGATCAGGTGCGGCGGGACGTCGCCGAGATCCGCCGAGACCTGGAGCGCGCTTTCGATGACGCCGGCGAGCAGGCGCGCGAGCGGTGGCGGACGATGGACGCGGAGCTGGAGCGGTTGGAGGCCCAGCTCGACGAGCGCGGCTCCCGGGCGAAGGAGACCCTGGACTCGCTCCTCGACAAGATGCGGGATTGACCTCTCCATGAGCGAGCCCGATCCGCTCGATCCGCCCGATCCAACTGCCGAGCCCGACGCCGCCATCCAGGCCGCCTGCCCGGCGCTCTGGGCCTGCCTCTCGCCGCTGGGACGCCGGGTCCGGCAGGGGGCCGCCTTCCTGCCGCTCCAGTCGGCGCAGGCTCGCGGCAAGCCGTTCAACGCCACCATCGGCCAGATCACCGACGGCCGTGGCCGGGCCGTCCCGCTGCCGTCCATGGCCGCCGTCCTCGCCGGGCTGGACGACGCCGAGCGCAGCCAAGCCTTTCTCTATTCCCCCGTCGAAGGGCTCGCGGCGCTCCGCCACCTCTGGCGGGAGCGCCAGCGCCAGGGTCAAGCCGAAGAGCGCGCGTCCTCGCTCCCGGTCGTCACCGCCGGCCCGGCGCAGGCCCTGGCGCTGGCCGCGGAGATGTTCGTCGCCGAAGGGCGGCCCGTGGTGCTCGCCGAGCCGGTCCCGGCCGCGGACCGGGATCTGTTCGAGCTGCGCCTGGGAGGAAGGCTGATTCCGGCGCCGGAGATCCACGGCGGCCATTTCGATCCCACGGTGCTCAGCCGCAAGCTGGACGGGTTGCCGGACGGCGAGCCCGCGGTGGCCGTGCTCCGCTTCCCCGCGCAGCCCGGAGGCTACGTCCCTCCCTCCCGCGAGCGGAC
>DASVEF010000277.1:0-5489 GCA_036380715.1 Thermoanaerobaculia bacterium | reverse complement strand
GAGATCGCCTGGCACAACGGCGGGACGGGCGGCTATCGATCGTTTCTCGGGTTTGATAAGGCCAAGGGCATCGGCGTGGTGGTGCTCTCCAATTCGGAGAGCGACATCGACGACATCGGCCTGCACCTGCTCAATCCGAAGTTCGAGCTCTCCAACAAGAGCCGCGCGGCGATCACGCTCGATCCCAAGGTCTACGACGCCTACGTCGGGCATTACGAGCTCATCCCCGGCTTTGTGATCACCGTGACCAAGGAGGAGAACCGGCTCTTTGCGCAGGCGACCGGGCAGGGCAAGGCGGAAGTGTTTCCCGAGTCCGAGACGAAGTTCTTCTACACCGTTGTCGATGCTCAGCTCACTTTCGTCAAGGACGACAAAGGCCAGGTGACGCATCTGATCCTGCACCAGAACGGCATGGATCAGAGGGCGCGCAGGCTGGGGCCTGACTACCAGCCGCCGCCGCCGCGAAAAGAGGTGGCCGTCAATCCCGAGATCCTCAAGAGCTATGCCGGCCGTTATGAGCTTGTGCCGGGCGTCGTTTTCGATGTGACGGTCGAAGGTGACAAGTTGATGGTCCAGATTACCGGCCAGCCGCGCGTCCAGGTCTACCCGGAATCGGAGACCAGGTTTTTCTACAAAGTGGTCGAAGCGCAGATCACGTTTCAAAGAGATTCTGACGGCAAGGTCACGGGCCTCGTCCTGCATCAGGGCGGACGCGACCAGGCGGCAAAAAAGATCCAGTAAGCCGGGCCGGGCTGCCCTCGCCCAGCCGGCGCGGCAGCGGGTATGATTCACTGGCTGTGGGTTCTCACATTTTCACGGAATCAGACCTGGCCCGGCTCGCCCTGACCCTCCTCATTCTCGCGCTCGGCTGCGGGCAGCGGCCGGAGAAGCCCGAGGGTACGGCGGCCGGGGCGGGCCCAATCTCGCCGGAGTGGGTCACCGTCTACAATCCAAAGCTCGCCTGGAACGGCTACACGCTGACGCTCCACGACGTCCGCATCCCGGTCCTGCTCGATATGAACGGCCGGCCGGTGCACGGTTGGCCGAGGGCGCGGGTCAAGACCCGGGTACGCCTGCTCGCCGACGGCTCTATCCTCGGCATCGGGCTCGGCCAGAGCGTCGTCGAGTACGACTGGGAGGGCCGGCAGACCTGGGAATTCCGCACTCCCAGAGCGCTGCCGCACCACGACGTCCTCCGCCTCGCCAACGGCAACACGCTCGTGCTGATCCTGCCGGACGGCGAGCGCGCCGACACCCTGCTCGAGGTCGACCGCGCCGGGAAGGTCGTCTGGACCTGGCGGGCGATCGAGCATCTCGGCGGCCTGATTCCAGCGCGGCCGGCGCACCCGAACGACCTCACTCACATCAACTCGCTTCAGGAGCTGCCGGAGAATCCTTGGCACGCCGCCGGGGATCGCCGCTTCCGGCCGGGCAACCTCCTGCTCTCGGCGCGCAACCTCAACGCCGTCTTCGTCGTCGACCGCGAGAGCGGCGAGGTCGTCTGGTGGCACAGAGACGGCCTCGACCGGCAGCACGAGGCCTTGATGAACGGCCCGGGGCTGCCCGCGCCGGGCAGGATCCAGCTCTTCAACAACCGGTCGCGGAGCTTCGCGAGCGACCGCCAGAGCGAGCTGCTCGAGATCGATCCCCGCGACGGTTCGGTGGCTTGGCGGTACCGGTCGCCCGGCTTCTTCTCGCCGACGGGCGGGGTGCAGCAGGCGCTGCCCAACGGCAACGTCCTGGTCACCTCGACCCGGGGCGGACGGGTGTTCGAGATCACACGGGAGGGCGAGATCGCCTGGGAGTGGGTCCCTCCGTACTACGAGCCGGTGCGCGCCGTCCGGGTCGCACCCGACGCCTGCCCTCAGCTCGCCCGGCTCGCCGCGCCGATCCCCAGGGCCGTCGTACCTTCTCCCAGGTACCGGCATGTCGACCGCGAGGTCTACCGCTTCGCCCGCCGGGGCTCTCGGACGAAGGCCATGGTCAGCGGCGAGGCGCGGGTGGTGCTCAAGCAGGAGGACGACTGCCGCGGTCTGATGCTGCCGGCCGCGGCCACGGTCCAGGTCGGCTACGGCGTCGATCGCGAGCGGCTCCGCGCCGCGGGCCGGGCGGACCGGCCACCCTTGTTCACGATGCGCCTGCGCCCCGCCGGCGCGGGCGCGGACGTCGAGCTCCTGCGCGATACCGTGGGGCTCGACGGACCTTCGTGGCGCCAGCGGAAAATCCCTCTCGGCGCCTACGGCTTTCAGACCGTGCGGCTGTGCGTCGAGATCGACGGAGGAACGCCCGGCCCCGCCCGCCAGCGCGAACGTTTCGCCTACTGGGAGCAGCCCTTGATCTCCACCCCTCGCGACGCGGCCCGCCTGAGCGGCGAGGACGGGGACGGCGACTCGCCCGGCCCTGTCCCGGGCGACTTGAGCCCCGAGGAGCTGGAAGTCCGCCGCAAGCACCTCAAGGCGCTGGGCTATGTCGGCTGAGGCGCACGGCCTGGCGATCCTGGAGATCTCTCCTGTGGATACGGCGCCGGAGAGAGCCTCCAGGGGATCTCGATCCAGTCCCTGTGAGGAATCCAACCCAGAAGCTCGTTTTCAGGGTGTGCGCACCCTGATTTTTGCCGCTCTGCGGCGTTACTTCGCGGGCCCCGGACCATGACGGTCCGGCATCGCCCCGAACGGAGAGGAGGAAACAAATGTATCGGAGAACCGTACAACGTGTAGCGATGGGGATCTCGATCGTGGCGCTTCTCGGGCTGACCTGCCCGGCTCCGGCCGAGGCTGCCGGCTTCGACCCGGCGAAAGTTGAAGACCTCTGGAGCGCGGTCTGGGAGTGGTTCGCCGGGATCTGGGGAGGGCCCGAGGCCGGCGCCTCGCTGCGGTCCGAGACAGACAGCTCGGGGACGTCCTCCGACTCTGACGGAGGGAGCGCTCCCGACACCTGCAGAGGAGATCAGGGCGCCTGCGTGGATCCCAATGGTGGCTAGCGCGGAGAGAGGGGTTTGCGGTACCCTTTCTAGCGGTTAAGCGAAAGGAGTCTGAGCGTGAGCGAGCACCCGACGGCGGCTGAGCTGAAGGAGCTTGTGCATGGCGGTCTTTCGGAGTTGCGGAGCCGCGAGATCGCGCGGCACCTCGTCCGCTGCCGGGACTGCCGCTCCGCTGTGGCTTCCTTTGCCGTCGACTGGCCCCTTCGCAATCTCATCCCGCCCGATGCTCCCCAGGTGGAGAGCTCCGCGTACGATGCGGTGATCAACCGCGCCATCCTTTTCGCTCGCCGGGAGCGGGGCAAGGTCCGGCGGGAGAAGGCCCGGGCCGACGAAGCGGTCGCCATCCTCAGAGAGAAGGGGGTTGCCGGCTTTCCGGAGGCGAGACGTCATCTGCGGGGGGTCTCCGCGTGCCAGGCGCTCATGGAGCACTGCCAGGCGCTCCGGTATGACGACCCCCGGCAGATGGTCGCGGTCGCCGAGCTCGCGGTCCACCTGGCCGAAAATCTCGGCGCCGACCGCCACGGCGCCAGGCAGGTGGCGGATCTCCGCTGTCACGCCCTGGCCGAGCTGGGCAACGCCTATCGCGTCGCCGACCGGTTGGACGAGGCGTCGCGGACCCTGGACGAGGCCGACGCGGCTTTCCTCCAGGGTTCCGGCGATGAGCTGCTGCAGGCCCGCCTCTTCGACGTCAGGGCTTCCGTGCATGCAGATCGCCGGCGCTTCGAGGAAGCGTGCAAGGCCTTGGACACCGTGTATGCCATTCATTGGAAGCTGCGAGACCGGCACAGCGCGGGGCGGGCGCTCATCAGCAAAGGCATCTACACCGGATATGACAACAGACCGGAGGATGCGATCCGCTTTCTCCGGCTGGGTCTCCGCCTCATCGACCGTGAAAAGGACCCGGATCTGGTCTTCATGGGGATGCACGCCCAGGTCCATTTCCTCGTGGATTCCGGTCGCGCCCAGGAGGCGCGGGCTCTCCTCTGGCGGCGCCCGCTCCCTTCCGACGCGGTCGGCGGGCGGTTGACCCTGTTGAAGATGCGCTGGCTCGAAGCCAAGGTCGACGCCGCCCTTGGGACGTCCGAGCGCGCTGAGCAGTCGTTCCTGGAGGTGAAGGAAGGTTTTGCGGAGGCCGGGCTCCCCTACAAGGCGGCGCTGGCCGGTCTGGAGCTGGTGACCTTCTGGATGAAGCAGGGCCGCACCGCCCAGGCTCAGTCGCTGGTGATCGGGCTCGTGGAGATGTTCCAGGCGCTGGAGATCCATCGCGAAGCTCTGGCGGCCCTGCTGCTCCTCCATATCGCCCTGGCGGAGGGCGTCCGGGCGCAGGCGATCCTCAAGGACGTGACCGAGTTCCTGAAGCAGGCGGAGGGTGACCCGACGCTCACCTTCAGGAGCTGGTTCCTTCCTGCGTAATCCGCTCCCGGCGCCATAAGGAATGTCCGGCTTGGATACCCGGGCTTTCGCCATCGCGGTGGCTCTGTGTGTCGTCGCCTGGCTCGGATACCAGGTCGTCCAAGGTCTTCGCACAGGCCAAGCCCGGGCGGCGGGGTTCCGCTTCTCGCGCGCCGACCGGCCAGGCGAGTTCTGGCTCATCCTCTCTCTTCAGGCCGTTGTCGCCCTGATCGTGCTGGCGGTGGTTGCGCTCGAGCTGGCGGATTGAGGATCGGTCAGAAGGAGGCTCGGCCCTGCTTGAGAAGGCCGAGCCTGCCGGTTTTTCGGCGGGTCAATCCGTGGCAGCCGACTCGAAGCTCGGGTTCTCCGCGGAGCAGGCCAGAGCTTGGCCGGATGAGAAAAGATCGCTACTGCCGGCCTCCTTTTCCGCGAAGTACAGACAGTCAGGATGTTCCGCGCAGATCGGTCCTGAAGCTCCGCATGTGCTCGGTCCCCAGGTGGTGCTGTCGCGGCACGCCTTCGAGCAGGACATCGTGCAGTCGCACCAGTCACAGACGAGCGCCTGCGCCGAGACCGCTCCGAAGAAGAGCAGCGCCGCAACGGCAAGACAGAGTTTGGTTCTCATTCGTCTCCTCCTTTCAAAAATAGATGGTGCTGCTCGAAAGGCTGTTGTAGTCAGCCACTCCTGGAGCCTGCCTGTTTCGAGGCTGGGCCTGCCAGAGACATCGCCCGCCCTGCCTCACAGACCGTCGATCAAGGCAAGGCGACGGCAGATCTTCCCTGGGCGAAAGCGATTCAAGTCGGGCGACGACAGAGCAAGCCTGGGCAACGGCGAATCAAGCCTGGGCAACGGCAGAACAAGGTAGGGCGGAGCTGATCCCTGGCAGGGAAACGGCGGAACAAGGGAGGGATTGCCCCTTCCCTGGCAGGGAAACGACAGATCAAGGCAGGGATGAGGGCGTCCCTGGCAGGGAAAGGCTCGTCCCTGCCTTGATCGACTGCGATCCCTGGCAGGGATGCGGCGATCCCTCGTCAATACGGGACCGTCCCTCGTAAGTATCGGACCATCCCTCGTAAACGCAGGACCGCCCTTGGCGGATGAGGGATCATCCCTGGC
>DASVEF010000276.1:0-3189 GCA_036380715.1 Thermoanaerobaculia bacterium | reverse complement strand
CCGGAGGTCGATCTGCCGCGCGACCTGCGGCGCCATGCGCTCGGCCGCGTCATAAGCGCCGGCGTTGACCAGCCGGACGAACGTCTGCGCGCGCGCCTCGGCGAGGAGCTCCGGAGACACCTCCCCGCCATCCCGGGCCATGAACTCCAGCGCTTCGACCTCGCGCACCGCCCGGTCGGGCTCCGTCGCCGCGAGAGCCATGGGAAGGTGCTTGCGGCTCTGGGTCAAGAGCCCCTCCGTCTCCCCGTCGTGAAGCCCGAACGGGCACTGACCGGCCTGCAGGGTGTTGCCCGCCTCGACGGCCGCCGCGAAACACTCGGCGGCCCGGTCGGGACGGTCCAGACCGTTGAGCTCGAGGATCCCCGAGAAGAAGAGCGCGCCCGTCAGGTTGAAGGGACAGGCCTGCCCCCGGAGCCTCGCCATCACCTCGGCCGGCCTCTCCAGGTCGAGCCCGAAGCGCTTGCGGTAGACCCGCGCCAGAAATGCGCGGATCGCCGTTGCCTCTTCGTACCGGCCGGCGTTGACGCACTCCTTGAAGTGCCGATAGGCGAAGCCGCAGGCGAGAGCGGAAGAGGGCGGAGCGCTTGCCGCCCGGGCCGCGAAGTAGCCGCGCAGGAGGGTCCGCTCCATGGCCGGAGCCGCCGGCCGCAACCGTGCGAGCGCCGCCGGGGAGCACGCCGCGAAGGCGCGCAGCGTCTCCGGCGACTCTTCGATGCGGACATCGGAAAACCCCGCTTTCGCGAGCAGCAGGGAGAGAGCGCCGCGGTCGTAGAGCACCAGGTGGAATCCCGGGCTCAGCGCGCGGCCGAGCGCGCCTTCCTCCGTCTCCTTCCGCACGATCGCGAGGTTGGGCGTCGAGAGGACGAGGAGCCCGCCGGGCGACAGCCGTTCGCGGATCGCGGCGAGCAGAGAGCAGGGCTCGGGGAGGTGCTCGAGGAGCTCCGAGCAGAGCGCCAGATCGAAGGGCTCGGGGCCGAGGTCGAGATCGGCGCTGAAATAGGAGCGGAGGACCGGCACGCCCAGGGCCACGGCGCCCGCCGCGGCGAGAAGCGAGGGATCCACGCCGAGCACCTCCCAGCCGAACGCGTACCGGCTGAAGTCGAGCGCGAAGCCGAAGCTGCAGCCGACTTCGAGGCAGCGCCGGACCGATTCGGGCGGCAGGCGCAGGAGCGGCGCCACCATGAGATCGATCCCGGCCCCCTGCTCGACGTAGTAGTCGAGCATCGCGGCCATGCCGTGCTCGTAGTCAGGAGGCGTGAGGTCCTGGAGGAAGGCGACGCCGCAGCCCGGACAGCGCAGCAGAGTGACACGCGGATGCCCGGGCAGGACATGATCCGTGGCCAGCACCGCGCTTTTCGGTCCATCCTCGCCGCAAAGCGGGCAGCGCGCCTGGACTTCTTTCTGCAACCACTCGAAACGCATCGTCGAAGGGATCTCGGGCCGGGACTATACACCAGCCCATGCCTCCTGTCGGTCTCATTCGAAATAGCCGACTACATCGACGACGAGGTCCAGCGTTCCGGGCGGCCCTACGCAGAGAGCCTTGACGCGCCCGGTGGTCCCCAGATTGACGATCGCGTTGTTGGCGCGGTTGAGCCCCATGGCGAAGTTGAGGGTGCTGGTCGCCGTACCGGGCTCATCTTCGGGGTAGAGCTTGAGGTGTCCCTGGGCCGTGGGCCGCACGACGGTCAGGTTCGTGGCGACCGCCCGGGCCGTCGCCGGTACTCCACAGTGCCCGGCGAGCGCGAACAGGCGCTCCTGTCCGCAGGCGAGCGATGGGCCTCCCAAGGGTCCGGCCGGATCCCGCGTGTCCACCACGCGACAGGGTGCCACGGTATAGAAATCCAAGGGGCCTTCTTCCCGCGAAACCTGGAAGGTCGCCGTATAGGTCGTCGGGGAGGCGGGAGTCGAGATGAGATGCGCCGCTTTTCCTCCATCCGACCAGGAGAGAAACACGTAGGTCTCACCGCCGGGTCCGGACTGGGACGCGGCGCCCACTCCGAACGAGTGGCTCCGCCAGGAGGTCACCGTCTTGGGTGCGGTGTGTCTCACACCATCGAGGACCAGCTCCAGGCTGGCCGGTTCGGTCTCGAAGGTCAGTTCGACCCGGGCCGGCTGCAGGTCCCGGGTTACCGTCGCGGAAAGGCCGCGCGAGTCCGTGGCCGTGAGCCGGATCTCGAGGTAGCTCGTCCCGGCCGCGTCGAGGCTCTCCGGAGCCGGCGCGGTGAACGTGGCGGTGGCGCCCGAAACGGGACCGAGCAACGGGTGGCTGTGATCTCCATGCCGCACGACGACGGTCCAGGAGAGGGCCTCGCCCGGCAGCGCGCCGTCCTCCGCGTCCGTGGCGCTCCCGGAGAGAGTGATCGTGTCGCCGACGCCGAAGGTGGCGCCCGGCGCCGGTGAGGCGATCGCCGGAGACGGAGGCTCGTAGACGCCGACCGGCAGCGGCAGGTCGTGAGGAACGCCGCTCGCCGGCACGTCGGCGGCGGCGAAATCGAGCCAGGCGACGTTGCCCCGGCGGTCCACCGCCTGGACGAAATAGGTGAGCTGCGAAACATCGGGCAGCGGCAGGGTGCCGCGCCAGACGCCGGTGCCGTCGGCCGCCAGCTCGAGGGGGCGCCAGGAACCCCGGCCCTGATCGTCCGGACCCGTGTCGTAGACCACCACGACGCGCCAGACGCCTCCCTCATCGCTCGCCGGCACCGCCCACTCGATGACGGAGCCGTTCAGCCGGTGGTATTTCTCGCCGAACGGCGGCGCTCCCAGGGTGGGGCCTTCGCGATCGCAGTTGCCCCTCTCGGGCCGGCCTTGGTCGTTGAAGTAGAGGATCTCCAGATCGACGTCTTCGTAGAGTCTCTGGACCCAGCCCCCGCCCTCCTCGAGCAGCTCGGCGGTCACTACCGTGAGAGTGTTCAGATCCAGGTCGCCCGGCAGACAGGCCTCGCCTCCCCCGGTGGGCCGCTCATGCGGCAAGGGCACAACCTTGATCATCCGCGGGGTGGAGCCGTGGTTCGAGAAGTCTCCGCCGTTGGAGGCGAGCTTCGCGACGACCGGCTTCCAGCCGCCCTCCTCCACATACGTGCCGCCCGTCCACAGGGCGCCGTGCTGGCTGGTACCGGACAAGCGCGAGTCGTAGACGAAGTAGGGCTGGATGGGCAGATCGGTCGTGCCCGTGCCGCCGCCGGTCAC
>DASVEF010000275.1:0-2061 GCA_036380715.1 Thermoanaerobaculia bacterium | reverse complement strand
TGGTCGGTGCTGGACGTGACACGCTTCGAACACATCGCCGGCCGTCCCGTGGAATCCTGGGACCGGGGGCTGACTGAATTGCTGGCCCGGATGCGATAAGGAGGGAGTCAATGAGAGCTTTAATCACTGGAATCACCGGCTTTGCCGGATCCCACCTGGCGGAATACATCCTGGCGGAGCACCCGGACGTGGAGGTCTTCGGCACCTTCCGCTGGCGCAGCCGCATGGACAACGTGGAGCACCTGGACCGCCAGATCCACCTCGTGGAAGCCGACCTGCGCGACTACACCTCCATGCACCGCGCCCTGGAGATCACGCGGCCGGACTACATCTTCCACCTGGCCGCTCAGAGCTTCGTGCCGTCGAGCTGGAACGCCCCCAACGACACCATCGTCACCAACGTCACCGGCCAGACCAACCTCTACGAGGCCGTCCGTGCCCTGAAGCTCGACCCGGTCATCCAGATCGCCTGCTCCTCCGAGCAGTACGGCCTCGTGCACCCGGACGAGACGCCGATCAAGGAGACCAACCCGCTGCGGCCGCTCTCCCCCTACGCCGTCTCCAAGGTGGCCCAGGACTACCTCGGCTACCAGTACTTCCAGAGCTACGGCATCAAGGCAGTGCGCACCCGCGGCTTCAACCACACCGGGCCGCGGCGCGGGCACGTCTTCGTTACCTCGAACTTCTGCAACCAGGTGGCGGCGATCGAGCTCGGGCTGCAGGAGCCGGTGATCCGGGTGGGCAACACGGACGCGATCCGCGACTTCACCGACGTGCGCGACATGGTCCGCGCCTATTGGCTGGCAGTCACCCGCGGCAAGCCGGGCGAGGTCTACAACATCGCCACCGGCCACGGCATCCGCATCAGCGAGCTGCTCGACCGCATCCTCTCGCTGTCCAAGGTGGAGGTGAAGATCGAGGTCGACCCCGAGCGCCTGCGGCCGTCCGACGTGGAGATCCTGATCGGCGACAGCTCCAAGTTCCGCGCCGACACCGGCTGGGAGCCGCGGATCCCGTTCGAGCAGACCGTGCAGGATCTTCTGAACTACTGGCGGCGGACGCTGGCGGTCCGCAAGGAGATGCACGGCTAGTGCACGTCCTCGTCACCGGGATCAGCGGTTTCGTCGGTCCCCGGCTCGCCCGCCACCTCCTCGAACGGGGGGACCGGGTGAGCGGGACCTATCTCCAGGACCTGCCCTGCTTCCCCGGCGCGGAAGAGGTGCGCCTGTTCGAGGCCGACCTCCTCGACGCCCGGGCCCTGGACCTCGTCGTCCGCGAGACCTCTCCCGACGCGATCGTCAACCTCGCGGGGCTGTCGCACGTCGGCGAGTCCTGGCAGCGGATGCCCGACTATTTCCGGGTCAACGTCCTCGGCACCGAGAACCTGCTCGTCGCGGCGGCCGGCCGGCCGGTGGTGGTGGCGTCGAGCGCGGAGGTCTATGGCCTGGTGCCCGAGGAAGAGCAGCCGATCCCCGAGGAGCGCGAGGTCGATCCGCGCACTCCGTACGCCTTGACCAAGGCGGCGGCCGAGCGGCTCGCCTTCGCCCGCGGCGCCGTGGTGGCCCGCGCCTTCAACCTGGTCGGCCCCGGCCAGACGCCGAAGTTCGCGCTCCCGGCCTTCGCCCAGCAGCTCGCCGCGATCGCGAGAGGCGAGAGGGAGCCGGTGCTGCGCGTGGGCAATCTCTCCGCCCGGCGCGACTTCGTGCACGTCGACGACGGCGCCGGCGCCTTTCGCGTGCTGGCGGAGAAGGGCCGTCCGGGTCAGGCCTACAACATCGCGAGCGGCGGGGCTTTCTCGATCGGCGAGGCGCTGGAGCGGCTGATGGCGGTCTCCGGCGTCGAGGCGCGGATCGAGGAGGACCCGCAGCGCAAGCGGCCGGTCGACCTGCCGCTGCTGAAAGGGGACGCCGGCCGGTTGCGCGAGCTCGGCTGGGAGCCCCGGCGCGGCCTCGACCAGGCTCTGGCCGATCTGTGGGCCGAGACCTCACCCCCCCCCCGCCCAAAGACCCTCACCCCCTGACCCCCTCTCCCGGGTGGGTGTGAGTGCGGGTGGGAGAGGGG
>DASVEF010000274.1:0-8557 GCA_036380715.1 Thermoanaerobaculia bacterium | reverse complement strand
ATGGAGCGCTACACCAAGATCATGTTCGGGGCCGCCTACCTCGACGGCCGGCCCGACCCGGGCACCCGGATCGACCCCAACGACCCGGAGGTCAACAGCGGCAGCCAGTTCTGGCCGTTCATCCCACAGCCGTTCCGGAGCTGGCCGAACGCCCTGGCCGTGACCCCGGACGGCCGCAAGCTCTACGTGTCCCTGCCGGGCCGCGAGGGCTATCCCGACTGGCGGATCGCGGTGGTGGACACCGCCCGGCGCGACGTCCTCACCTGGCTGGACCTCCGGCCGGCCGGCCAGTCGCGTCCGACCCGCCCGATCGGCTTGGCGGTCGCGCCGCTGAACACGGCGATCCATCCCTCGCCCTACCTCGTCGTGCTCAACCAGTACGCCAACTTCGCCAGCGTGATCGACACGGCCACGGACCGGGTCCTCGGCGAATTCCAGACCGGCTTCTACGGCGAGGACCTGGTCTTCAACGCGAACGGCACACGCCTCTACGTCACCGACCGTTTCAAGGACCAGGTGCGCGCCTTCCGCGTCGATCCCGGGCCGTTCTTCACCCAGATCGCCGAGATCCCGACCGCGGCCAACGAGCTCGACCGGACCAACCCGCGCGACCTCGATATTTCGGCGGACGGGACCAAGCTCTACGTGGGCAACACCCTGGGCCACACCATCGCGGTGATCGACGTGGCGGGCGACGCCAACCGGCTGCTCAAGACGATGCCGGTCGGCGGACTGGTCACCGACGTCAAGGTCGCGGGCCGCTGGGGGTTCGTGGCCGGGCACGAGACGAACAGTGTGCTCAACCAGCCGGAGACCGGCCACGGCCTGCCCAAGAAGGTCAACGGCGTGGCGGTCCGCAACAACGGCCAGCCGCTCGGCTACCTGCCGGTGATGACCGACGCCACCAAGGCCACCACCTTCGACGACATCGGCACGGAGATCAACGTCTTCGCGACCGCCACCAACCAGTTCGTCTACCGCTACGTCGACTTCGAGCGCGACAAGTCCATGCTGGTGACCGACGGCCAGATCGTCGACCTCGGCGATCACGCGGCGGGGCAGAAGATCATCCGCGGCAGCGGCGCCGAGCAGATCGTGGTGCGCGGCGACTTCCTGTTCGTCAGCCAGATGCACTCGGACAAGGTCGAGGTCTTCCGCATCCAGCAGAACCCGGCGGACCCCTCGAAGATCCTGACCCACATCGGGACCCAGTACACCGGCGGCATCACTCCCCAGGGGATCGCGGTGTCGCCCGACGGCCGGACGGTCTTCGTGGCCAACATGCAGACCGAGGACGTCTCGTTCCTGACGGTGGATTCGAGCGGCCGGTTGACCCGGCAGGGGAGGGTGACAGTCGGCGTGACCAACGACACCCCCGACCCGAGGACCGGCGGCAACGGCAAGAACCTGTTCGCCACGGCCGAGGAGCAGGGGCTGCGCTGGATGTTCAGCCAGGCCTACTCGGACGACGGGCAGAAGTCGTGCGGCCATTGCCATTGGCAGAGCCGGCACGACGGCGGCCAGTGGAACGTCGGCGCCAACGCGGTCGGCGGGGTCAAGGTCTGCCCGCAGAACAAGGACATCTCGGATAACTGGCCGGAATGGTTCGAGGGTCTCAACAACGACATGCTGGCCTACGCCTCGGCCTGCAACGGCGAGCTGGTCGTGGCGGAGAAGCGGACCGCCCTCTTCCCGCAGCAGACCGAGGAGGACCGCTTCCGCGCCCGCGACGAGTACGTGCTGCGCAAGACCGAGGAGAATTCGCGGGCGATCGGCCGCAGCGACCTGTCGAGCAAGGCGTTCAAGGTCGGCTATTACGACATGGCCTATCTCCAGATCCTCTGGAGCCAGAACGAGACCCGCCTGATGCCGAACCCGCTCGCCCAGTTCCCCTCCACGGCCGAGGCGCAGAAGATCGCCCGCGGCAAGCTCCTGTTCACCAACGAGGTGAGCCAGGGCGGAGCCGGCTGCGCGAGCTGCCACCACAACGGCAACAAGACGAGCAACGGCGTGGTGGACGACACCTTCCAGGACTTCAACATCCACGAGCCCGGCGTGATCGCCGAGACCACCGTGGACAACGAGGGTCCGTTCACCCGCCTGACCAACGACTACTTCTTCACCCGTTTCGGGCCGCCGCAGGACGAGGGCGGCCGGCAGAACGTCAGCAGCCGCAACACCAAGCACCTGCGGGCCTTCTGGGACAGCGTGCCGCGCTGGCTGCACCACGGCGACGCGCACTCGGTGCGGGAGATCCTCCTGGCGCCCGACTCGCCGCTCTTGAAGCCCGGCGAGCGCGGCTTCAACTTCCGCGTCGTGCGCACCGACCACTCGCGGGCCGTGGCGCACGACTTCCTCGATGGGCCGCGGATCATCCTGCCCACCGAGGTGCCGATCACCTTCGGCCACAGCAAGGGCGGCCTCGCCGGCGACGGCCGGGGTCCGCTCTACGTCAGCCTCGACCGGCCCGTGGTCGTCTCACCCCCGGACGCCGCCTATCCCGAGGGGCGCCTGGAGGTCGACCGCCTGGGCAGCGACAGGCTCGCTCCGCTCGTCACGGTCGTGGACGGCAGGAAGGTGATCAACCCGGCCCTGGCGCAGAACAACATCCGGGTGATCAAGGACACCCACGGCAAGACCTCCCATCTCACGGCGGCGGATATCGAAGCGCTGGAGATGTACCTGAAGTCGCTGCAGAGATGACCACCTCCGCCCGGGCCGTATCGTCCGAGGGATCGGCGTCGGCCCGGGCGCCGGACACCGCAGCCGTCGCGGTCTTGCTTCCGGCCTCCGACGAGACGGCCCGCACGATCACGCGGACGCTTTCGCCGGGAGCGAGAATGCCCAGGCGGCAGACGACGCGATCGCTCGACCGCGCGCAGCCTCCCCGCTCCGGCAGCACGGACTGCGGAGAGACGCCGCCCGGCAGGTCGATCGTCAAAGAGACGCCGGAGGCGGCGACCGGCCCCTGGTTGGTGACGCGGGCACGGTAGGCGAAGATCCTGTTCACCTCGATCGGGCGCTGGGGCGCGAGCAGGCCGACGTTGAGGTCCACCCGGCCGGTCTCCGGCGCGAGGACGAAGACCGCTCCGGCGTTGTCGCCCCCCTCGTCTCCCCCGGGCGAGCCAAGCGCGATCGTGTCTCCCGCGATGGCGATGTCGCCTCCCTGAATTTTCGCGAGCCGGTCCAGGAAGATCCATTCGCCGTTCCACCGCACGTACAGGTAGGCGCCGAGCCAGAGGCCCCCCGAAGGCTGGACCGCGCCGGGAACGATCAACAGGTTGCCCGAGACCGTCGCCCGGAAGCCGAAAAAGCGGGTCGCCTCAGGGTCCGGCGGCTGGGTGATCGTCGCCTCCAGCCGCCATCCATCCCCCTGACGAACGTAGGTATAAGCCCGGTCTTCGTACGCGCCGACAGCCAGGGTGTCGCCCGAGAGCGAGACCGTTTCGCCGAGCTGGTAGACCGCCCTCGGCCTGGGAGGCGTGAGCCTGGCCTGTTGCACCCAGCGGAGGCCCCGGCGCACGAAGACGTAGGCCGAGCCCGGCCGCAAGGATGTGCCCGGAGAGGACCCGTCCAGCGGAGCCCCGACCGCCAGGGTGTCGCGGTCGAGCGAAACCGACTTGCCGAACCAGGAGCCCGGACCACGGGGGCTGAGCTTGGCTTCCTGGACCCAGGCCGCCCCGATCCGCCGGAAGACGTACGCCGCGCCGCCGTCCACGCCGGCATCGTCCTCGCGGATCGCTCCGACAGCCAGAGTCTCGCCGTCGACGGCGACCGAGGAGCCGAACAGCTCGGGGCTCTCCCCGTCGCGCGCGACGAGGCGGGCCTGCCGTCTCCAACTCCCGCCCTCACGGACATAGACGTAGGCGGCCCCGCTGTCGACAGCGCCGGCGTCCTCGTAGAGCATCCCGATCACCAGCGTATCGCCCGAGAGAGCCACCGGCGGAACGAAGGGGGCGTCGGCACGAAGCGGGATCTCCTCCTCGAGAATCCAGCGGCCCCGGATGCGGACGAAGACATAGGCCGCGACGCTCTTCCCATCCCTGCCGACGGCTGAGGCGACCAGGATGTCGCCCGAGACCGCGACCGAGCCGCCGAACGCGAAGCGCTCGTCCGGATCCGGGCTCGGGATCGTTTCGAGATCGATCCCCGGGGGAGCCTGGGCCGCGGCAGGCAGGGCGAGGGCGAGCAGGATGAGGCCGGTGAGCAGAGCGCGCATGAGGAATCAGGGGGTGATGGCAGCCCCCGCCACCTCCCGAATCGCCTCCTTGAGGATCTGGAGGTTGACCGGCTTGGTCAGGTGGCGCTCGAAGCCCGCTTCGCGGCTCCGCTGGATGTCCTCGTCCATGCCGTAGCCGCTCAGGGCGATGCCGCGGTACTGATAACGGCGCTTCAGCTCCGCCATCAGCTCCAGGCCGCTGACGCCGGGCAGCCCGACGTCGCTGAGGACCAGGTCGACCCCGCCGTTGGAGTGGGCGGTCTCGGCGGCCGTCAAGGCGGCGCCGGCGTCGGCGGCGACCGTGACCTGGTGACCGAGCACCGACAGCAGGGTGGCCATGGCGTCGGCCGTGTCGGGGTGGTCCTCGACGAGAAGGATGTGGAGGGGACGGTCGCCGGCGGCCGCCGCACCCTCCGTGGAGGCGGCGAGCGGGACGGTGACCGCGTGGTCCCGGGCCGCGCCGACCGGCAGGTGAACCTTGAAGGTCGAGCCCCTGCCGGGGCCCTCGCTGGCGGCGTCCAGCCGGCCGCCGTGCAGGTCCACGATCGCCTTGCTGATCGCCAGTCCGAGACCGAGCCCTCCGAACTGGCGGGTGATCTTGCGGTGCCCCTGCTCGAAGGCGTCGAAGATCCGCGTCAGGCGCTCCGGCTCGATGCCGATCCCGGTATCCACGACCTCGACCACGAGCTCGCCGGCCACCTCGTCGCACCTCGCCCGCACCCGGATCGGTCCGCCCTCGGGAGAGAACTTGAGAGCGTTCCTGAAGAGATTCCAGAAGACCTGGGTCAGACGCGGGGCGTCGCCCCAGAGCCTGCAATCCATCTCGGGCATCTCGAAGAGGAAGCGCGCCCGCTCGGCGGCCCCCTGAGGACAGCACGCCTCGAGAGCCTGGTCGAGGACCTGCCGCAGGTCGGTCACCTCGGGCTTGAGCTCCAGCTTGCCGCGCGTGATGCGGGTGAGGTCGAGCAGGTCGTCGATGAGCCGGGCCTCCAGCTCCACGTTGCGCCGGATCACGGCCAGCCGGTCCCGGATGTCTGCGGGGATTCGGCTGCCCTCCGCTTCGAGGCCGGCGATCACCGCCAGGACGGGGCTCAAGGGAGTGCGCAGCTCATGGCTGAGAGCGGCCATGAACTGGTCCTTCGCCCGGTTGGCGGTCTCCGCCTCGGCCCGGGCCCGCGCCTGCGAACGGGTGACGGCGAACAGGATGCCGCTGGTGAGCAGGCCGAGCGCCAGGAGCTGGTAGGCCCGGTCCCGCCCGGAGATCGCCTCGAAGGCGGGAAGCGCGGCGTATGAAATGGTCCAGGCGGTGCCCGCGAGGTCGATGTTCTTGGAGGCGCGGAAACGAGGGCGCGCTTCCGCGGGAGCCCCGGGGTGCGATTCGTAGAGGAGCGCCTCCGGCGACGGCTCCGCCCCGGCGTAGGCCTGGAACGAAACCATCGGGTTCCTCTCTGTGTCGAGGATTCCATGGAACAGGTCGCCGGCCCGGAAGGGGCTGTAGACAAACCCTTCGAGCGCCGCCCGGCGTTCCCCGGCGTTCCGCAACGGCATGCCGCGGCGGTAGACAGGAACGTAGACCAGGAAGCCGGCCTGCTTCTGCGGGTCGATCTCCTGGACCAGCGTCACCTTGCCCGTGGCCGCGGGCTGGCCGGTGTCGCGGGCCCGCTCCATGGCGGTCCGGCGCACCGGCTCGGTGAACATGTCGAACCCGATCGCGGCGCGGTTGCGCCGGTCCATGGGCTCGAGGTAGAGGATGGAATGGATCTCGGGCCGCGGGAAGTCGGGCCAGATGCGGAAGCCTTCCTGCCCCTCCTGCAGCCGCATCGCCGCGACGACCGTCTCCTTCTCCGGCGGCAAGATGCGCCGCGTGAACCCGATCCCCTGAATGCCTGGGTAGCGTTGCCGCAGCTCGATGTGCTTGACGAAGTCGTGAAACTCCCGGCGGGAGATGGGCTGGTCGAGGGCGAACAGACCGCTCGGCGCCCGCACCAGGGCGATGTAGGTGTCCATGCGGTTGTCGACGATGGTCTGGACCTTCTGGACCAGGTTCTGGAACCGCAGCTTGTCGCGGGTGTTCGCCGTCGAAGCGACGCGATAGGTGGCGACTCCGGTGAGCAGCAGCGACAGCGCCAGCACCCAATAGGGGATCCACGAGCGGATCGGCGGCTGGGGGGCTGGGGAGGCGCGCATCAAAAGCCGGGAACTCCTGTAGGCGGTGAAAGCCTACTTATCCTAACTCCTCAGCTCGGATCAGGGAAATCAACGGGTCAGACGGCGATAGTCCTCGGGGGTGTCCACGTCCTCGACCGCGCCGGGATCGTCCACCTCGACCTCGAGCACCGCCGCCGCGTGCCGGTCGAGGAGCTGGCGCAGCCCCACGGCGAGGTCGAGCGCCTCGACCTCCGGGATGAGGCGGGGAGCGATGGCCAGGGGGTGCCCGCGCCGGCCGCGGTGGACCGGGACGGCGAGCGGCGCGCGTTCCACTCCGCGCAGCACCGCGGCCACGGTCTCCGGACGCAGGGCGGGCAGGTCGGCGGGAGAGACGAGCAGCGTTTCGGCCCTTAGCGCCATCTGCGCCGCTCCCCCCAGCGCGGCGATCCCCTCCCGGATGCTCGACAGCATGCCGCGCTCCGGCTCCGGGTTCACCGCCACCACGAGCCCGGCCTCGCGCGCCCAGGCCCTCAGCTCCTCGTCCCCCGGAGCGATGACCAGGACGATCCGCTCGACCCCGGCGGCGCGCAGGCTCGCGACGAGGGAGCCGGCGATCGTCCCGTCCTGGTAGGGGAGGAGGAGCTTCGGCCGGCCCATGCGGCGGGAGGCGCCGGCGGCGGGGAGGACGGCGGAGATCATGGATGGGCCAGCCGCCGCGCCAGCACGATCGTCCGGTCGTCGGCGTAGGGCACGCCGCGGGTGAAAGAATCCAGGTCCTGGTCCAGCGCCTCGGCGAGCGCCGCGCACCCCTGGTCGCGGTGGCGGCGGCAGACCTCTTTCATCCGCTCCAGGCCGTACTCCTCGCCGTGCGGATCGCACGCCTCCACGAAGCCGTCGGTGTAGAGCGCCAGGAGGTCGCCGGAGGCGAGGGTGACCTCGCCGGCGCGGTAAGGCGCGACGGGGAGGAGGCCGAGGGGGACTCCCGTCGGCTTCAGCTCCTCCACGGCGCCGTCCGCGCGCACCACCAGCGGCGGATTGTGGCCCGCGTTGGTGTAGCGGAGGAGCCCGGTCGCCGGCTCCAGCACGCCGAGGAAGGCGGTGGCGTACTTCTCGGGCGGGGTGCGCCGGAAGAGCCGACGCGAGAGCCGGGCGCAGATCTCGTCCGGCGGCAGGCCGTCCTCGACCGGACCGGTGGAGAGGGCCTGGAGGGAGACCGTCAGCAGCGAGGCGGCCATCCCCTTGCCCGAGACGTCGGCCACCATGAGCACGCACTCCCGGCCGTCGCGCCGCTCCACGACCTCGTAATAGTCGCCCGAGACGCCGCGCGACGGCACGTTGCCGCCGTGCAGCTCCCACCCTTCGATCGACGGAAGCTGGGCGGGGAGGAGGGCGACCTGGATGCGCCGCGCCAGCGCCAGCTCCTCCTCCAGGCGCCGCCGCTCGGCCGCTTCCAGGACCAGCGCCAGGTTGCGCACGTGGAGCGCCGCCACCGAAGCCAGCGAGACGAGCAGCTCCAGGTCCTCGTCGGCGAACTGCCGCACCCCCGCCTTGGATTCGAGGACGATCATCCCCTGCGTGCCCTCCGGCCCCTCCGGATGGAGGAGGGGCGCGGCCACCAGGCTCCGCACGCCGGAGATGAGCATGCTCTGCGAGGACGCGAACCGCTCGTCCGAGCTGACGTCGAACACCAGGGCGGCCATCCCTTTTTCCGTGACCTCGCGGGCCAGGCTGCGGGAGACCTTGAAATCGGCGCTCCCTTCCTCACGGACATCGCGGGCGAGCGAGCGGCTGGCCGCCGGCCGCAGCCCGCCGCCGGGCTCCTTGAGGAGGATCGCTCCGCGGTCCGGCCGCAGGTGGTCGAAGACCCGGTCGAGGATCAGCTCCAGCAGCTCGTCGAGGCTGAGCGACCGGCCCAGGGCCTGGTGGACCTCGTTGATCAGCTTCAACCGCTCGGCGTACCGCCGCAGCTCGGCCTCATTCCGGACCGCGGCTGCGGGAGGCTCGCTCTGGAGGCCGAGGAGCTCCGAGGCGTTGCGGAAGACCGTGCCGTCCAGCAGGTCGTCCTCGACCGGAGCGGCCGTCCGCGGGCGCGGCAACCCTTCCGGATGAACCGTGATCTCGCTGCCGGAGATCCGGATCACGTCGCCCGGCCGCACCGGCATCGGGCCGAGCACCGGCTGCCCGTTGAGC
>DASVEF010000273.1:0-6827 GCA_036380715.1 Thermoanaerobaculia bacterium | reverse complement strand
GAGCGGGCCTCCTGCGCGGCCTGATGTTCCTCCACATGAAAGCCGGGCTCGACGCGGATCCCGTCCGGCTTCGCTTCTCCCAGGAGGCTTACGAGATCCGCCGGGCGCCGCTCTCTCCGGCCGGCGTGCGAAAAGACTTCCAGCAGGCGCTCGCGGAGCTCCGCACCGATCTCGACGACTTCACTCCAGACGAATCCCGCGCGCTCATGGCTTGCGGGTACCAGATGGCTGCGAAGGCCTTCGTCCGGGATCTGGCCGATCTCACGGAGCTGGGAGACCGGCCGGTCGAGGCGGAGTGGCCTTTCGCCGAGCTGCTGGAGGAGATCCGGTCGACCGCTGCGGCTACGCCGCGACGGGAGAAGCTGCTGGCCGATCTCCGCGCCGGCGCCTCGCTGCAGCTCTGAGGGGAAACCAGGCCGGCGACCCCCGCGGGGCAGAGTCGCCGGGAAAACGTTGGAGGGGGAATGCGCAGGCGTACGACTTTCAAGTGGACAGCCGTACGACTTTGAGCTATTCTCATCCCATGGCGCTCAAGGCTTCAGCCCTCCGGGAAGACATCTACCGCATTCTGGACCAGGTACTCGAGACCGGGGTGCCGGTCGAGATCGAACGGCGGGGGAAGATTCTGAAGATCGTTCCTGGCGAACCGCGGAGCAAGCTGGCCGGCCTCAAGCCTCGGCCCTACCTGCTGTCCGATCCGGAAGATCTGGTCCACCTCGACTGGTCCGGGGAATGGCGTCCCTGATCTACCTGGACACCCATGTCGCCGCGTGGTTGTTCGCGGGCCGGACCGATCTCCTGCCTGCCAGTGTCCAGGCCTCTCTGGAAGAGCACGACCTCCTGATCTCGCCGGCTGCCATACTCGAGCTGCAGTACCTCTTCGAGGTCCAGAGGACGGCGGAGCCGGCCCGGGTAGTGATCGGAGCCCTGCAAAGGGATGTCGGGCTGAAGGTCTGCGACCTGCCGTTCGCGCAGGTGGCGGAGACGGCCGTGGAGCAGTCCTGGACCCGCAATCCCTTCGACCGCCTGATCGTTAGCCAAGCGATCCTGCGCGAGGCTCCGCTGCTCACGAAGGACCGGCAGATGCGGGACCAGTATCCACTGGCCCGGTGGTGACCCGGGCGTCAGCCCGACGGAAGCTTCCGTCGCCGTAATGTCGGCTTCTCTCTGACGACGTCCCGGTATCCGGCGCGATGGAAGCTTCCCTCGGGACGACGGAAGCGTAGGTGGGCCGATGGAAGCTTCTGTCGTCGCGATGTCGGCTTCTCCCTGCCGATATCCCGGTCTCTGTTGCAATAGAAGCTTCCTCGGGATGGCGGAAGCCGACATTGTCCCGATGGAAGCTTCCTCACCGCAATGTCTGAGGAGCTTGTCTCCTTTACGGCTCCTTCCTGCCCCGCACCTCCTCATCCTCGTAGACGAAGGTCACCTCTTTCTCGATGTCCGGGTGGAGGCTCATCTGGACCGGGCAGGTGAGGGCGGCGCGTTCGAGCTTGCGGCGCTGGTCGGGGGTGAGGCCCTTCGGCATCTGGATGGTCACCGGGATCTGGCCGATGCGGCGGGGGTTGCTGGCCATGTGCTTTTCCAGGCGGAAGGAGAGGCCGGACAGGTCCAGGCCGTCGCGCTCGCCGACGATCGCGATCAGGCTCAGCATGCAGGCGCCGAGGGAGGCGGCGGTCATGTCGGTTGGCGAGAACGAGCTGCCGTCTCCCTGGTTGTCCACCGGGGGGACCGTCGTCAGCCGCGCCCCCGAAGGGCCGTGCGTCAGGTCCACCTTGAGGTTGCCGATGTACTTGCCCGTGATCTCGACCGCCATATCGCCTCCGTTCCAGTGAATGGATTGTCTCTCTAACCGAGCCCCCGAAGGGGGCGGCAGCACGTAGCCCGGGGCGTCAGCCCCGGGAACAGGGCCGATTCAACCCCGGAGCCCCGGAGGGGCGGCACCTGTCCCCCGCCCCCGTCGGGACTCGCGTCCCTCGACCCTCTGTCGCCCCTCCGGGGCTCGGGAATTTTGGGGGGCCTGCTACCCGGGGCTGACGCTCCGGACTACGTGCTGCCGCCCCCTTCGGGGGCTCTCGATTGAGGAGCTTGGGAGTGTTTTCCCGAGTCCATCCCCCACATTGTAGTCGGAGTCCTCCTCCTCGACCGACACGTCGAAGTAGCGGCCTCGCGCGGTCTCCGCTTCGTAGAGGAGGCAGGCCCGGATGTCCCCCGCCGTGAGGTGGAGATACTTGTGGCGGATCTCCTCGGCGGACATCTTTTGTAGGAACGGGAAATGCTTTGCAGAAGATTAGCATAGAACTTTTGAGTGCCTTGAATGAATCGGCGCTCAAACGGAAAGGAGCAGGTATGAAAGAGGTTGCAGCGAAGGTAGGTCTGTGTGTCCTCATGCTGGCGGCGTTGATGCTGACGATCCCAAGGCAGATCTCTGCCCAGGAGGAGCCCCTGGTCATCGTGAACCGGACGTGTGCTGAGACGACCCTCAACGCTCTGACGGCCACAACGGACGATGCCCTCGCCGTAGAGCTCGAAACTTTGTTCCTGTCGAGCGGGGACAACTGCTACACCCACCGTTGCCAGACTCACGCCGAGTGCACGGAGATCTGCGGGGACGTGGCGAAGTGCTGTGCTGGCCCTGGCTGCGAAGGTTCTCCGGGGTCGGGCCACTTCGGCTACTGTGTCCTGATGTAAATCGAAGCCCGACTGGAGCGCCGGGGACCGCCTCGGCGTTCCAACCTTCTATTGTGTCGGCTCCGTCCTCCTCTCCCTCTCTCCACGCCCCAGGATGTACCCCTCGCTGACCGAGCGGACGTCGGAGGTCGAGATGAAGGCGTGGGGGTGGGTCTCCTGGATGATCCGGCGCAGATGGGCGTAGCTCTTTCTCTGGATGACCGTGAAGATCAGGCGGACGTTGCCGCTGATGCCCCGCGCCGCGAAGTCGGTCACTCCGAAGCGCTCGGTCCGCAGGCGCTGGATCAGGTCGGAGGCGTCGTCCCGGGTGATGATGCGCACCGCCAGCAGGCCCAGGGCCAGGCGAGACTCCAGGTAGATGCCCATCCAGGTGCCGGCGGCGAAGCCCCCGGCGTAGGCCACGTAGTTGAGCCAGTGATCGAGGTGCCGCATGACCTGGCTGATGGCGAAGAGCCAGATCAGCGCCTCGAAGAAGCCCACCAGCGGCGCGATGCTGCGCATCCCCCGCGAGACCAGGATGATGCGGATCGTCGACAGCGACACGTCGCACAGGCGGGCGCAGAAGATCAGCAGCGGGATGAGGACCAGCGGCACGATGTCCATGGCTCAGCCGAGCTCCTCGAAGTAGGCCAGGTAGTCGTCGATGATGCGGTCCATGCGGGTCCGCTCCTCGACCTCGCGCATCCTCTCCAGCCCCTCCCTCCAGACCGGGCCTCCGAAAGTCTCGCGGACGCGCTCGACGGCCGCCAGGAGGCCGGCGCGGTCGGTCTCCGTGTAATAGGGATAGTCCGGCCCGAGGAGCTCGACGGTGCTCTCGTCGCGGGTGCTGATCAGGTTGGCCCGGCAGGCGGCGGCGGTCGAGACTTTGCAATTGGGCTTGTAGAGGTACTCCTTGCCGGGCTCGCGGATGGAGAGGTGGCAGTTGTAGTCCAGGGCACGGCGGAAGTAGTCGTTGTCGAAGTAGTCGACCCCGGGGAGCTGGTTCCACAGGGCCAGCGAGCGCGCCAGGCCGAAGTAGCCGATCCGCAGCTCCTTCTCGTCCAGGGTGTTGGGACGGTAGCGCGGGTCCCACTGGTGGTAGATGATTGCGTTGAGCTGCCGCGGGCTGGCGAAGTCCCGGATCTGGCGCTGGTTCTTGAAGATCATGCCGTCGTAGAGCCGGCGGTTCTTGATCCGGCGCTTGAAGACGACCGTGTCCTGCACGTCGAGCACGGTCTTGTTGCGCCGCGCCCGGGCGCGCGCCAAGTCCCACCACTTCGAGGTCTTGATGAAGACCAGGATGGAGTCGGAGATCTCCGTGATCTCCCGCGGGTAGATCGACCGGCTGTCGAAGCCGCGCTCGCGCAGGGCCTCGGCGATCTGGTCGCCGGCCATCAGGGTCGAGCCCTTGTCGTAGTACTTGACGAAGTAGATCTTGCGCATAGAACGAGGGCTCCGCGCCCCGTCCGGACCCTCACCCCCGTCCCCTCTCCCGTCACCGGGAGAGGGGCGCCACCGCCCGTCCGTGTTTTCCCCCTCTCCCGGTGACGGGAGAGGGGGTCAGGGGGTGAGGGCTCGGCGCCAGTAGGATATCGTTCCACGCCATGGAACGGACCTCCACAAACCTGTTCGACCTCAGCGGCCGGGTCGCGGTGGTGACCGGCGCCTCCCGCGGCATCGGCGCTGCCCTCGCCCAGGCCCTCGCCGGGGCCGGCGCCCGCGTGGTGCTCGCCAGCCGCAAGATGGAGGGGCTGGAGGCCATGGCGGAGTCGATCCGCGGGAGCGGCGGCGAGGCGCTGGCCGTGGCCTGCCACACCGGCCGCGCGACCGACGTCGAGGCGCTGGCCGCCCGGGCCGTGGAGGCCTTCGGCGGCGTCGACGTCCTGGTCAACAACGCCGCGACCAGCCCCCATTTCGGCCCGATCCTCGAAGCCGAGGAGCCCCACTGGGACAAGACGTTCGAGGTGAACGTCAAGGGCTACATGCACGCCATCCGCGCCTGCGTGCCGCGGATGCGCGAGCGCGGCGGCGGCTCGATCGTCAACGTGGCCTCGGTCGCCGGCATGATTCCCCATTCCGGCCTGGGGGTCTACGGCGTGAGCAAGGCCGCCGTCCTGATGCTCACGAAGACCCTGGCGATCGAGTTGGCCCGCGACGAGATCCGGGTCAACGCCATCGCGCCGGGCCTGATCGAGACCCGCTTCAGCGAGGCCCTCCGCGCCTCTCCCGAGATGGTCGAACGGGCGCTGCGCGCCATCCCCCAGAGGCGGATCGGCCAGCCGGAGGACCTGACCGGCGCCGCTCTCTACCTGGCGAGCGACGCGTCCCGGTTCATGACCGGCGCGACCCTGGTGGTCGACGGCGGGCAGATCCTCGGCGGCGCCTACTAGTGAGCCCTCACCCCCTGACCATAGAGGCTAACTTTGCCGCGAAAACCAAGGACGACAAGGACAGCAAGGACTTCAAGGACGAGGAACATGTCCTTCATCCCGCGTCCTTGGCGTCCTTGCTGTCCTTGTCGTCCTTGACCCCACTGCCGCTCACCGCAAAGTTAGCGCCTATGGGGGCCGGGGGTGAGGGCCCCCCGGGCGCCCCGTCCGCAGAGGGCTGGGGAGCGGCGGGAGCGGAGCCGAGGGCTTCGGCGAGCTGCTCCACGTCGCGCAGGAAGTCCGCGGCGGCGCCTTCCAGCCATTCCTTCTCCAGGCGGTCGAAGAGGCGGTCGCGGCGGTTGCGGTTGAGGCGGGCGAGGGCGATCAGGCCGGATTCGCGGGAGCGCCGGCGCTCGGCGCGGAGGATCTGCTCGTCGGGGACCTCCTGGAGCGAGACGTCGAAGAGCTTGCGGGCGCGCTCGGCGGCGGCGATGTCGATCGACTCGCGCAGCTCGGTCTCCAGGACGTGGGCGTCGTGCAGCTCGCCGAGCAGGTCCTGCACGGCCTTGAGGCGCTTGACGACCGGGCCGGCGGGGGCCAGCTCGCCGGCGAAGGGCTCCAGGAGGTAGCGCAGGCGCTTGGCGCTGATCCGCGCCTCGTGGGCCTCGTGCTCATCGCCGGACTCCTCGATGCGGGCGAGGTGGGTCTCCAGCTCCGCGATCTGGCCGCGCAGGATCTCGGCGGTGGCGTCGGCCAGGGTGGGGCGGCGGCCGGACGGGTCGAGGTGGACCTCGGTGCGGTAGACCGAGAGCCGGCGCCGCAGCTTCTGCTCGACGCCGGGGAACCCGGCCTCCAGGTGCTCGGTGAGCTCGCCGTAGGCGCCGCGCATCCTTTCCTCCAGGCGGGCCAGCAGCCAGGAGAGCCCGGCGCGGTGGGCTCCCGCCAGGTGCTTGGCGCGCGGGCGCAGCCACTCGATCTGGACTTCGGTGTCGCGGCCGGGGCCGGTCGCCTGCGCGAGCTTGCGAAGCTTTTTCGCCAGCTTGCGCGGGACGCTCGCCTCCAGGAGCGGCCGGTAGGAGCGCAGGCAACTCCGCAGCCGGCGCAGGGCCACCCGGAAGTCGTGCAGCGCCTCGGCGTCGGCCGGATCGCTCAGCCGGGGATAGGCGGCGGCCGCCTGGTCGAGGAAGCCGAGCGCCAGCAGGCGGGCGCCTTCGTCGGGAGGACGGGAGAGGAGGCCGTGAATCTCCATGGTCCTCTCTATATCAGGATTCGCGCCTGACCGATCGGACAGGCTCACCCTTCCCGCGGCCGGGGTCTGGAGACGTGCGGGTGGCTTCGGACGGTGAAGCGGAGGGGCCATGCGGCCGCTTCGCCCGCGTAGTCGACGCCGATGCGCGGGCTCGCGACGACCTCTTTCTTGCGGACGGGCTCTCCCTCGGTGACGTAGAGAGGGGGGAGGTCGAGGCGGACGCCGTCGAGGGAGCGGTCGATGGCGAGGGCCTGGCAGATCTTGCCCGGGCCGCCGGCCAGGTCTCCGGGACGGGGGACGCGCGACCAGCCCCGGTTCTCCCGCATGCGGTCCTCGCCTTGGACCGGCTCGCCGGCGCGGAGCAGCACGGCGCTGCCGACGTCCTTCTCCCCCGTGACGGCGTTCAGGCACCAGTGCATGCCGTAGATGAGGTAGACGTAGGCGTATCCGCCCGGCAGGTAGAGGCTCTCGTTACGCGGCGTGCGCCGGCCCCCCCAGGCGTGGCTGGCCCGGTCGGGAGCCCCGAGGTAGGCTTCGGT
>DASVEF010000272.1:0-2899 GCA_036380715.1 Thermoanaerobaculia bacterium | reverse complement strand
CCGTTCCCGGCCCGGCTGCCAGACGGCGAGCAGGCGGTCGCCGGCCTTGAGATCCAGAGAGAACGGCACCGGCTGGTTGCGGATGAGCTGCGCGTGGAGCCGGATGCGCACCCTGCCGCCGCCGGCCTTCACCGGCACCTCCAGGCGCTCGCCCACGCGCAGCACCCAGCCGCCACGGTAGCGCACCCGCTCGATGATCCAGCGGTCCGGATGGAGATGGCCGCCGCTCTTCCACACCTGGGGGTCCTCCATCTCCACGACCTGGCTGGGCAGGCGGGCGGCGGCCAGGGGGAGGACGGCGGCGGCGGCGAGCACGACGGTGACTCCGGCGAGCGCGGCTCCAGTCTTTCCTGCCAGGCGCTGGCGTCCGGGCAGCCACCAGGCGAGCGGCACGAGCAGCAGCGTCAGCGGCGGCCAGATCCAGGTGGCGGAGCGGGGACGGACCGAGCTGGGGAACAGGCGGGCCACGTCGAACCCGGTCCTCTGGCTCAGGGCGTCGAGCGCGTACGTGCGGCCGTCCGCGAAGTTGTAGGTCCAGCCGGGCATCGCGATCCAGAGGATCGTCAGCGCCAGAGTGAGTGCGCCGAGCCCGGCGATCAGCGCCCGCGCGCCCGGCCCCCGCCGTCTCGCCAGCAGAGGCACCAGGGTCAGTCCGAGCAGCGGCAGCGCGATCAGGGCGTAGCGGAACGGCGGCGACCACCCGCCGTACCACTCGGTGCGGGGAGCCACGATCAGCAGATAAGGGAACGTCAGGACGGCGGCGTGGACCGCCGGCGCGCGGCCCCCCATGCGCCGGGCGAAGAGCAGGACCAGGGCCGGCAGCAGAAGGAGCCAGACCGGCGCGTAGCTGAACAGCCCGAACGCCACGTCGTAGAACAGGCCGAGCCCGCCGGTCAGATAGGCCGCGAGCGAGCGCTTGTAGGGGTCTACCTCCTCCCATGTGTGGATCTTGAGGGGGTTCGAATAGAGGATCTGGTTGTAGAGGAGCATGCCCCCGGCGAGCACGGCGAGCAGGAGAGTCAGGATCAGGACCGGCCGGCGCGGCCTCCCGGCGTGCCACCAGGCCAGCGCCAGCAGCGGCCCGGCGACCAGGAGGAAGCGCATCTTGAGGAGCGGCAGCAGGAGGACCGACAGCCCGATCACCAACCACTCCTTCCACCTCCACTCCCGCTGGCCGTCGAGGGCCAGGATGCGGTCGAGCCCCGCCATCAGCAGGAGCGCGGCCGGCACCTCCACCCAGACCTGGTGGGAGTAGAGGAGGAGCGGCGGCGTGAAGGCGGTCAGCGCGTAGGCGGCCAGGGTCTCCCTGGGGTGCTCCGGGTAGTAACGGCGGGCGATGCGCAGCGTCATCCAGGCGAGCGCGGCGGTGAGCGCCGCCATGGTGGCGAGCGCTCCGGTCTTGCCGCCCAGGCGATAGGCGGGCACCAGCGCGATCGGCAAGAGCTCGTTGTGCCGCGAGTAGAGCTCTCCGCGCGGTCCCACCGGGTCGCCCGGCTGCGGCCGGATCGGCCGCTTCATGAAGTGCCGCCAGTGGCCGGCGGTGTAGTTGTTCGTCAGCTCGGCGTCGAAGTCATAAGCCAGGCTGTGGGTGATCAGCAGGTAGTAGGGCTCGTCGCCGTCCGGCTGCCGCTGCCCGGTCGACCAGGGGAGGATCGCCAGGTAAGCGATGAACGGCAGGGCGAAGAAGAGGAAGGAGGGACGGCCCGGCAGCCGCTCGCCGAGCAACGGGCGCATGGCGAGGATCTGCCGGAACAGCCGGTGCGCCAGCACCAGGAGGAAGCCCGCGGCGAGGACCATCTCCGACCGGGCAAGGCCCAGCGAGGGACGGGCGAGCGCCAGCAGGACCAGAATCGCGAGAGCGGCCAGCTCCGCCGCCGCGCCTCCCGCCGAGAGCCGGTCGCCGCCCAGCCGCACGGCCCAGCGGTGGATCGCGCCCAGTCCGATCAGGATCAGCGGAAGGATCGCCAGCGTGCCGAAGAGTGGGTCATCCGCTGGCAGCAGGAAGCGCCGTATCCGGGCCTCCGCCTGGTGGATCGCCAAGGTCACGTCCGGTGGCAGCCCTGGGTCTCTCTCGATCCGTACCCTCTCCAGAAGGCCGGGGGATTCGACGGTCCAGAGCGCCCGGTAGCGCTGGGCGAAGAAGCCTTCGGAAATCCAGGAGATCCAGGCGGGCGGAGACACGAGCGCGGCGGAGCGCTGGACGTCTGGCCGCCGCGCCGCCCATTCGCCGGTCTCCTTGCCCGCCCGCAGGATCCGGCTCTCGCCATTAAGGTACAGGGTCGCCACAGGGGCGCCGTTCGCCAGGCCGGCGCCGTTGGAGAGGCTAGATTCCACGACCAGGCTGTCCAGGGCTCTTGGAGGCAGGCGGGCCTCCCAGGCGGAGTGCGCCGGGTCGAGCGTCGCCGAGGTCTCGGGAGGGAGCAGAGGAACGCCCGGGGACGGCAGGTGGACCAGAACAGCCAGGAAGACCGCGCCGGCCACCAGACCAGCCGTGAGCCAGGCCCGCCGGAGCGCCCAGCCAACCGCCGCGATGGCGAGGAACGAGGCTGCTACCGCCGCCGCGGCGAGCGGTCCGGGGGAGAGGCCGAACAGCTCCAGGGCTTCGCGGAGCGGCTCCTGGCGCAGCCAGGGATAGGCGGCGAGCAGGGCGGTCGCGCCGAGGAGGGTGCCTGTCCAGACCGTCTGCGGGGGGAGCCCCTCACCCCCTGGCCCCCTCTCCCACCCCCTCCCTTCCTTCCGGGAGAGGGGGAACGCTTTCGTAGCGAGAGCGGCGAGGGCCAGCGGGGCGGCGAGAGCCGAGATATCCGGGATCAGCGGAGCGCCGAAGGCTAACAGGAGGGCCGTCGCGGCGATCCATCCAGATTCCCCCCTCTCCCTCCGGGAGAGGGGGGTTAGGGGG
>DASVEF010000271.1:0-3644 GCA_036380715.1 Thermoanaerobaculia bacterium | reverse complement strand
CGGCCTCCCCGGGGGTGAGGGCCCCCTACCACATCTTGTGGGTCCTTTCTAGACTTCCCCATCCAATAGGGTCTGGAGTATGCTTCTCCCATCCAGAGCGAGGTCCAGCAAGCGATGCTCAAAGTCGAACGCCTCGAGATCTCCGGCTTCAAGTCCTTCGTCGATCCCGTCACCGTGCGGTTCGCCGGCGGAGTGACCGCCATCGTCGGCCCCAACGGCTGCGGCAAGAGCAATCTGTCCGAAGCCATGACGTGGGTGCTCGGCGAGCAGAGCGCCAAGAGCCTGCGCGGCGGCAGCATGGAGGACGTCATCTTCAACGGCGCGGAGCAGCGCAAGCCGCTGGGGATGGCGGAGTGCTCCATCGTCCTGCGCACCGATCCCTCGTTCTCCGGGTCGGTCGACGGCCTGATCTCCATCAGCCGGCGGGTCTTCCGCGGCGGCGAGAGCCAGTACCGCCTGAACGGCAAGCTGGTCCGCCTCAAGGACGTCAAGGACCTGCTGATGGACACCGGCCTGGGCATCCGCGCCTACTCGGTGATCGAGCAGGGGAAGATCGGCATGATTCTCTCCGGCAAGCCGCAGGAGCGCCGGAAGCTGATCGAGGAGGCGGCCGGCATCACCCGCTACAAGGCGCGCAAGAGCGTGGCCGAGGTGAAGCTCCAGGAAGCCACGGCCAATCTGCTCCGCCTCGACGACGTGATCTCCGAGGTGGACCGCGCCCTGCGCTCCCTCAAGCGCCAGGCGAGCGCCGCCCGCCGCTATCAGGAGAAAGAGGTCGAGTACCGGCAGCTCCTGGAGCAGGTGCTGCTCGGCCGGTGGTCCACTCTCTCGATGCGGCTGTCCGATCTGCGCTCGAAGATCGAGGAGGCGAGCACCCGCGAGGCCGGGCTCGCCGCGGACCTCCACCGCGACGAGGCCGCCCTGGCCGCCGGGCGGGAGCGGCTGGACGACCTGGCTCGCAAGGTGGCCGAGCGCCATCAGCGGGTGGCCGAGCTCGCCGCGGTCATCGAGGGACGGCAGGAGTTCCTCAAGGCCAACCGGCAGACGGTCGTGGACCTCGGGGAGCGGGCCACCCAGGGGCTGGGCCTCGCCGAGCGCCGCGAGCAGGAGATCGAGGGGTATCTCGGCACCCTGGAGGTGCTGGAGGAGCGGCGGCGCGAGCTGGCCGCCGAGCGCGAGCAGGCGGCGATCGCGGTGGACCAGGACGAGCAGCAGATCGCCGCGGCCGAGCGCGACCTCAAGCAGGTGTCCGCACGGGTCGAGGCCGTGCGCGGCCAGCTCCTCGCGGCGGTCAGCGAGATCAACGCCTTCCGCCAGCGCGCGCAGCAGGCCCAGATCGAGCAGGAGCGCGGCAACTTCCGGCGGCATCACCTGGAGCAGGAGGCCGCCCAGCACGCCCACGAGATGAAGCAGGCGGCCGAGGCCCTGGAGATGTCGCAGTCCAAGGTGCTGGGCACCGAGGCCGCCCTCACCCGCAAGAGCGAGGAGCAGGAGCGCGTGGCCTCCACCCTGGAGACGACCATGCGCCGCGAGGCCGAGGCCACGGAGCGCAAGCGCGCCCTGGAGAACCAGCTCTCGGGCTCCCGCCAGCGCCAGCGCATCCTCTCCGAGCTGTCGCGCGCCCACGCCCAGCGCCGGGCCGCACTGGAGAAGGCCCTCGCCCTGACCGGCATCGAGTCGCCCGTCTACCTCGCCGGCCAGGCCAAGGCCCTCGAAGGATGGGAGCGCAGCCTCGACGTCTACCTCGGCAGCCTCGCCGACGCCGTGATCCTCGATCCGGGCGAGAGCGCCCTGGACCTCGGCAAGGCGCTCTCCGGCCGCTCGGCGGCGATCCTGATCGAGCGCCGCGCGGTATCCAATGAGACAGGTTTCCCCCCTTTCCCGGTCGGGGGGTATGGGCCGGCCGAAGGCCGGGGAGGAGAGGGGGGCCAGGGGGGTGAGGACGCCCCGATGGTCGACGATCCCGCGGTGGTCCTCTCTCTTGGAGAAGCTCTGGGCCTCTCCGACGACCTGGCGTCGGCCCTGCCGCCCGCCTTCCTGGTGCGCACCGCGCAGGACGCCGAGCGGCTGGCCCGGCTCCATCCCGGCTACGCCTTCCTCAGCCGCGAAGGGGTGTGGGTGCAGGCCGGCACCTTCCACGTCGAAGGGGAGGTCGCGACGCCGGGCGTGCTGGAGCGCGAGAGCGAGCTGGCGGTGCTGGCGAAGGCGATCCCCGACCTCGAAGCGCAGCTCGGCGAAGCCACCGTCGAGATCGAGCGCCTGGTGGCCGAGCGCTCGTCGCTCGCCCGCGAGTCCAACCGCCTGCAGGGCGAGGTCGCGCAGCTCCGCCAGGAGCTGGCCGTGGGCCGCGCCCGCCAGGAGGACCTCGCGGCCCGCCACCGCCGTCTGGCCGCCCAGCAGGAGACCCTGACCGGCGAGCAGCAGGAGATCGCCCGCGAGCTGCAGCGGGTGGCCGAGCGGCGCCAGCAGATCCTCGACGAGCTGGCGGCGGCCGAGGAGCGCAACGGCGCCCTCCAGGAGGCCTTCGACCGCGCCCAGGCCGAGCTGGAAGCGGCCAAGGCGCACCGCGAGGCCCTGCGCACCGCGAGCGCCGGCCGGCGCGGCCGGCTCGAGCTGCTCGACGAGCGCCTGGAATCGCACGACCGCGAGGAGTCGCGGGTGCGCGGCGAGGTCGAGCGCGGGCGCAAGCAGGTGGAGCTCTGGCGCGAGGACGCCGGCAGGCTCGCGGCCCGCCGCACGGACCTGGAGTCCCAGATCGCCAGGGCCGAGCACGAGCTGCAGGAGGCCCTGGAGCAGCGCGCCTCGGCCGAGGACGGCGTGCTCGGCGAGCAGCAGAAGCTCGACCGGCTGCGCGACGAGGTCCACGCCATCGAGGAGCGGATCGCGGAGACGCGCGAGAAGCGCGACGGCGTCCGCGGCGAGATCGAGGAGCACCGCGTCGCCCACGCCGGCCTGCGCCAGGACGCCGAGCACCTGGCGGTCACCTTCCACGAGCACTTCGAGCGGGCGCTCCCCGAGACCCCGGGCGAGCCGCCGGCCGACCTCGCCGAGCTCGAAGCGGAGCTCGCCCGCTGCAAAGCGGCGCTGGAGCGCCTGGGACCGGTCAACATCCTGGCCGTCCAGGAGCACGACGAGCAGGAGACGCGCTTCAAGTTCCTGACCGAGCAGCGCGCCGACGTGGCCAACTCGGTCGACAGCCTGCGCAGGACCATCCGCGAGATCAACGAGGCCTCGGCCGAGCGCTTCAACGCCACCTTCCAGGAGGTCAACGTGGCCTTCGGCGAGACCTTCGCCCGCCTGTTCCGCGGCGGCGAGGCCGAGATGCGGCTGCTCGACGACGAGGACCCGCTGGAGAGCGGCATCGAGATCCTCGCCCGCCCGCCGGGCAAGCGCCTCCAGAACCTGATGCTGATGTCCGGCGGCGAAAAGGCGCTGACCGCGATCGCGCTGCTCTTCGCCCTGTTCAAGAGCAAGCCCTCCCCGTTCTGCATCCTCGACGAGGTGGACGCGCCGCTCGACGACGTCAACACCACCCGCTTCGTGGACCTCCTCCAGGAGATGTCCGAGAAGACCCAGTTCATCGTCATCACCCACAACAAGCTCACCATGGAGGTCGCCGGCACCCTCTACGGCGTCACCATGGA
>DASVEF010000270.1:0-30024 GCA_036380715.1 Thermoanaerobaculia bacterium | reverse complement strand
CAGAAGAAGACAGCGATCCTTTATGGATTTTTCCCCCTCTCCCCCCGGGAGAGGGGGCCAGGGGGTGAGGGCTCGATCAGCCACCAAGCGCTGAGGGAGGCGAGCAGGGCGAGCCCGGCTGCCGTCAACATCACTCCGCGGAAGCCAGCCAGGAAGGCCTCGTTCACAACAGACTGGATTTGTGTGCGCTCCGGCTCGCCGAGCGAGGCGGGGATCTCCAGAGCAGCCAGCTCTTTCCGCTGGTCCTCCACCGCGTTCCGTACGCCGGCCGGCAGATCGAGGGCCGCGAGCCGGCGGTCCAGCTCGCGGCCGAAGAGGCCCAGCATGACGATTCCCAGGGCGGCGATGGCGAGGAGCCCCGCGCCCCGCGACACCGCGTTGTTGATCCCCGAGGCGATCCCGGCATGCCGCTCTTCCACAGATCCCATCACCGTCGTGGTCAGCGGCGCCACGCTGATCGCCATGCCCAGCCCCAGGACCACGGTCGCGGGAAAGAACGTCGTCCAGTATCCGTCGCTCCGCCCGGGCACGGCGAACAGGGCGAACCCGGCGGCCGCCACGGCCGGACCGACGATCAGCGGCAGCCGCGCCCCATAGCGGTCCACCAGCCCTCCGGACCACCGGGACAGGAAGAACATGAGGAGGATGAACGGCAGCAGGGCAGCCCCAGCCGCTGTCGCCGAGTAGCCGTGGACCTGGATCAGGTTGAAGGGGAGAAAGAACAGGGAGCCTCCCAGGGCGGCGTAGAGCCAGAACGTCAGGAGGTTGGCGCCCGCGAAGGTCCGCGAGCGGAAGAGGGAGAGGGGCATCATGGGGGCCGGCGCCCGGGATTCGACCCACAGGAAGCCGGCGATCGCCACGGCGCCGAGGATCAGCGTCCCAGGCACGAGCGGGTCTCCCCATCCCAGGTGCGACGACTCGATGAGCCCGAAGGTCACCCCGCTCAGCGCCACGGTGACGAGGAAGGCGCCCGCAAGGTCGAGCTCCCTCGGGGCCTCTGTGTCGCGGCTCTCCGGCACGAAGCGGAAGCCGATGGCGAGGACCGCCAGGGCCAGCGGCAGATTGAGGAAGAACACCCACCGCCACGACGCCTGATCGATGAGCCAGCCGCCCAGGAGCGGCCCCACGGCCGCCGTGATGGCGCTGAAGCCCGACCAGGTGCCGATGGCCCGGCCCCGCCGCTTTTCTTCGAAGGAGGCCGAGAGGAGGGCGAGGCTCCCCGGCACCAGGAGGGCGGCGGCGATCCCTTGCACCGCCCGCGCCGCGATGAGCTGCCCCGGGCTTACTGCAAGGCCGCAGGCCACCGACGCCAGGGCGAATCCGGCGACGCCCAGGAGGAAAATCCGGCGCCGGCCAAACCGGTCGCCCAGGGCGCCGCCGACCAGCAGCAAAGCGGAGAGAAAAAGAGTGTATGCCTCGACAACCCACTGGACCTCGGCCACCGTGGCCCCGAGTTGCGCCTGGAGTGCCGGCAGCGCCACGTTCACCGCCGTACTATCGATGAACGCCATGCCGGAGCCCAGGATGGTCGCCGCCAGCACCCAGGGCTCCACCGCGCGCCGGCATGGAGCCGCCTCTCTCCCGGACAGGACCACCCCGTCATCGCACGGCGTCAGGGTCTGCATCCTGTCGCAGGATAGCACCGGGCGGATCGATGCCCCCTCCTCAGGTGATGCGGATGTCTCCTCCGAACACCACCAGGACGAGCGCGACGTCGATCAGCGCGACAGCCGACAGGAAGAGGTAGGGACCGCTCGGAAACTGGAGGCTCGTCCAGTAGCCCACGAGCCAGAAGACGGCGAGCGACACCATCCACTTCGTGCTCATCTCGTCGCGGGCCGCGTAGAGCAGCGCCCAGAAAATTCCGCGAATCAGCAAGCCGAGGCAGCCGAAGTAGCCCACGCCTTCTTTACGGAGATGCGGACTCCTTTGTACTACCTCTTCAGCTCCAGCTCGCCCATCTCCGCGATCTCGCCTTCGATCCGGATCTCGTAACGGTAGATTCCGGGGGTGGCCCAGGCGCCTTCGAAGCCGCCGGGAAAGTCGGCGCAGAACGGCTCGGCGCCCATGGGAGCGATCTTCTGGTGCTCATAGCGCCGATTTCCGGGGCCCGTGACGAGAAAAACGATCTGGACCTTTTCTTCGCGCGGCTCCCGGCTGCGCGCGCAGAGTCGGAGGACGGCGGAGGCGGTGGTCTCGAAGCCCGAGCCAGAAGCGCTCTCCGGTCTTGCCTCCGGCTCCTTCGCGGGCTCTTCCTCCGGTTCCTCCACAAGCGCTTGTTCCGGCTCTTCGTCGGGCTCTTCCCCAGGCTCAGGGAAAGGTGGATCGTCGAGGCCCACCCGCGAGAGGTCCCGGGGATCGTAGCGGACGGCGATCAACGCGCCCGGCTGGAAGCGCGGGATGGCGATCCGCGAGATCACGCTCTTCGGAATAACGGCGCGATAGCGCTCGCCCTCCAGAGGCTGGACCTCCACCTCCATGCCGATCACGGGATCGTCGTTGAGCGTCATCCCGGTATCCCAGACCCTCAGGATCTCGGCTTCGGCCGGATCTCCGATCGATTGCAGTTCCCGCATGTCGGTGATGCCGGCCATGTTTTCGACGGCGACACAGCCCGCCGACAGGACGACCGATGCCATCAGGACCGCGATCCTCCAAGCCTGGCTTCTCATCTCTCCCTCCTCAGGAGGCCCGGGCGGGCTCGCCGGGGCGTAGTCTTGGACAGGGCAGACAGTATACGGAGTCGAGGCGCCGAGCGCCGTCGCCCGGAAGGGTGGGGCGGAGCGTGAGCCAGATTGCAAGTTGAGCTGGACCGACTATAATCTCTAGAGGATACCAGGAGGGGCTGGAAGATGTGTCGTCCAGCGATCTGATCCTGGGAAGGGGAATCGGCTATGCCGAAGCGTGCAGTAGCTCATGAGCGAGACCGAGCGCCTGAGACGGATCTGGCCTCTGATGAATTGATGGCTCGGAGGAGGCGTCTTATCGCGATGCTTCGCGAGAAGATGGCCACTCCCCCGACTGAGCTTGACCAGCAGCTTTGGGAAGAGTTCAAGGAAGAGCTCGAAAAGGAGCGGCGGACGTTTCGCTCCTGAGCCATGCCTCTCCCCCTACTCCTCGACAGCAATGTCCTGGCGAGGGTTGTACGGCCAGATATCCCCGATAATCAACCGATTGCCGCTGCCGTTTTTGGGCTGTTGGATGACAGGAGCCTCAAACCCTGCGTTCCTGAAATCATTCACTATGAGCTCCGCCGAAAGCTGCTGCATCTCGGCTACCGCCCGCATCAGGGAAGGAGGTGGGCGCGCGAGGCCCTGGTCCTCTTGGAAGATATGGGGGGCGCATGGGGTTATCTGCCCTTGACGACAGAGGCGATGAGGCTGGCCGCCGAAATCTGGGCACAAAGCCGTATCGATGGGCAACCCGGAGCTCCTGAAGAGAATCTCGACATCGATGTGATTCTTGCCGCCCAGGCGAGGGTGGCCGGCGGACACATCGTCACGCTCAACGAACGACACTTCAAGAACATCGCCGACGTTTTCGACTGGAGATCCTACAAGCCAAACTGACAGGATTTCCTACCCATGGTCGCCGATCTCTATCGGGTACCCGAGAATGGAAAGGCCGAGTTGATGAATGGTCAGCTCGTCCTGATGTCCCCGACCGGGGGCGTACCCGGGCGCGCCGCGGGCAGGATCTACCGCAGCCTTGACGACTACGAGCGCGCCGCCGGCGGCGGCTACGCTTTTCCGGACAACGTCGGATTCCTGGTCGACCTCCCCGGCCGCCGCTCCTTCAGCCCCGACGCCGCCTTCTGGGTCGGAGAGCTGCCGCAGGGAGGCCAGTTCCTCCGAGGCGCTCCCGTCTTCGCGGTCGAAGTCCGGAGCGAGAACGACTACGGACCCGAGGCCGAGATAGGGATCGCCGAGAAGCGCGCCGACTACTTCGCTGCCGGTAGCCTCGTTGTCTGGGACGTCGACGTGCTCCGCGATCTCGAGGTCCGGGTCTACCGGGCGTCCAACCCCGGCCAGCCGGAGGTGTTCCGGCGCGGCGAGCGGGCGGACGCCGAGCCCGCTCTGCCGGGGTGGTCTATGGCTGTCGCGGACCTTCTGGAGGCTCGGCCACGGTGACCGCGGCCTCCCCGGGGATCATGATGTCCGTGTTGGCGTGGACGTTCATGCGCACCTGGAGGGTCAGCTTCTTTTCGAGCGCCTCGCGGTCGCGGAAGAGCGTCCAGGCGTCCAACTCGTAGTCCATGGAGGAGGCCTCTGCGTCGGCAATCGCCTGTACCGGCCGCGCCTCCGTTCCCTTTCTCGGCGATTTCCTCTTGACTTCCCGCAGTTCCCGATCCTAGATTTCGGGCGTAACCGAGACGTACCTCAATCCGAGTTTCTGAAGGACTCAGCGAGCGCGATGAGCCCGGCTCGCCTTGGGGTTCGCCCTTCCTGGTTGCAGGAGATCCGCCATTGGCGTATAGTCAGACTGTAGAGTTTGTGGAGACCCCGGTCTTTTCCAGCCAACTCCAGAAGGTTCTCTCCGATGACGACTACCGAGCTCTCCAGCTGGCCCTCGCCTTCCGGCCCGAGCAGGGACTTCTCATCCCGGGGAGTGGTGGGCTTCGCAAGCTTCGCTGGACCTTGCGCGGCAAGGGAAAACGGGGAGGGCTTCGAGTCATCTACTACTGGGATTCGGCGGAAGAGATCATCTACCTGCTCTTCCTCTATCCGAAGAACCGACAGGAAAACCTCACGCCGGATCAGTTGAGATTGCTCAGGCGGATCGTACAGGAGGATCTGAAGTGAAGGACTCGGACTTCGAACAACTCGTCAACAGCGTGAGGGAGGCTGGCCGGATCAAACGCGGTGAAATAGAGCCTGCTCGCCGGTTCAAGGTAGGAGCAGAGGATGTGAAGGCCATCCGGGCCAAGCTCAACAAGTCTCAATCCGAGTTCGCCCTCATGATTGGAGTCAGCGTCTCCACTCTTCAGAACTGGGAACAAGGACGCCGGCAGCCAGAGGGTCCCGCGAGGGCACTCCTCAAAGTCGCCTCGGTGAATCCTGCCGCAGTGGCGGCTGCACTGGACCCGAGCCACGCTCATGAATCAGACGTTGCCGCCGCCGGCTCACGTCGCCGCTGAAGACTTTCGAGCGCCTCTCACGCCTCGACCGGTACCGCCCCGCGTCCCCTCTCCTGACGGACCTTGAGCAACGCCGCGATCGCCAGGTAGATCGCCAGCAGGATCAGCAGCAGGGCGGCCACGCCGTTCAGCAGCTCGATATCGAAGCCCTTGGTCAACATCAGGTTCGCGATCGTCAGCTTGCCGAGCGCCCAGAGGGTGATCGTGAGGACGAACAGCATCGGCAGCAGGGTGAAGGCGATCCGTTTGCGGGCCTGGTGGAGCCAGACGGTGATGGAGAGCAGGGTCAGCGCGGCGAGGAGCTGGTTCGAGGCCCCGAACAGGGTCCAGAACTTCTGCCACATCCCCTCTCCGGCCAGCAGGAGCAGCGCCGCCGGAGCGATCACGGTCAGCGCCGTGCCCGCCACCGCGCCGGCCTTGCCCTTCCAGCCGAGCAGCTCCTGGAGGAGGTAGCGGCCCAGGCGGGTGGAGACGTCGAGGGTGTCGAAGACGAAGGTCGAGAAGGCCATGGCGCCAAAGGTGATGGCGAAGCCCAGGTTCCGCTCGCCGATCAGCAGGGTCATGAAGTTGCCGATGCCGTTGCCGTAGATGGTGCCCGCCGCCAGGCCCTTGGTGTTCTCGGGCAGCACGATCATGATGGTCACCAGGGCGATCAGGGCGACGAAGCCCTCGGCGAGCATGGCCCCGAAGCCGACCGGGTGGATGTGCGACTCGCGGTCCACCTGCTTGGAGGTGGTGCCCGAGCAGACCAGGCCGTGGAAGCCCGAGCAGGCGCCGCAGGCGATGGTGACGAAGAGGAAGGGGAAGAGCGCGCCGGTCATGCTCTCGGGGTTGTTCCACCCCTTGAAAGCCGGCTGCACGATCTCGTAGCCGCCGAAGAAGACGCCGATCACTCCCAGGGCCAGGGCCGAGTAGAGGATGAAGCCGCCGAGGTAGCCGCGCGGCTGGAGCAGCGCCCAGACCGGCGCCATGGAGGCCACGCCGCAATAGAGGAGGATCAGGATGGCCCAGGTCTTGGCGTCGAACAGGAGCAGGTCGGAGATCTGCATGCCCGCCCAGGCCGAGGCGAAGCTCGCGGGCACGAAGATCACGGTGAGCAGCCAGAGCGGCGGGTTCCAGACCTTCTGGACGATCCCCATGACGATCGCCAGCAGCAGGTAGAGGACGCTCGCCGCCGCCACGGCGCCGCCGGGGTGGAAGTCGACCGCGGTCGCCGCCTGCAGCTCTTCGGTGCCCACCACGAAGCTGCGCGCCGTGATGTCGGCGAAGGCCACGATGACATAGACTAAGGCGATCCAGATGAAGGCCATCATGGCGAGGCCGGCCCGCCGGCCCAGGTGCTCGCCGCAGATCTCGGCGATGGAGCTCGCCCGGTGGCGCACGGAGGCGGTCAGGCTGGAGAAGTCGTGCACGGCGCCGATCAGCACGACGCCGAGGGAGATCCAGAGCAGGCAGGGGAGCCAGCCGAACGCCTGGCAGGCGATGATCGGCCCCGCGATGGGGCCGGCCGCGGCGATCGCCGAGAAGTGCTGGGCGAACAGGTAGAACGGCCGGGTGGGGACGAAGTCCACGCCGTCGTTGAGCTCGTGCGCCGGGGTGATGCGGCTGTCGTCGAGCGCGAACTGGCGCGCCACCCATCCGCCGTACAGGCGGTAGGCGACGGTCAGCAGGATCAGGAACGCCAGGGCGAGCAGGCTCAGGGTCATCGAATGCTCCTCGTCGACCTCCGTCCGTCCCGTATTTTTCCCCCTCTCCCGGTGACGGGAGAGGGGGTCAGGGGGTGAGGGCTCACCGCCGCCGGGCCTCGCCGAGCATGCCGGCGATCCCCAGGACCGTGCCCCCGACGATCAGGATCAGGCCGATCAGGGCGCGCAGGTGGTCCGGCTCCGCCGAGCTGGCCGCCTCCCGCAGGAGCTGGCCCAGGCCGGCGTCGTGCGGGATGGTGAAGAGGCCGACTCCGGCGAGCAGGAAGCCGATCGCCGCCATCCTCTGCGCCGTGCTGGCCACCGGCGACCGGCCGCCCTCCCGGCCGACCACGCTCTGGCTGTAGCCGTAGGAGAAGTAGACCGCCATCCCGAGGACCAGCCAGCCGATGAACCGCCACCAGGAGGCGGGGGGCAGGTAGACCATCAGCAACACGCAGAAAACCACGCCGAGCATCGGAAGGAGCCACGCTCCGAAGGGGACGCGGAAGCCCCTGGGGCGGTCCGGGTCCTTGTAGCGCAGGATCGTGACCCCGATGCACACCAGGACGAAGGCGAACAGGGTGCCGATGTTGGTCAGCTCCACGACCTCGTTGATGTTGGCGATCCCGGCGAAGACCGCGACCGCGATCCCGGTCAGCCACGTGGTGACGTGAGGGGTGCGGTACTTCGGGTGGACTCTGGCCGCCCACTGGGGGAGGAGGCCGTCGCGGGCCATGGAGAAGAAGATCCGCGGCTGGCCGAGCTGGAAGACGAGGAGCACCGAGGTGGTGGCGAAGACGGCGCCCAGGGCGATGACGAGCGTCGGCCAGATCATCCCCCGGGCCGAGAAGGCGGTGGCCAGCGGCTCGGCCGTGCCGAGCTGGGTCCACGGCAGCATGCCCGTCAGCACGATCGCCACGACGATGTAGATCACCGTGCAGACCACCAGGCTCGCGATGATGGCGAAGGGCATGTCCCGTTTCGGATTCTTCGTCTCCTCGGCCGCGGTGGAGACGGCGTCGAAGCCGATGTAGGCGAAGAAGATGATGGCCGCGGCGGTGATGATCGACGGCACGCCGTTGGGCGCGAAGGGGGTCCAGTTGGCCGGGTCGACGTAGAAGAGCCCCATCACCACGAAGAAGCCGATGATGGCAAGCTTCAGAACGACCATGGCCGAGTTGAACCAGGCGCTCTCCCGGATGCCGACCACCAGGACCACGGTGATCAGCATGACGATGAGGAAGGCGGGGAGGTTGAAGACCAGGGGGAATCCGAGGAACCGGGGGGCCGTCTCCAGGGCCTGGGCGGCGCGCGTGACGACGATGCCGAGGGCCTCGAGGTCCGTTCCCCCGGCCCGCGCCTCGGCCACCTGGCCGGCGGCCTGGACGGCGGTGCGGTAGTCCGTGCCGAGCCAGAGGGGCCACTCGATCCCGCTGGCGCGCAGCAGCTCCTGGAAATAGCCGGACCATGAGATCGCCACCGCCACGTTGCCGACCGCGTACTCGATGATGAGGTCCCAGCCGATGATCCAGCCGACGAATTCGCCCAGGGTGGCGTAGGAGTAGGTGTAGGCCGAGCCGGAGACCGGCACCATGGAGGCGAATTCGGCATAGCAGAGGGCGGCGCACCCGCAGGCGAAGGCGGTCAGGACGAAAGAGGCGATCAGGGCAGGCCCGGCGCCGAGGCGGTCGGCCGTGCCGGAGGCCGCCGTGCCGACGGTGGAGAAGATGCCGGCGCCGATGATGGCCCCGATGCCGAGCAGCGTGAGCTGGGTCGCGCCGAGGGAGCGCTTGAGCTGGGATTCCGGCGCCTCGGCGGACGCCAGGATCGCGTTCAACGACTTGGTGCGGAAGATGCCCTGGAGCAAGGGGTCGGCCTCCCGTCTGTGAAGTTAAGGTCTCAAACGGGCGGGAGCATGACACCGGACAGCCTCTTCTGGCAACCGGGGGCCGGCCTCCGCCAGGGTTTGTGCGGAGGCGGGGCCTTCCCCCACCCGGACCCTCACCCCCTGGCCCCCTCTCCCATCCGCACTCACGCCCGCCCGGGAGAGGGGGAAAACGCGTTGAGAATCGTATCTTCTGAGCCCTTCCAGAGCCTTCACCCCTCTCCCTCCGGGAGAGGGGCCGGGGGTGAGGGCCCGGCGGCGGAGCATCGAAACAGGGTAAGACACCCTCTGGGGTGACAACCGTCCTGCTTTCCACTAGGATTGCTCCCCTGCCAATGGCCAGGAAACGGCTCCCCCTGCACACGCGTATCCTGATTGGCGGCCTCATCGGGGCCGTGGCGGGGATCCTCGCCTATCTGGCGCTCGGGGACGACCCGCGCCTTGCTTCTTTCATTACTTATGTCACCGGTCCGATCGGGAGGATCTTCCTCAACCTCCTGTTCATGCTGGTCATCCCCCTGCTGTTCTCGGCGCTGGTGCTGGGCGTCGCCGGCATGGGCGACCCGCGGGCGCTGGGACGGATCGGCCTCAAGGCGCTCGCCTACACGGTGTGCGTGTCGGCGATCGCCGTGCTGATCGGCGTCACCCTGGTCAACGTCTTCCAGCCGGGCGCGGCGATCTCTCCCGAGCTCAAGGCCCGGCTGGAGGAGAGCGCGTCGCAGCGGGTGGCCACCCAGGCCCCGGCCCCGGCGCCCAAGAGCGGCATCGACATGCTGGTCGACATCGTGCCGCGCAACCCGGTCAAGGCCATGGCCGACGGGGACATGCTGGCGGTGATGTTCTTCTCGCTGCTGGTCGGCATCGGGCTGGCCCTGGTCCGCACGCCGGCCACGCAGCGCTTCCAGGAGGCGGTCGAGGGGCTGCTGGATATCAGCATGCGCCTGATCGACCTGGTGCTGGCCTTCGCCCCGATCGGCGTGGCGGCGCTGCTGTTCAACCTGACGGCGCAGCTCGGCTACGAGGTTCTGGGGCAGCTCGCCCTCTATGTCTTCGTGGTCCTGCTGGCGCTCCTGATCCACCAGTTCGTCGTCTATTCCCTGGCCGTGCGCTTCCTGGGCGGGATGAGCCCGCTGCGGTTCTTCCGCGGCATCCAGGAGGCCATGGTCACGGCCTTCTCCACCTCCTCGAGCAACGCGACCCTGCCGACCGCGCTGCGGGTGGCCGAGGAGGAGCTCCACCTGCCGCCGACCGTCAGCCGGTTCGTGCTGACCATCGGCGCCACCATGAACCAGAACGGCACCGCCCTGTTCGAAGGGGTGACCGTGCTCTTTCTGGCCCAGTTCTACGGAATCCCGCTCACCGTGACCCAGCAGGCGGTCGTGGTGGGCATCTGTATCCTGGGGGGGATCGGCACGGCCGGCGTCCCCTCGGGGTCGATCCCGGTGGTGGCGATGATCCTCGGACTGGTCGGCGTGCCGGCCGAGGGGATCGGCCTCATCCTCGGGGTCGACCGCTTCCTCGACATGTGTCGTACGGTGTTGAACGTGAGTGGCGACCTGGCGGCCGCGGTGGTAGTGTCGCGCGGCGAAGAGGAACCCGCGGTGGCGCCGGCGGGCGGAGAGTAAGGGAGCGGAGACCTGGAAACCATCCCGGCACGGTTTTCGCTTCTCTTTCTGGAATGGCTCCCGCCCCTTCCCGGGGCTTCCGCCGGGGATCCACCGGCTGTTTCCGGATCGCGATTTCGAGCACCCCGGCCAAGGGTCGGGAACCAAATTTGTGGTCGCCCCATCTAAAGTGCGGAGAGGTGACGAAATGCACAGACGGACTTCCATTCTTCTGGCCCTCCTCCTGGTGGCGCCGTTCCTGGGCGGTTGCGACAAGGTCCGCGCCCGGGTCGAGCTGAAGAAGGGCAACGCGTTCTATCAGCAGGAGTCGTACAACAAGGCGCTCACCCAGTTCCAGGAGGGTCTGGAGCTGGACCCGGGCGCGACGTTCGCCTGGCGCTCCGTGGGGCTGACCGCGCTCGCCCTCTACCGCCCTGGAGACCTGACTCCGCAGAACGTGGAGTACGGGCGGGTGGCGATCGACGCCTTCGAGAAGTACCTCGTGGACTATCCGGATGACACGAAGGTCCAGGAATACCTGATGACCACCTACGTCAACGCCAAGAAGTACGACGATGCGCTGACGTACATCGACCGGCGGATCCAGTCGTACCCCGAGGAGAAGCAGCTTCTGGAACGCTACAAGGTCACCATCCTGACGCAGGCCGGGCGCCTCGGCCAGGCCGCCCAGATGGCGCAGAACGCGCCGCGGGAGCAGCGTCCCGAGATGCTGTACACGATCGGCGTCACGGCCTGGGACAAGTCGTACAACGATCCGTCGCTCAGCCCGGAGGCGCGCGAGCAGGTGGTGGAGACGGGGCTCACGGCGCTCAAGCAGGCGCTGGACATCAAGCCCGAGTACTTCGAGGCGATGGCCTACTACAACCTGCTGTTCCGCGAGAAGGCGAAGCTGACGTCGGACCCCTTGAAGCGGGAGGAGTACCTCAACAACGCCAACGAGTGGGCCAAGAAGGCCACCGAGCTGCGGAAGAGGCAGACGGCTCAGGCAGCGAAACCGGCTGCGTAACCCGGAAAATCTAGGGTATAGGTGAAACCATGTTCGAGAATTCACTGATCGATCTGGATACCAAGAAGAGCAGCCGCGGCATCCGCTGGTTCATCATGCCGGTCGCCATCGCGCTGCACCTGGTGGTGGGCGCGGCGCTGCTGTTCGCCCAGTACTGGAACGTCCCCGAGGTGCCGGAGCCGCCGATCAACGTGGTGTTCATCAACGCCGCGCCGCCGCCTCCGCCGCCGCCTCCCCCGCCGCCGCCGCCGGCCGCCAAGAGCACGCCGACGCCCGTGGAGGTGCCGAAGGAGGTGCCGGTCGTGCGGCCGACCGAGCCGGTGCAGCCGGTCGAGGTGCCCGAGGAGCTGCCGGAGCCCTCCACGGCGGCTGAGGACGTCGGCGTCGAGGGCGGCGTCGAGGGCGGCGTGCCTGGCGGCGTGGCCGGCGGCGTCGTAGGCGGCGTGGTCGGCGGCGTCGTGGGCGGCGTGCCGGGCGGCGTGGTCGGCGGCGTGCCGGGCGGCGTGCCGGGCGGCATGGTCGACGAGGCTCCGCTGCGGGTGGGCGGCGGCGTCAGCCGTCCCGAGAAGATCTCCGGCGCTCCTCCGGTCTACACCGAGGTGGCGCGCAAGGCCCGCGTCACCGGGGTGGTCATCCTGGAGGCGATCATCGACGAGAGAGGGAATGTGACGAACGCACGGGTGCTCAAGGGCCTGCCGATGGGCCTCGACCGCGCGGCCCTGGAGGCCGTCGAGAGGTGGAAGTTCAAGCCGGCACAGTTCCAGGGAAGGCCCGTCAAGGTCTACTACACGCTGACTGTCAACTTCCAGGTGCAGTGAGCACCTGACGCTTTCAAGCAAAGGAGAAGCGCATGGATCTGAATCCCCTTGTCCTGTGGGAGCAGATGACGATCCTCAACAAGTTCGTCATCATCTCTCTGATCCTCATGTCCGTCTGGTCGCTGTACGTCTGCGTCGAGCGCCTCCTGCTCTTCCGCAAGGCCAAGAGACAGTCGCTGGCCTTCGCCAAGGTCGCCACCGAGCACCTCAAGCACGACCGTCCGCAGGCGGCCATCGACGCCGCCGAGAAGTACCCCCAGAGCCACCTGGCCCGCGTCGTGAAGGCCGGCCTGCAGGCGTTCCAGTACGAGCACCAGACCAGCCCGCTGCGCGACGTCGAGGTCGTCGAGGCCGCCACCCGCGCCGTCGAGCGCGCCACGCTGCTCACCACCTCGGACTTCAAGAAGGGCATCGGCTCGCTGGCGACGATCGCGACGATCACCCCGTTCGTCGGCCTGTTCGGCACCGTCATCGGCATCATCAACGCGTTCCACGGCATGGCGCTGACCGGCTCCGGCGGTATCGGCGCGGTGTCGGCCGGTATCGCGGAAGCGCTGGTGGCGACCGCATTCGGTCTCGGCGTGGCCATCCCGGCCGCCTGGATGTTCAACCACTTCACCAACCAGCTCGAGCGGCTCCAGGTGGAGATGTCCAACTCCTCCTCCGAGCTGGTCGACTTCTTCATGAAGAAGCAGCGGGGACGCAATGCTGCCTAAGCACAAGAAGCTCAACATGATCGCCGGGGTGCGGAGCGACATCAACGTCACTCCCCTCGTCGACGTCTGCCTGGTGATGCTCATCATCTTCATGGTGGTCACGCCGATGCTCCAGAAGGGCGTCGATGTGATGCTCCCGGAGACCAACCAGCCGGAGAAGATGCCGGAAGGGCAGAAGCAGCTCACGGTGTCGATCAAGCAGGACGGCAACGTCTTCGTAGGGCAGAACTGGGTGCCCAAGGACGACCTGGAGCGGCACCTGGCCGAGGTCCACACCCAGACCCCTGACAAGGACGTGGTCGTCAAGGGGGACCGCCGCCTCAAGTACAAGGAGATCCGGCGGCTCATGCAGCTCCTCAACGAGGCCGGCTTCAGCCGAGTCGGCCTGGTGGCGGAAAAAGAAGAGCAAGGTGGATAAGAAGGAGTCACGACGATGGCAATGAACGTTAGCGGCGCCGAGGGTGGAATCCGAAGCGACATCAACATCACGCCCCTGGTGGACGTGGTGCTCGTGCTCCTCATCATCTTCATGGTGGTGACCCCGCTGCTCCAGATGGGCTACGAGGTCCAGGTGCCTCCCAAGGTGGAGACGGCGGCGCCTCCGCCGACCATGGACGACCAGGTCATCGTGCGCATGGACATCGACAAGCGGATGTTCATCAACAAGCAGATGATCCCGGAAGCCCAGTTCGGCGCGAAGCTGCGCGAGATTCTCACCGGGCGGTCGAGCAAGGTGGTCTTCTTCGCCGCCGACGGCGAGCTGGAGTACAACGACGTCGCCCGCTTCATGGACCTCTGCCGCGACAACGGCGCCCAGAACCTGGGCATCGTGTTCGAGGACATGAGGGCTGGCGCCGGCGGAGCCGCGGCCCCCGCCCGGACGGGCGGCTAGAGAGCCCTCACCCCCGGGCCCCCTCTCCCGGAGGGAGAGGGGGAAAACACCAGATCCAAGACGCGCGGGCGCCTTCGGGCGCCTTTCGCTTTTCAGGCGCGGAACAGCGAGCGGATTCTGCCCAGGAAGAGGTTCAGGGGGTTGGACCGCGAGAGGAAGGGGAGCACCGGCGGGCGCCGGATTCCCAGCTCGCGGTGCAGGGCCAGGAGCTCCACGTGCTGGGGATCGACCCTGAGCCCTTCCGCCACCGCGTCCATCGCCCCCGACCGGTCTTTGGCGAGCAGGCAGGTGCGGGCCAGGTTCAGGTAGTTGTCGGGCTCGTAGAACTCCACCTTCACCGAGTGCCGGCAGAGCTTGAGCCCCTCTTTGGTCCGCTGCTGGCAGCGGGCGATCCCATATCCCAGGTAGGAATAGAAGACGCCCGGCAGGTCCTTGGAGCGGTCCGCTTCGGCGATCCGCCCGAGGAAGAAGAGCCCGCCGTTCCAGTCCCCCTGACGGCACAGCTCGATGCCGCGCCGCAGCACCGCGGAAGTCTGATTGTCGTCGTGCACCGTATACTCGAATCTACATAAGAAAATCAGCGGAATCAAGAGTTTCCATCCCATGCTAGACTCGGAGCCCGTTTCTTCTCGAAGGCAGGCCTGCATGAGCGATTCCCAGAGTCTCACCCAGGACGTGGCGGCGCTGACCGATCTGGCGAAGCGCTTGACCCAGAACGGCAAGTACGAGGAGGCCGCCGAGCTGTTCCTGGTGGCGCTCCGCCTGGACCCCAGGAACCTGAGCATCAAGCTGGGGCTGGCCGAGGCGCGCAAGCTCCAGCGCCAGCACGGCGGCAGCGCGCGCACCGTGCGGGACGCCCTGCGCGAGGGGTTCCGCCGCAGCTCCATCGACTCCGCGCACTTCCTGGGCCTGGCGCACCTGTACGCCGAGAAGGGGGAGAACGCGCGCGCCGTCGAGTGCCTGGAGATCGCCCAGGCCAAGTCGCTCGCCAACCCGTCGATCCACAAGCTCTACGGCCGGCTCCTCTTCCGGCGCAAGGACTTCGACGAGGCCGTGGAGGAGCTCGGCCAGGCGCTGCGCTTCAACCCGTTCGACCGCGAGATCGCAGAGATGCTGGGGCGGGCCGAGTACGAGCGCAAGCAGTACGAGCCCGCGCTGCGCGGCACGGTGCACGCCTTCCTGCTGCTCAACGAGGCGGACGACGAGGGGATCCGGCGCCTGCGGCGGCGGATCCAGACCCTGAAGCAGATCCTCGGCTGGGGCAACCGCGAGCTGACGCAGGTCTTCCGCGAACGGCAGGAGCACCTGCACACGGCTTTCGACCGGCTGGAGTGGCAGCGCGAGCGCTTCCTGGAGCAGTCGGGCCTGCCGTCGGTGACCAGTCTCGCCGCGCCCTCGCCGGTGAGCCGCGAGGCGGCCGGCAGCCGCCTGGAGATGGCCGCGCGCCTGCGCCGGCTCAAGCCCTGGTCGCACTTCTCCGACGAGCAGATCTTCCGCATGACCCAGGCGGTCGAGGAGGAGATGCACGATGCGGGCGACCTGATCTTCGGCCACCGCTCCCAGGGGCAGGACCTCTACGTGCTGGAGAGCGGGGAGATCGCGCTGCAGCGCACCACCACCTACGGCACCTTCGCGCTGGGCACCGTGCAGGCGGGCGAGCTGTTCGGCGAGGCGGGCTTCGTCAGCCGCCACGAGCGCTCGGCCGACGCCGTGGTCACGCAGCCCTGCCAGCTCTTGCGCATCGACGCCGAGACGCTGGAGTCGCTCTTCGAGAGCACTCCGGACCTGGGAGTGCAGGTGTACTGGAGCCTGTGGCACAGCTTGGCGCGCAAGCTGCGGGCGACCAACGACCAGCTCAAGGGCTTCTTCTCCGCCGAGGCCTCGCCGGAGAGCTTCCTGCGCTTCCGCAAGGCTCCTTCCGGGGTCGCCGCGGCGATCAAGGTGGAGGAGAACGACAAGATCCGCCTCTTCCGCGAGCAGGGGATCTCGCGCAAGGAGCTGATCACCCTGGCCGCCTTCTCCAAGGAGAAGCGCTACGCCGCCGGGGCCTCGCTGTTCCAGGAGGGGGACGAAGGGTCGGAGATGTACGTCATCCTCGAGGGGCGGGCGATCATCAGCAAGTACATCCCCGGAGCGGGCGAGGAGGCGCTGGCCATCCTGGAGCGCGGCGACTTCTTCGGCGAGATGTCGCTGATCGACGGCGAGCCGCGCTCGGCCGACGCCCGCGCCTACAACGGCCCGCTGACCGTCCTCGCCCTGGACCAGGCGACGGTCCGCGAGGTCATCGCCATGGACCCCCACGCCGCCCTGGAGTTCTTCCAGCTCCTCTGCCGCCTCATCGCCAACCGCCTGCGCGAGATCGACGAGAAGGTCATCGGCTGGCGGATCATGTCGGGCGAGCGGAACGAGATGGCGTCGGCGTAGGGGGGCTGCAAGGACCGACACGGACGGACAAGGACATAACGGACAGCAGGGACAAAAGACGCTTCCTGCTTTCTCCTTGTCCTTTGGGTCCCTGTCTGTCCTTTAGGTCCTTTTACTCGTACCGCAGCGCCGACGACGGGTCCACCCGCGCCGCCCGCCACGCCGGGGCGAAGCAGGCGATCAGGGTGACGAGAAGGGCGAAGCCGACGATGGCCAGGATGTCCTCCAGCTCGACGCGGAAGGGGACCGAGCTGATGAAGTAGATGGCTGCCACTTCGGAGTCGAAGCGGATCAGCTCGAAGGTGGTGAGCACCCAGGAGATCCCCCAGCCCAAGGCCACTCCGAGCAGCGTCCCCAGCCCGCCCAGGAAGCCGCCGTAGAGCAGGAAGATCATGCGCAGCTTGCCCGGCTTCAGGCCGAGCGCGCCGAGCAGGCCGATGTCGCGCATCCGCTCGCGCACCAGCACCACCAGCGTCGAGGCCACGTTGAAAGTGGACACCAGGACGATCAGCCCCAGCACCAGGAAGAGCGCGATCTGCTGCAGCCGCAGGGCCGTGAACAGCTCGCGGTTGAGCTGCCGCCAGTCCGTCACCACGAAGTCCGGCGTGAGGATGTCGGTCGCCGCCTCGGCGATGCGCGGCGCCTCTGCGGGGTCGTCCACCGTGAACTCCAGCAGGTCGATGGCGGTCTGCACGCCCATCAGGTGCTCGACCACGGGGCGGTCCATCAGCACCCAACTGCGGTCGAACTCGGCGAAGCCGGTCGAGAAGGTGCCGGTGACCCGCAGGCTCTGGTAGCGGAAGCGCGGCCGGCCGTCGCCGAAGCCGAGCGCCACCAGGCGGAGCGTGTCGCCGGGCTTCGCCTTCAGCTTCTCCGCCAGGTCCTCCCCCAGGACGGCTCCGGGGATGCCGTCGTCACCCGGGCGGAGTTGCTCGGCGGTCGCCGCGAGCTGCCCGCCGCCGGGATCGACGCCGCGCAGGATGACCTCCAGCCCCTGCGGCTGCCCGGTGCTGCCGAGGGAGCCCTGGCCGTAGGCGACGCGCCCGATCCGCCGCACCCCCGGAATGCGCTCCAGCGCCTTCAGCCGCGCGGGCGCCAGCTCTCCCCCCTCGTTCCCCACCGGGTAGGCGATCACCGCGGCGTTGCCGCGCACGAGCTTGCCCTGGAGGTCCTCCCGGTAGCCGGTCATCAGCGCCATGGCGATCACCATGGCCGTGACTCCCAGCGCCGTGGCCAGCAGGGCCGCCCGCGCCGTCCCGTCCAGCAGCCGGCTCCGGTGCCCGCGCAGGAAGCGCCAGGCGACCACCCAGGAGAGCGGGCCGGAGAGGAGGGGGGGATCAGGAGACGGGGCGGCCATGGATCAGCGCCAGAAACCGGTCGAACAGCCTGGAGGCGTCGTGGGGGCCGGGGGCGGCCTCGGGGTGGTATTGCACCGAGAGCACGGGCCTGCCCTCGACGGCGAAGCCTTCGACCGTGCCGTCGTTGAGGTTCACCTGGGTGACGGCGCAGCCGGGCGGCAGGGTGTCCGGCCGCACGGCGAAGCCGTGGTTCTGGCTGGTGATCGCCACCTTGCCGGTGGCGAGGTCGCGCACCGGCTGGTTGCCGCCGTGGTGCCCGAACTTGAGCTTGAAGGTCTTCGCGCCGAGCGAGAGGCCGAGGAGCTGGTGGCCCAGGCAGATCCCGAGCACGGGAACGCCGGCGGACACCACCTCGCGGACGTTCTCGATGATCCCGGTGAGCGGCTCCGGGTCGCCCGGGCCGTTGGACAGCACCACGCCGTCGGCGCCCGCGGCGAGAACGTCGCTCGCCGGCGTCCGCGCGGGGAAGACGCTCAGCCGCGCGCCGCGGCCGGACAGCTCGCGCAGGATGTTCTGCTTGATCCCGAAGTCGTAGACAGCCAGGTGGAAGCGCTCGGGTATGCGTTCCGGGACCGCCATCTCGTGGGGCGCGGCGCAGGTCACCTCGTCGACCAGAGCGCGCCCTTCCATGGCCGGGAAATCGGCCAGCTCGGCGGCCAGGCGGTCGACGTCGGAGCGCTCGGAGGTGATCACGCCGCGCAGGGCGCCGCGCTCGCGCAGCCGCCGCACCAGGGCGCGGGTGTCGATCCCCTGGAGGGCCGGCACGCCGTTCTGCTGGAGGTAGGAGATCAGGCTCCCGCCGCCGGGCGTCCCCGACGGATGGGAGGTGAACTGGCGCGCGATGAACCCCTCCACCCAGGGGCGGCCCGACTCCTCGGCCTGCGGCCCGGTGCCGTAGTTGCCGATGTGCGGCTGGGTCATCACCACGATCTGGCCGCGGTAGGAGGGGTCGGTCACCACCTCCTGGTAGCCGGTCATCGAGGTGTTGAACACCACCTCGCCGAAGCGGGTGCCGGCAGAGACCGCCTCGCCTTCGAAGACGCTGCCGTCTTCCAGGAGGAGAAGGCCGGTCTTCGTCGCGATCGCCATGAGATATGTTCCTCCGCGCATTTCCCCAAAGGCCGCGACAGGGTATCATGGAGGCCGACTTCGAGGAGACGGCCCGATGCGGTATGCGAAATTCCCCCTCTGGACGGTTGCGGCCGCGCTCGCGCTCCTGCTGGCGAGCCCGCTGGCGGCCTATACGATCTACCTGAAGGATGGCTCGACCCTCCAGGCCAAGACCCGGTACAAGGTCGAGAACGGCCGCGCCCTCATCACCCTGCCGAACGGCACCCAGACCTTCATCAACCTGAGCGAGATCGACGTCCGGCGCACCGAAGAGGCGAACCGGAGCGACTACGGCGGCGCCGCGGTGATCCTCGACCCGGGCACCCGCAAGGCCAATCCGCAGGCGCCGGCCGCGCCGCAGCGCAAGCGGCTCTCGGACCTGATCACCGAGCGCGAGGGCGTCCCCAGCGAGTTGCCGGGCCCCCGCCGCGAGGCGCCGCGGGCCCAGGAGGTCCAGGGGCAGGCGGCGAAGACCACCCGGGCCGGCTATGTCGACCTCTCGCAGATCATCCGCAAGCCCTATCCGCAGGCGGACGTCGTCTCGGAGATGCAGCAGTTCTTCCGCGGCCAGGGGTTCGACGACGTCGAGATCTACGCCGGCACCCGGCCGGACCGGCCGCTGGTCGAGCTCACCACGGGCTCGGAAGGCACGGTCTTCCGCGCGCTCGGCATCACGGCCAACGCCCTGCTGCACGTCCGCGACAAGTTCCCCGCGAAGGTGTCCGCCCTGGAGTTGCTGATGACGACGCCCGCGCGCGAGCGCGCCGGGCAGTTCGTGCTCACCCCGGAGATGGCCGCCGACCTGGTGGCGAAAAAGGTGGACCTCACCGCGTTCTTCGTCCAGAATGTGCAGTTCTGAGTCGCCTGTTCTCCTCCAACCTGGAGCGGGAGGCCGGTGACCGTCTTCTTTTGAAAAGCCATGAGTAAATTGTTGAAAATCGTACTGTGCGCGGTGGGAGTCGCCTTCGGGCTGGGCTTCCTGCACGCCTGGCTGAATCTGGGCTTCGACCCGCTGAGCGCCGTAGGGCTGAAGAAGGGTGTGGCGGAAGAGACCCGATACCGGGTCGGCTTCCTCCCCGTGACCTGACACCTCACGTGCCCCGTCACCGACTGGATCAACAGGAATTCGGCCGGCAAGGGGTTCTATGAACCCGTGAGGTTCAGCGGCTTTCCGGAAATCAAGGAGTCGATCATCGCCGGGCACCTGCCCGCGACGTTCATGCTGGCTCCCCTGGCCATGGCCCTCGCCGAGCAGAAGGTGCCGGTGAAGATCGTGTACCTGGGCCACCGCGACGGCACCGCCATGATGGTCCACAAGGACTCGGGCATCTCCGACGTCAGTGGCCTGATGGGCAAGAAGGTCGCGATCCCCAACCGCTTCTCGAACCAGAACCTGCTGTTCCGCAAGGCGGTCGCGGACCAGGGGCTGAGGATCGAGGACTTCGAGATCGTCGAGATGCCGCCGCCGGACATGCCCGCGGCGCTCTACTCGGAGGCGGTGGACGCCATCACCTCGGGCGAGCCGTTCATGGCGCAGACCGAGATGGACGGCTACGGCAAGGTCCTCTACCAGGCCAAGGACATCTGGCCAGGCTTCATCTCCTGCGTGCTGGTCGTCTCCCAGAAGACGATCGACGAGAATCCGGAGTGGGTCCAGCAGCTCGTCACCGGCATCGCCAAGAGCGGGCTGTGGCTGGAGGGCGGCATGGAGCACCGCCTCAAAGCGGCCGATGCCGTGGCCACGCAGTATTACAACCAGGACCCGCGCCTGCTCCGCTTCGTGCTCTCCAAGCCGCCCGATCGCGTCACCTACTCGCGGCTGTCGCTGGCCCGGCCGGAGATGGAGAGGATCGCGAAGATGGCGTTCGACGCTAACATTTTGACCCGTCCGCTCGCCTTTGAAGAGTACGTGGACATCCGCTTCTCGGAGCGGGTGGGCGACGCGGGGGCTTACAACTGGGAGGCGCCATGAGAGCTCGTCTCGAATCCATCCTGCTGCCGCTCGGCGTGGCCGTGGCGTTCGTGGCGGTCTGGCACTTCGCCGTCATCTGGACGGGGAGCGACATCTTCCCGACCCCCAGGATGGTCGTCGCCGGCACTCTCGAGCTGGCGCGCAAGGGCGTGCTCCTGAACTACATCGTGGCCTCGCTCTTCCGCGTCACCACCGGCTTCCTGCTGGCCGTGTTCGTCGGCATCCCCTTCGGTTTGGTGCTCGGCTGGTTCGCGCCGGCCTTGAAGGCGTTCAACCCGGCGATCCAGGTGCTGCGGCCGATCTCGCCCATCGCCTGGATCCCGGTCGCGATCCTGTGGTTCGGGGTTGACGACAGGGCGCCGATCTTCCTGATCTTCCTGGCGAGCCTGTTTCCGATCACCACGGCGTCCATCGCCGCGGTGCGCAACATCCAGCTCGTCTACATCCGCGCGGCGCAGAACTTCGGCATCCGCGGGCTGGCCCTGTTCCAGAAGGTGGTGCTCCCGGCGGCCCTGCCGCAGATCCTCACCGGCCTGCGCCTCGCTCTCGGCGTGGCCTGGCTGGTGGTGGTGGCCGCGGAGATGATCGCGGTCAACTCGGGGCTCGGCTACCTGATCATCGACGCCCGCAACGCCGGCAAGCGGTACGACCTGGTGGTGGCCGGCATGATCATGATCGGGCTGATCGGCCTGGGGCTCGACTGGCTCATGCGCCAGGCGGAGAAGCTCGACGAAGTGCGCTGGGGCCTCAACCGGTAGGTAGGCTATGCTTTCGCCGGTCATGCAGCCGTTGGTGAAACTGGACAGGGCCCCCCAACCCGCCCGCACCAAGATCGCGGCGCGAGGGGTCTGGATGACGTTCCCGGGGAGGGGATCGGACGCCCAGCCGATCAACGTGCTGGAGGACATCCACCTCGAAGTGCGCGACGGGGAGTTCGTCTGCCTCGTCGGCCCCTCGGGGTGCGGCAAGTCCACCCTGCTCAACATCGCCGGCGGCTTCCTGCAGGCCACGCGGGGGGAGATCACCGTGGACGGCCAGCCCGTCACCGCCCCGGACCCCCGGCGGATCTTCATCTTCCAGGAGAACGCGGCGTTCCCCTGGCTGACCGTCGAGGAGAACATCGGCTTCGGGGTCAAGCGGGCCACCGAGGCCGGGCGCCGCGAGGTCATCGAGCACTACATCGAGATGGTCGGCCTGACCGGCTTCGGCACGGCCTACCCCCGCGAGCTCTCCGGCGGCATGCGCCAGCGCGTTGAGATCGCCCGCGCCCTCGCCGCCGAGCCGGACGTCCTGTTCATGGACGAGCCCTTCGGCGCCCTCGACTACCTGACCCGCCTGCGCCTGCGCGCCGAGCTCATCCAGATCTGGCAGCGCGAGAAGCGCACCGTCCTCTTCGTCACCCACGACGTCGAGGAGGCCGTGCAGCTCGCCGACCGAGTCGTGGTCATGGGCAAGCGCCCGTCGCGCCTGCGGGCCATCGTGCCGATCGAGGTGCCAAGGCCGCGCGACCTGGACGATCCGGTCTGCCGCGTCCTGCGCGAAGAGATCTTCGGCGTCATGGGTCTCGACCACCAGGGCCTGCAAGCCTCCCCCGACTCCTCCGGGAGCCTTCCCCCGTCCACCGATCCGGACTAGGGTCTGTCCCGCTTGGCGATCCGCCAGGCACTTCTAGGACAGCTCGACTATTTTTTGCTTTTCTTTTTGGAGGGGATTGACATGTTGCTGAACGCGCCGCGTCCTGCCGCAGGCTTCGACGCCGTACCCGCCCTCGCCCGCACCAAGATTTCCGTCCGCAAGCTCTCGCTGGCCTACCAGAGCGACAAGAAAACGCAGCCTGTCCACGTCCTCGAGGACATCACCCTGGACGTCCGCGACGGGGAGCTCCTCTGCCTCGTCGGCCCCCCAGGCTGCGGCAAGTCCACCCTGCTCAACATCGCGGGAGGCTTCCTCGATCCCACCGAGGGAGAGGTCAAGATCGACGGCCAGGCCGTGGCCGGCCCCGATCCGCGGCGGATCTTCATCTTCCAGGAGGACGCGGCGTTCCCCTGGCTGACCGTCGAGGAGAACATCGGCTTCGGGGTCAAGCGGGCCACCGAGGCCGGGCGCCGCGAGGTCGTCGAGCACTACATCGACATGGCCGGCCTGACCGGTTTCGGCAAGTCCTATCCCCGCGAGCTCTCCGGCGGCATGCGCCAGCGCGTGGAGCTCGCCCGCGCCCTCGCCGCCGAGCCGGACATCCTCTTCATGGACGAGCCTTTCGGCGCCCTCGATTCCCTGACCCGCCTCCGTCTCCGCGCCGAGCTGATCTCGATCTGGCAGCGCGAGAAGCGCACCATCGTCTTCGTCACCCACGACGTGGACGAGGCCGTGCAGCTCGCCGACCGCGTGGTGGTCCTCGGCCGCCGCCCGGCGCGCATCCGCGCCATCGTGCCGATCGACGCCGGCCGGCCGCGCGACCTGGACTCCCCGGACTGCCGCGCCCTGCGCGACGAGATCTTCAGCGTCATGGGCCTCGACCACCACGGCCAGCGGGTCTCCAACGAGTCCTCGACGTCCATCCAGATCGCGATGGCGGGGGGAAGCCGGCGGGTGTACCACTAGAGAGGGGGTCCTCACCCCCCTACCCCCCTCTCCCGGAGGGAGAGGGGGGAAAACACAAGCAGGTGGCTGAATCGGGAGCGGGCTTTCCTGTCTTTCTGAGGCGTTTCGCCCCTCTCCCTCTGGGAGAGGGGCCGGGGGTGAGGGCTCCCTACGACGGCACCTCCGCCGCATCCTCCTCCCCACCCTCGTCCGTGATCCTCAGATACCGCTCCACCGGGATGCCGACCCGCTTGGCGAAGCGCTGGCGGTAGCTCTCGACCTCGCCGACCGACTCGTCGAGGAAGATCCGCTCCACGCGGAAGAGGGGGACGAACATGGTGGTCAGGCCGAGGGTCTGCTCCCCCTGGCGGGCGGCTTGCGCCATCCAGTCGTCGAAAGTCGAGATGTTGATCCCGCGCAGCGTCACGCCCGCCACCCCCAGCTCCAGGAGCACGCCCCAGAGCTTCTCGGTCGGATTGACCAGATGGACGATGACGATCGCGCCGGGGTTGATCATGGGATCAGAATCAGTGCCTTTCTCCGGGGGCCGGGGGGTGAGGTTCCTCCGATAGCTCGAGCAGCACCCCCCCGGTGCTCTTGGGGTGCACGAACTGGACCCAGCAGCCTCCGGCGCCGCGGGTGGGCTCGGGGCGGAGGACCTGGAAACCGGCTTCGCGCAGCAACGCGTCGTCGCCGCGCACGTCGTCGCTCGCCAGGCAGAGGTGGTGGACCCCCGGTCCGCGCTTCTCCAGGAACTTGGCGATCGGCGAGTCGTCCGACATCGGCTCCAGCAGCTCGATGCGCGACTCGCCGCAGGGGATGAGCGCCACGCGCACCCCCTCGTGCGGGACCTCCTCGATCTCCTCCACGTGGAGCCCCAGGGCCTCGTAGAGCTTGCGGGACTCCGCGATGGAACGGACCGCGATGCCGACGTGCTCGATCCTGCCGATCACGGCGCTCTCTCCTCCAGCGACCCGGCCGGGCCGTCGCCGTCCTCATCCGGCAGCTCCGGCTCTCCTTCCAGCGCTCCGTCCACGGCCGGCTTGCCGCGCAGGACGCCGGTGAACAGCCGGTCGGCCACCTCGTACGGATCGGTCCGCTGCTCGAAGCCGCGCTCGATCTCGCGCTCCAGCCCGAGGATGCGGTCGGCGGCGGCCACCACCCTCTCCTTGAGGATCGTCTCCACCCGCAGGCGCAGGTGGGAGTGGCGCCGGCGCTCCAGCTCGCCGCTGGCGATCAGGTACTCCCGGTGCCGTTCGATCTCGCCGAGCACCCGGTCGATCCCCTCCTCGCGGCTGGCGACCGTCTTGAGGATCGGCGGGATCCACTCCCCGTGCTCGCCGAGGCCGAGCATCATCTCCAGGTCGCGCGACGTGCGCTCCACCCCTTCGCGGTCGGCCTTGTTGATGACGAAGACGTCGGCGATCTCCAGGATGCCCGCCTTGATCGCCTGGATGTCGTCCCCCATGCCGGGCACAGTCACCACGACCACGGTGTCCACCGTGCGCACCACGTCCACCTCGTCCTGCCCCACGCCCACGGTCTCCACCAGGACCCAGTCAAAGCCCGCGGCGTCGAGGAGGTCGACCGCGTCGCGCGAGGCGCGGGAGAGCCCGCCCATGGCGCCGCGGGTGGCCATGGAGCGGATGAACACCCCGGGGTCGGTGTAGAGGGTCTGCATGCGGATGCGGTCGCCGAGCAGGGCGCCGCCCGTGTACGGGCTGGTGGGATCGACGGCCAGGATGCCCACGGTCTCGCCGCGCCCGCGGCACAGGCGCGCCAGGCGGTCCACCAGCGTGCTCTTGCCCGCGCCCGGCGGGCCGGTCACGCCGACCACCCGGGCTTTGCCGGTATGGGGATAGACGCGGCGGATCAGCTCGCGCTGCGCCTCGCCGCCGTCCTCCACCCGCGAGATCGCCCGGCCTACCGCGCGCGGCTGCCGGGCGAGGAGGCCGGAGACGAGGCCGTCGAGGTCGGTCATTGTCCCTTGAAGAGCTGGCGGGCGATGACCAGGCGCTGGATCTCGCTCGTGCCCTCGCCGATGGTGCAGATCTTGGCGTCGCGGAAGTACTTCTCGGCGCGGTAGTCCTTGATGAAGCCGTAGCCGCCGTGCACCTGGACGCCGCGCTCCGAGCAGAACACCGCCGCCTCGCCCGCGTAGAGCTTGGCCTCGGAGGCCAGGCGCGAGACGCGCAGGCCGCGGTCCATGGCGTCGGCCGCCGCGAAGGTCAGGATCTCGGCCGCGGCGACGCGGGTCGCCATCTCGGCGAGCGCGAACTGGATCGCCTGGAAGGACGCGATCGGCTGGCCGAACTGCTCGCGCTCCTTGGAATAGCGCAGCGCCGTCTCGTAGGCGCCGATCGCCGTGCCCAGGCCGAGCGCCGCGATCGAGATGCGGCCGCCATCGAGAATCTGCAGCGCCTGGATGAATCCCTGGCCGACGTCGCCGAGCAGGCGGTCCTCGGAGACGAAGCAGTTCTCCATGATCACCTCGGCGGTGTCCGAGGCGCGGATGCCCAGCTTGTTCTCCTTCTTGCCGGGGCGGAAGCCCTCCATCCCCTTCTCCAGCACGAAGGCCGAGATGTTGTGGTGGCGCGGCCCGTTCGGATCGGTCACCGCGAAGACCACGCAGATGTCGCCCACGCTGCCGTGCGTGGTGAAGGTCTTGGAGCCGTTGAGGATCCAGCCGCCGTCGACCTTCTCGGCGCGGCTGCGGGTGCCGGCGGCGTCCGAGCCCGCTCCAGGCTCGGTCAGGCTCCAGGCGCCGATCTTCTCCCCTCGGGCCAGCGGCACCACCCAGCGCCGCCGCTGCTCCTCGCTGCCGAACTTGTAGATGTGGTTCGTGCCCAGCGAGTTGTGCGCGGCCACGCTGATGCCGACCGAGGGGTCCACCTTGGACAGCTCGGTGATGACGATCACGTACTCGGTGTAGCCGAGGCCCGCGCCGCCATACTCCTCGGGAAAGATGATGCCCAGGAAGCCGAGCTCGCCGGCCTTGGCCATCACCTCCCGGGGGAACTTCTGGCTCTCGTCGATCTCGTCGACGATCGGATCGACCTCGCGGCGGGCGAACTGCCGCGCGGTCTCCTGGATGGCGCGCTGCTCTTCGGTCAGGGAGAAGTCCACAATTCCTCCTCGGGGAAGGGAAGGTCAGGCCGCGGAAAGCGGCCGGTGGATGCTATCGCGCGGCCGGAGCGATGGCAACGGCCGGCCGGCGGAGCCTTCCCCCGCCCACCCTCACCCCCCCGCCCCCCTCTCCCACTCGGGAGAGGGGGAGAAAAACGAGATTCTTCGCTTCGCTCAGAATGACGAGAAGACAGGTCATCCTGAGCGGAGCGAAGGATCTGGGCGGGGGGTCCCCTCTCCCGGGCGGGCGTGAGTGCGGATGGGAGAGGGGGCCAGGGGGTGAGGGGCCCTTGGGCGCGGGAAGGCTCCGCTGCCCGCTTCCGGGCGGACCTTGCGCGTTTCAGGTAAAATCCCTGAGCAAGAACGCCGCGGGGAGGTCGCGAGGAGGCTTCGACCGTAAGGCCCGGAGGGTGTTCTTTTGCCTTTTGGTCCCCCTTTCACGGAGCGTCCCGATGACACCTGAAGCGCTGCTGGTCCGCAAGCTGATGTCCCGCCAGGATCTGAGCCGCGCCGAGAGCGCCGACCTCATGGAATCCCTGCTGCGGAACGACTCCCACGGGTGGAAGCTCCTCGCCTACTGCGTCGCCTCGCAGACCAAGGGCGAGACCGTCGAAGAGCTCCTGGGAGGGCTCGAAGGCCTGGCCCGCGTGACCGGCGACTACGGCCTCGACCTCGCCGGCCGCCGGCCTCTGGAAGTGTCGAGCGCCGGCGGCAGCGGCGTGCGCAAGATCAACGTCTCGACCCTGGCGGCCCTGATCGCCGGCGATCCGGAGGTGCCGATCATCAAGCACTCCTTCTGGAAGCTCACCAGCCTGACCGGCAGCGCCGACATCCTGGCGGCGGTGGGCATCTTCCCTCCCGCGGTCACCCTCGCCCACATCCAGAAGGCGATCGACACCGCGGGCGTGGCCTTCTACTCACCGGTCTTCGTCAGCCAGGAGCTCGCCAACCTGGCGCGCTTCGGCACGGCGCTGAGCGAGCACAACGTCCAGATCACCACCCCGTTCCACATCCTGGTCCCCATCTTCACGCCGGTGCCGATCCGCTACCGCATGTTCGGGCTCAACAACCCGACGCAGTTCGAGATGCTGACCGAAGTCTTCCGCGGCAACGGCTACAAGAACGCCCTGCTCGTGCGCGGCTTCGAGGGGCTCGACGAGGCCTCCATCACCTCGCCGAGCCGGCTGCGCGGCTTCCGCGACGGCCAGGACTTCGACTTCGTCTTCCTCCCCGAGGAGGCCGGCCTCAAACGGGTGCCCCCGGAGGAGGTCACCCCCGTCGACGTCGACTCCAACATCCGCGACTTCGTGCGCATCGCGTACGGCGAGGAGACCGGTCCGAAGCGCGACATGGTCGCCCTCAACGCCGGCCTGGCCTTCTGGCTCTCCGAGCGCGCCGCCTCGATCCGCGAGGGGGTCGAGATGGCCCTCGCCCGCCTGGAGAGCGGCCTGGCCGGGGAACGCCTGACCACCCTGGTCGAGCAGCATGGCTCGCCCGACGTCCTGCGGCAGGCCCGCGAGGCGCACCTCAAACGCTGAGGAGACATGGACCTCCGGCGAGAGATCCTGCGCAACGTCGTCCTCTGCCAGGCGCTCGAGCCGCTGGCGCGAAGGCCCCGCTTGGAGACGGTCCCCGGCGGACCCAAGGCCGAGTACTTCGTCGTCGCCGGCGTCAACAGCGCCTGGGCATTCTACGACCTCGCCGACCGGATACTGGCCAAGGAAGGCCAGCCGCGCTGCATCTTCGATCTCGCCTACGAGGCGCAGGCGGCGAGCGTCCGCAACCGCCTCGGCGGCCGGGTGAACTTCGGCCAGATCACCCTGCTGCTGCCGCTGGCCACCGCGCAGGTGCTGGACTACCTGGAATCGGGGACGCACGAGGACATCGAGTCGATCCTCGGCAGGACCGGCGACGTCCTGCGCAACACGAGCGAAGAGGACGTCGAGTACCTGGAGAAGTTCATCAACCTGGGCATCGAGGTCTCGGCGCGGCACCGCGAACGGACCGGCCGCAAGAAGACGTCGCCCGCTCAGGAGCTGCGGGGCCGCTTCACCAATGTCTACGACGTCTGCTCCGAGTTCCAGCACCTCCACGTGGTGCGCGAGATCACCCAGGGCTATCCGCACACCCAGCACGCCTACCGCTTCCTCCTGCACAACGCGGACAACGGCATCCTGCCGGCCGCCCGCCTGATCTACCAGCTCCTGCTGGCCGAGCTCCAGCGCCCCGATCTGGTCTCCGACGTCCTCGCCGCCGGCCTCTACCTGGTGCTCTCCAAACACCCGGAAGGCGTGCTGTTTACGTAGATTCCCTGGCCACCTCGTACTCCAGCCAGACGTACTCGTCCTGGGGCACCACGTCCCGCAGGCGGAGGCGGACCGGCGGGCCCGGCCCTTCGAAGAGGTTCGGCGCGCCGGAATCCAGGACCACCGGCATGACCGCCAGGTAGACGCGGTCGACGAGACCCTGCCGGAAGAGCGACCGGTTGAGCTCGCCGCCCCCCTCGCAGAGGATCGACGAGATCCCCCGCTCCTCCAGCCCGGAGAGAAAAGCGCGGAGGTCGATGCGGTCCTCGCCGCAGACCACGGCCTCGACCTTGCGCTCCGCCAGGAAGTCCAGGTACTCGCCAGGCGTGCTCTCGCAGACGCCGACCAGCGTCCGCGCCGAGCCGTCGAAGAAACGGTAGTGCCGGGGGATGCGCCCCTGCCGGTCGAGAGTGATGCGCACGCACGGAAAGCCAGGAACGGCGTGCGAGGTGAGCGTGGGATTGTCGACCACGACCGTGCCGGTGCCGACGAGCCCGGCGTCGTGCTGGCGGCGGATCTCGTACTTGCGCTCCATCACATGGCGGGGAGGGCCGAGCCAGGCCACCACCTCGTCGGCGTTCTCCCCACGCCTCGCGGTGATGACCCCGTTGATGGAAGACGCGGTCAGGAGATCGAGACGCATTGCCCGAAATAGCGCCGCGCCTCCTCCAGGTCCGCGGGAGTGTCGATCTCGAACACCCGTCCGTGGTACTCCTGGAAGAAGACCGGCTTCCCCTGGTCCATGGCCCGCTGCAGGAAGTTCCCGCGCGGGTCTCCCGCCACGTGCCCGTTCATGTAGGCGAACGACTCGTCGGACTGGACCAGGAAGTTCGGAATGCTGAAGACATGCTCACCCTGGCGGGTGACGAGCACCTCGGGCTCGGGCCTGAAGTGGAGCTTGGCCTTGAACCGGTCCGTCCGGCAATAGAGGAAAGAGCAGAAGCTGCCGCTGGCGAAGTGACCCTCCAGCAGCTCCTTCAGCGGGACGGGATCGGCGAAAAGCATGTCGCCGCCGATCCAGGCGAAAGTCCCGCGCACGTGCCGGCGCGCCTGCGACAGCGTGATCATCATGTCGGGCGTGGGCCCCTCGACCACCACGTCGACCCCCTGGCTCCGGAACGCCTCCTCGAACTCCGGCCGGGTGACGACCAGAGGCTCCAGGCCCAGAAAGTTGGCGAGATCGACCACGCGGCCGAGTATCGTCGTACCCGCCACGTCGAGCAGGTGCTTGGGCGCGCCGCCCGTCTGTTCCCGCATCCGGGTTCCCAGACCAGCCGCAAGGACGACCAGTTTCATCCGTCGTTGCCTTTCCGCAGAACGAATCCCATCCGGAGAGGACGGTGCGCGTGCGATTGTAGCAACTCCGCAATTTGAAGGAAAGCTG
>DASVEF010000269.1:0-34558 GCA_036380715.1 Thermoanaerobaculia bacterium | reverse complement strand
GTGGTGCCGAACGGCTTCCGCAAGGACGGCACGCCGACCAGCATCACCTTCACAGGGAAGCTGTTCGGCGAGGGCGAGGCGCTGCTCGTCGCGAAGGCTTACCAGGACGCGACCGGCTTCCACCTTCGCCGGCCGAAGCTGGAGGGCCTGAAGCCCACGCCCGCGTTCCCTCCGCCTCCCGAGAAGGCGGGATGAAGTGGGCCGGCAGGGGGGCGCTGTCGGCGCCGGCCCACCCCACGATCGAATCGACGTCCTGGCGCGTCACCCTGCCGGTCTCCAGGGCTACCCGGAGCCGTTTGAGGCACTTCTCGAACCGGTTGTACAGCGGGCGGGCTTCCAGGTCGAGAGTGCTCGCGATCTCCCGGATGGAGAACCCGTCCTCGTACCGCATCTTGAGCATGAGCCGGTCCTCCGGCGTCAGGGCGCCCAGCGCGTCGTTCAAGGCGCGGCGCACCCGGTTCAGCATCGCCCCGCGCTCCCCGTCCAGCAGCGGCTGCTCCACCCCGCCATCGATCGGGAAGTCCTCCAGGCTCTCTTCCGTCTCGAAGCGCGGCCGAGGCCGGAAGGGGACCTGACTCGCGATCGAGAGCAGGGCTTCCGCTGAGGGCGCACCCTGCTGCCGGCGGCCGAGCATCTCCAGGACCTGGGCGAGGGGGCGGCCGTCCCGGTTGATGAGCTTGTCCATCTCGACGGCGATCGGACCGAGCCGGCGGACCCGGGCCGGCGGCCGCCACTTGCCCCAGCGCTGGATCTGAAAGTCGAGGAACAGGCGCTGCACCACCACAGTAAGATAGGTACGAAAGCTGCTGCGGCCGAGGAACTTCCGCAGAATGGCATAGTCGTTCTCCATCAGCCTCACCACGGCATGCGAGGAGAAGTCCTCGACGTCCTCGGGCGCAAGGCGATGCCGCCGGCCGACGGATCGCGTCAGCTCCCGGATCAAGCTCAAGTGGGACTCGAACAGCTCTCGTGTCACTTCAATCATGGGGCGCCTCCTGATCTTGCGGAGAGCGCAGGTCGCCGGGGGAGGTACCCTGAAACGGCCGGCGAATCTTTGCGTCTCCGGTCTAGTAAACGTCATTGAAGGCCGAACCGAACAGGCCAGCAATGCCGATCCTCAGGATGTCCGCGACATAAGGCAGATGTCGGCCGCCATTCTGGCGTGCGCGTGGGACCGATCGGGCGTCGAGTCGCTTTCGCGGAAGTGCCTGGAATCAGTAGTTTAGGAGATTTCTGCTCTACTGCACATCCTGGCACAGGGGTTGCCTTGGCATGATGTCGCAGGGCGGTCTTGGTGGAAGGAGGAGTTCCGGCTATGATGCAAGAGCTTCCCCATGTCCCAAAAAAAGGCGTTGAAGCAGTCGTGAGCACGCGAGAACCGGACGTTTCCTCCGCCGGGGAATCCACCGTCCAGCTCCTGATCCGGGCCCGGTCCGGAGACGAGGATGCGTGGGACCGCCTGTACCGCCTTTGCCGCGGGCCGCTGCTGCGCTTTGCGCATGGCAGGCTCCCACGGGAGGCGCGCGGGATCGCCGATACCGACGACGTCGTCCAGGAGACCCTTCTGAGGTCGCTGCGCGGAGTCGAAGCCTTCCAGGCTGAGCGCACCGGGGCTTTTCTGGCCTACCTGCGCCAGGGTGTCCTTAACCGCATTTGCGACGAGATGCGGCGCGTCCGCCGAAGGCCCGTGGCCGGCGGCACGGCCGGGAACGTGCCGGATCCTCGTCCTCTGCCGGTGGACGAGGTGATCACCCGAGAGGTCATGGACAATTACGAAGCGGCCCTGCAAAGGCTGAAGCCCGAGGACCGCGAGGCGATCGTGGCGCGGCTGGAGCTGGGGCTCAGCTTCCAGCAGATCGCGCAGGCGCTCGGAAAACCCAGCCCGGATGCTGCCCGCGTCGCGACAGCCCGGGCAATCGACCGACTCGCCGAAGAGATGGCTCATGTCCGACGAAGAGCCGGTCGCTGAGAAGCAGCGCCTTCTGGACCTCGCGGCGTCCATCGCGGACGGCGAGGCCGTGGACTGGGCCGTGGTCGAAGGCTCGGCGAGAGGGGAAGAGAAGGCCGTCGTCCGTGCGCTCCGGGACATCGCTGGCATCGCCGAGGCTCACCGGAGCTGGCAGGCGGAGCCCTTGGCCGGTGACATCGCGGATCCGGAACGCTGGGGCGACCTGGAGATCCTCGGCCGGCTGGGGGAGGGGTCTTATGGAGATGTCTATTGCGCCCGCGATCCCCGCCTCGACCGCGAAGTCGCCCTGAAGCTGCTTCGCGACGGCGGCACGGAGGACAGCGGCGACCGCGCCGTCCGGGAGGGGCGCCTCCTTGCTCGGGTCCACCATACCAATGTCGCCACCGTCTACGGCGCCGACCGCCGCGACGGTCGCACCGGCATCTGGATGGAGCTGATCTCCGGCCGCACCCTCGCCGAGCTTGTGCGCGAGCAGGGACCGTTCGGCGCCCGCGAAGCCGCTCTCATAGCGCTGGACGTCTGCCGAGCCCTCGCCGCCGTCCACGCTCAAGGGATCGTCCATAGAGACATCAAGGCGCAGAACGTCATGCGCGCGAAGGGCGGCCGGATCGTGCTGACCGACTTCGGCATCGGCCGCGAGCTCCGGCAGGAGGATGCCGGCGGCGACGAGCGGTCGCTCTCCGGCACGCCGCTCTACCTCGCGCCGGAGATCTTCGCGGGACAGAAGGCGTCGGTGCAGTCGGACCTGTACAGCTTGGGCGTCCTGCTCTACCACCTTGTTACTGGCAAGTTCCCCGTCCGTGGCGTCTCCCTCGCCGATATCCGCCGAGCCCATGAGCAGGGAGAGGTGCGTCTGCTTCGCGACGAGCGACCGGACTTGCCGGAGCCGTTCATCCGCGTCGTTGAGCGTGCGCTGTCGCCCGATCCGTCGAAGCGCTACAGCAGTGCCGGTGCCTTCGAACAGGCGCTTTCCGCAGTGATGGACCTTGATGAAACCGGGGGGCGCTTGCCGCGTTCGGCGGATCGGCGCCGAATCCGTTGGGCATATATGGGCGCAGCTGCTGCGGTCGTCATTGCTGTGATCGTCGCGGTGCTCTGGAGGCAACAGTCTGAGGCCCCTGCGAAGACGCCTGACGCACTGCTCCTGCAAGCCCTCGACCTGCACAAACGCGGAGAAATCGAGCAGGCGATCCACTCGCTTGAAATGGCGGTGTCCATGGATCCACAGTTCGCGCCTGCCTACCGGCATCTGGCTTCCTTCCTGGGAGGCGTTGGGCGCTACGAGGAATCGCTCGCCGCATCGCAGAAGGCTTATGAGCTGCGTAGTCGGGTTGGAGAACAGGAGGGCTACCAGCTCTCGGCAACCTATTACCTAGGCCGTCTTCAGTATGAGCAAGCTTTGGACGAGTTTGAGAAGGCTGTGGCCCGTGATCGGACCGATGCCGCGTCCTGGCAGGAGATTGCCATGCTCCATGCCAATCTTGGCGAACCCGAGGCCGGACTTACCCCCGCGAGGCGAGCCAGTGAGGCGGAGCCTCAAAACCTAATTCATCGTGGAGTCGGCGTGTTTCTTCTGGCTGTAGCCAATCAACCTGATAAGGCTTTGGAGGAGGGTAGGCGCGCTCGAGCGGACTTCGCCGAGGATCCCGCCGCGACTTATCTGTACTGGGGAGAGGGGCTTGCTTGGCTGGTTAAGGGTGACTCCAGTCAGGCAAAGGCTGCCTTCCGACGCCTACGGCAGGGAGGGCCCACTTTCGCGAGTTGGGGGGGCATTCTCGAAGCCCAGAGCTTGGTCTACGAGGGAGCTTTGCAGGAGGCTGCGGCAGAACTGGAGTCAGGTCTTAACCGTGATCTTCGCAATCAATATCGCAAGAACGAGGCGATGCGTTATTACCTCATGGCGCGGATCTACGCGTTACTTGGAGAGACTAAGGAGGCGCATCAGAAGCTCAGTCATATTGAGCGTTTGAAGAATGTGCCCATCGTGCTCAAGGAGCTTCGGGAAGCTGCGATTCTGTATGTGAGTCTCGGGGATCTCCAGACTGCGAAGAACCTGCTGCGCCGCATCGAGGCACTTCGAGATGATTTTCAGAGCCGCTTGAGTCGAGGAGTGGCCGCCCAAGTTCGTGGAGAGATTGAGAGTGCCGAGGGCCACGCGGAGGCTGCGCGTCTAAGCTTGGAGGAGGCTCGGCTTGAGCGTGAAGACCCGAGCGTCCTTCGATCTCTTGCCCGCTTCTGGAGCAGCCAGGGAAAATGCAAGCGGGCAGTTCCGATCCTGGAGCAGATCCTCCGATCGAAGGGCTTGATCATGAGGGACCTCTTTGCTGGCGATTGGGTTTTGACCCATCTCGATCTCGCCCGCTGCCAGCGCTCCCTCGGCAAGACCGACGAGGCCCGCAAGAGCTACGAGCAGTTCCTCGCCCTCTGGAACGACCACGACCTGGCAGTAGTGGGCGAAGCCCGGGCGGAGCTCGCCGCGCTGCCCCAATCCCCTCGCTGACCGAGCTTCTACCCTCTGGCGCGAGCAAAAGACCTTTTGCCCGCGGAAGAGGCCAAGTCCCTCCTTCCAATAGACCTGTTGCCACGGTTGCCGGGCTATGGCGCCGGCAAAAGGTCTATTGGCCGCGGTTCCAGTCCTATCCCCGGACCTGTTCGCCTATGGCGGCGGCAAAAGGCCTTTCCGGGCCGCCATAGGCCCATTTCCGCCGGCAACAGACTTTTTTTCGATTCTGGTGAGAAAAAGTCTCGGTTGTCCGTCCAAGGGTTAGCTGCGCGGCTCAAACCCGAATCACCGATCAGGAGGTGCGACATGATTGAGTTCTGGGCGGTAGTAGGAAAGATGATCGTAGACCCCGAGTTCCACCAGGAAGTGTTCGACGCGGCTCGCTACCGAGAGAAGTTCGACAACCTCATCGAGCTGCGGTCCCTGTTGAGGAAGGAGCATCGCCTCAACCTGGGCCGCTGGGAGGTCATGAAGATCAACGAGATCGCCACCGAACGGGTGGAGAAGGGGCCGAGGGGCGAGCACAACAAGGTGCCCGTCATGATCCCTGAGGAGGACTCCGCCATCCTCGACGTGCGGGCCGGCTGGATGTCGGCGTGCCCCGATCTCGAAGACCGGCGCGACCTTTACGCGGTCGTCGGCCTGGCATGCATGGACTCGGAGTTCCGCCGGCAGGTCCACGTGGCCTGCGACCACGGTGGCTCCCCGAATCTGACCTCTCTGGCGAGGCTCCTCACGGACCCGCTGGGGGACACCCCGTTCTTCGACCTCGGCTTCGACGACCTCGCGGCCATCAACGACTTCTTCCGGCGGCCGGAGGTGATGACGGCGCAGGCGGAGTTCCATGAGACCAACTGGGTGCAGCCGCACCTCGAGCCCTGCAATGCCGGGTTCACCGCGGTGCCCGGCACCCAGTTCCAGTATGTGTCCGAGACGAATCTGCGAATCTATCTGAAGAAGGACGCCGGGACCCGCCAGAATCTCCAGACGGCCGGGGCCATCATGTGAACAGGCGCCCTTCCCGCACCCCGAGCGGCGGCGGCTGACGTCTTCGGACGGAGGCCGCCGCCGTTCCTCTGTGGTAGAACCTCTCGCGTGAAATTAGGTGTCTCTACAGGCCGGTGGCTCTCCTGGGGGAGCACCCTTCTCTGGGTCGCTGTGGTCCTTCTGTGGCTGATGGACGCCTTCGGCCATGGCCTGCCGGCGGTGCTGGACCGGATCGTCGTTGTCGCCGCGTTGGGCCTCACCGCGATCTGGGGCTTCGGCCGGCTCCGGCGCTCCCTGGAGGGGAAGCGGGGCCGGGTCCTCGCCGCCGCTCTGTTGCTGCCGTCGCTGCTGGCGCTCGCGCTGGTGGTCCGCTTCGTGGGGCTCAGCCACGAGGTCGAGGGCCGGTATTACCTGGACGAGGGGACGTACTACTCCCACGCCAGCGCGATCAACGCGGGCACGCCATTCCGCCTGTCCTTCGTCTATCCCCACTTGATGTACTACCTGGACGCGCTGGCGCTCTGGCTGGCGTCGCTCTTCCCGGGCGCCGCGGCGAGGCTGGCGGGGACGGTCGGCGTGACCGAGCCGCTCGCGTTGTCGTGGCTCCTGCTGCGCGGGGTGGTGGGCCTGCTCTCGGCGCTGACGGTGATTCCCGTCTTTTCGATCGGCGAGAGGATCGCGGGACGTTGGGCCGGGACGGCCGGGTCGCTGCTGTTGATCTTTTCGCCGCTGTTCAACGACGGCTCGCACCTCAACATCTGCGATGTTCCGTCTGCCGTGTTCGCCACCTTCTGCCTGCTGTTCGTGGCGCGGCTGGTCGGCGAGGAACACACGCGCGACTACGTGCTGGCGGGGGTCTGCGCCGGCTTGGCCGCGGGGGCCAAGTACCCGGCCGGGTTGGTGGCCGTGGCGATCATCGCGGCCTGGCTGCGCTGGCGGATCGCTCGCCGCGACTTCTCTCTGGGGCTGCTCTGGGCGGGCTTGGCCGCGATGGCGACGTTCGTGGCCGTGATGCCGAGCCTGGTGGTCTTCCCCGTGCCCGCCTTCCAGGGACCGCGAGGCGTCTTCTTCGGAGCGCGGCAGTACGGCAAGGGCGGATGGCTGGGCGTGATGCCCGGCAACAACGCCCTGTTCTACGCGAAGACCCTGGCCGGCAGCTTCGGGCTCCCGGCGGCGATCGCCGGGCTGTCAGGGCTCGTCCTGAATCTGTTCACGAACCGCGGCGAGCGGGCGCGCTGGCTGTGGCTGCTGCCGTTTCCTCTCGCCTACCTGGCGCTCATCGGATCGATGAACATGGTTGTCAAGCGCAATCTCTACCCAGCGGTGCCGATGCTGGCCGTCTTGCTGGGAGTCGGGATCGCGGCATGGATCGGGAGGATGGGGGAGGGGAGCGCTTGGCGGCCGGCGGTTGCCACGGCTCTGCTTCTGGCCTGTGTCGCGCTGCCGGCTCGCGCCACGGTGCTCCAGGATGTCGGGCTGGCGAGCCCGAGCACGCGGGACGTGGCTGGGGCGTGGATCCGGGCGAATGTGCCGCGCGGATCGTCCATCCTCAAGGAGACGTACACGCCGGACCTGAATTCCCGGGAGTACAAGGTCTGGCACCGGCGGTTCGTGACCCGCTCCACCATGGCCGAGATCCGCGATTTCGACTACGTGCTGGTGGCGAGCGGCGCCTACGGCCGGTTCCTGAACCCGGCGACGCAGAAGCGGCCCCACCAGAAGAAGATGGCCGAGCGGTACAAGCAGATCTTCCGCTCGTTCGAGCTGGTCCGGGAGTGGACGCCTTCGCGGACGCGGCGGGGGCCGGTGATCCGGCTGTATCGGCCCTCACCGAAGTAGCCCCTCGGACCCTCACCCCCCGGCCCCTCTCCCACCCGCACTCCCTTCCCCCGGGAGAGGGGGAGCAAGGCAAGTCATTTTTCTGGCAGGGTTCCCCCTCTCCCGGGTGGGTGTGAGTGCGGTTGGGAGAGGGGGTTAGGGGGTGAGGGCCCCTACGTTTCCAGGTTCTCGAGCTCGTCGATCCTTTCGCGGACGAGGTCAAAGCCGCCCTGCCAGAAGGCGCGTTCGGTCATGTCGATCCCCATTTCGGAGAGGATCTTCTCCGGGCGCTCGGAGCCGCCATAGGAGAGCAGCTTGAGGTAGCCCGGCTTGAACGCCTCCCCCTCTTCCTGGTAGCGCCGGTAGAGCGCCAGCACCAGGAGCTGCCCGAAGCTGTAGGCGTAGCAGTAGAAGGGCGTCTGATAGATGTGCGGGATGCTCAGCCACTCGTAGCGGAACTCCGGCGCCACTTCGACGCTGTCGCCGAGTTGCTCGCGGAGCTTGGCCATGTACAGGTCGCACATCTCCTCGGTCGAGCGGCCGGCGCGCACGGCCTCGTGCGCCTCCAGCTCGAAGAGGACGAAGTAGGCCTGGCGCAACACCGTGGCGTAGACGTCGTCGACAGCCGCGGCGAGCAGCTCCCGGCGGGCCAGCGGGTCTTTCACCTCGCGCAGGAGGCGGTCGGTCATCAGCATCTCGCCAAAGACCGAGGCGGTCTCGGCCAGGGGGAGCGAGGCGTGCTGGGTGAGGATCGAGTGGTCCTCGGCCATCATGCTGTGGACGGCGTGCCCGAGCTCGTGGGCGAGGGTGGCGACGTCGCGCACCCGGCCGGCGTAGTTGACCAGCACCCACGGGGTGAAGCGTGGCAGGATGGTCGAGCAGAAGGCGCCGCCCCGCTTGCCCTTACGGATCTCGCTGTCGAGATGGCTCTCGGCGAAGACACGCTCGGCCATGGCGGCGAAGCGGGGGTGGAAGTCTTCGAAGGTTTCCAGGACCGAGCGGACGGCTTCGCCGTAGGGCACGGTCTGGTCGGAGGAGGCGAGCGGCGCGTAGACGTCGTAGCGGCGCAGCCGGTCCATCCCCAGCCAGCCGGCCTTGAGACGGAAGTAGCGCTGAAAGATCGGCGCGTTCTCGCGCGCCACTTCGAGCAGCACCTCGATCGCGCGGTCGGGGACATCGTTGTCGAGGTTGCGCACCGAGATCGGCGAGCTGTAGCCGCGCAGGTTCACCTGCTCGTCGTACCAGTCGCGGACCCGGTTCACGTAGATCTGTCCGAGGATCGTGGCCTCGCCGGCGTAAACCCGGTAGAGCTCCTGGTAGGCGGCGGCCCGCAGGTCGGGGTTGGGCGAGAAGGCGTAGCTCATCAGGGCGTCGCGGGTGAGCTTCTGGGTCTCGCCGTCCACCTGCATCGTGAACTCCAGGCGGTTGGTGAGCATCGAGTAGAGCGTCATGACGGCGGCGATGCCGTTCTCGTCCTTGATGTTGATGATCTGCTCGGACTTTTCGTCGAGGGTGTGGGGCTTGAGTCGCCTGATGTCCGACAGGAAGTGCCGGTAGTCGGGGTGGTCCTGCGGCAGCAGGGCCTGGGCTTCCTCGTCGGAGAGCGCTCGCCACCAGAGGGTGAAGAAGAGGGTGCGGTTGCTCGCCGGAGTGGTCGCCTGGCGGACCCGGTTGCGGAAGGTCAGCGCCTCCTGGCTGCTGGTGTCGGCGTAGAACCAGAGCGAGGCGTAGCCGGCGAGGGTGTTCATCTCCTCGACCAGCTCCTCGTACTGGCGCACGATGGCGAGGAACTCGCCGCGGTCCATTTGCGGGCTCAGGCTGCTGCGGCGTGATTCAAAGGAAGAGACCGCGGCCTCCAGGCGGGCGAGGCGTTCGGTGATCACCGCCTCGCTCGGCTCCGGCAGCAGCTCGGAGAGGTCCCAGCGGCCCAGCTCGTATGTCGTGGTGCGTTCGGTGATGACTGTCATCGTGTGTCTGTCTACGGTCGCGAAGTTTCGGGTTGATGGCACACGGGAGGACCGGCCGGTGCCGGTCTCCCCCTCATTGTAGCCGAGGAGAGGGGAGGATCACCGTCGCCACCCCGTCCGACCGCGCTCTTTCATTGAAAGCCGGCAGGTCCTTGTCCCAGATCTCCCGCAGCTTCGCGAGCTCGGCGTCGATGGCCGCCACGAGCTGGTCCCTGACCTGGACGGCCTGAGCCGTCGGCCGGTAGTCGCCCAGAGAGACGGACGCCGCCAACGCGTTGAGCTTGTCGTTGAGGCGCACGGGGAAGTTGAGCGGGTCCTGGCGGCTACGGTTCTTGGTCTGGTAGAGGGCCTCTTCCACCTTGGTCATCTTGTCGTTCAGCGCCTTGGCCGCGTCGAGGAGCCCCTCGCGGGCCTCGTCGTCCTCCAGGCGCTTGCGCAGGTCGTCGAGCTGCGCGCGCACCTCGCGGATGCGGCGGATGGCGTCGTGGGTCTCGGTCAGCTTGTCACGGACCTGGAGCAGGAACTGCGTCTGCGCCTGGAGGTCCTCGGGCGTGGCCTTGGTCCGCGGGTCCACGGTCACGCGGACCGGCGCGGTCTGCGTCTTGCCGTCGGCGATGAGGCGGACCTGGTAGTCGCCCGGGGGGACCAGCGGCTGGATCGGATCGCCGCTCCACAGGATCATGCCCGGGAAGGAGCGGGCCTTGGCGTAGCGGAGGTCCCAGACGAAGTGGTTGAGTCCCTTCTGGACCGTGGGCTTGGCCTCCTCCTCGTCGTCGGACTTCTCTTCCTTCTCCTTGGCCTTCTTGGCCGGATCCTTCTCGGGATCGCCCGGATCGGGCTTCTGCGCCGGGTCCTGCGGCTTCTCCGCCGCCCTGGCTTCCTCGGCCTCCGCCTCCTTGCCGGTGGCGGTCTTGGCGGGCTCGTCCTCGGCCTTGCCGTTGAAGGTGCGCAGGACCTTGCCGTCGCGGTCGAGGATCTCGATCTTCACCGTGCGGTCCTTCGGGACCTCCGGCAGGTAGTAGTAGACGGCTGCGCCGGCCGGCGGGTTCTGGCCCATGCCCTGCGGCGGGTTTGTGGGCGTGAAGGCGCTCCAGATGCGGGAGACCGGCGCCGGCGTGAACAGCCGTACGTCGTCGCCGCGGAAATCGGACGGCACCTGGTGCAGCAGAGACGCGCCGTCGAGCACCCAGAAGCCGCGCCCCTGGGTGGCGGCGATCAGGTCTCCGTTCTTGAGCGCGAGGTCGGTGATGGGCACGATCGGCAGGTTGAGCTGCAGCGGCTCCCATCTGCCACCGTCGTTCCAGGAGACGTAGACCCCGCGCTCGGTGCCGGCGTAGAGCAGGCCGCGCCGGCTGATGTCGGCGCGCACCACGCGGGTGAAGTGCATGGGGTCGATGCCGTCGTCGATGCGCGTCCAGGTGGCGCCGTAGTCGGTGGTCCGGTAGAGGTAGGGGCGGAAGTCGTCCGACTTGTAGCGGGTGGCCGCGACGTAGGCGCCGCGCTTCTCAAAGGGGTGGGCGTCGATGCTGTTGATCTGCGCCCATTCGGGCAGGCCGCGCGGGGTGACGTTCTTCCAGGCCTTGCCGCTGTCGCGCGTGACGTGGACGAGCCCGTCGTCGGAGCCCGCCCAGATCGTCCCCTTTTCGAGCGGCGACTCGGCGACGGCGAAGATCGTGCCGTAGTACTCGACGCTGGTGTTGTCCTTGGTGATCGGCCCGCCCGAGGATCCCTGCCGGCTCTTGTCATTGCGCGTCAGGTCCGGGGAGATCGCCTCCCACGTCTGCCCCTCGTCGGTCGACTTGAAGAGCACGTTGGCCGCCGCGTAGAGGGTGTTCGGATCGTGAGGCGAGAACAGGATGGGGAAGTTCCACTGAAAACGGTACTTCAGCTCCGCCGCGCCCCAGCCCATGGGATCGTCGGGCCAGATGTTGACGTCGCGGAACTCCTGGGTGTCGTGGTCGACCCGGTTGAGGAAGCCGCCGTAGGAGCCGCCGTAGACGACGTCCGGGTTCTCCGGATCGGCCACGACGTGACCGCTCTCGCCGCCCGCGGTCTCCTCCCAGTCGTTGAAGCCGATACCGGGGCTGGTGGTTGAGCGGCTGGAGATGCGCACGGTGCTGTTGTCCTGCTGCGCGCCGAGGATGCGGTACGGGAAGTCGTTGTCGGTGGTCACGCGGTAGAACTGGGCGGTCGGCTGGTTGTTCTGCGGCGTCCAGGTCTTGCCGCCGTCGGTGGAGACGTTGGCCCCGCCGTCGTTGCTCTCGATCATGCGCAGCGGGTCCCGGGGGTCGATCCACAAGTCGTGGTTGTCGCTGTGCGGCGTGGGGATCGCGGTGAAGGTCTTGCCGCCGTCCTTGGAGCGGTGGAACCGGACGTTGAGGACGTAGACCGCCTCTTCGTCCGCCGGGTCGGCGTAGATCCGGGTGTAGTACCAGGCGCGCTGGCGCAGCTCACGGTCCTCGTTGGTGCGGGTCCAGGTCTTGCCGCCATCCCTGGAGCGGAACACGCCGCCGTCCTCGGCCTCTACGATGGCGTAGACGTTCTCGGGGTTGGTCGGCGAAACCGTGACGCCGATGATGCCGAGGGTCCCCTTGGGGAGGCCCGGATTGCGGCTCAGCTCGGTCCAGGTGTCACCGCCGTCGATGGACTTCCAGAGGCTGGAGCCCGGGCCGCCGCTCTCCAGGCTGTAGGGGGTGCGGCGCACCCGCCAGAAGCTGGCGTAGAGGATGCGCGGATTGGTCGGGTCCATGATGAGGTCGATGGCGCCCGCGTTCTGGTTGACGAAGTGGACGCGCTTCCAGGTGGCGCCGCCGTCCGCCGATCGGTAGACGCCGCGCATGTCGTTGGGGCCGAAGAGATGACCCAGCACGGCCGCATAGACCAGGTCGGGGTTCTTGGGGTGGATGCGGACACGCGGGATGTGCCGCGAGTCGGCGAGGCCGGCGTGCTTCCAGGTCTTGCCGGCGTCCGTGGACTTCCACATTCCTTCGCCGTGCGAGACGTTGCCGCGCACGGTCTTCTCGCCGCCGCCGACGTAGACCACGTTGGGGTCCCACTCGGAGACCGCCACGGCGCCGATGGAGCCACCGAAGAAGCCGTCGGAGACGTTCTTCCAGGTGCGCCCGCCGTCGCCGGTCTTCCAGACGCCGCCGCCGGTGCCGCCGAAGTAGTAGGTTGCGCGATCGCCGGGGAGGCCGGTCACGGCGGCGCTGCGCCCGCCGCGGTAGGGGCCGACCTCGCGCCAGCGGAAATCCTTCCAGAGGTCGGAATCGAGGACTCCGGCGCGGGATTGGGCGCTCTGGGCGCGGCCGCTCCTGGATTCGGCGGCCCGGGCCTCCGCCGTACCCCAGAGGGTCAGGAGAAGAGCGAGCGACAGGGAGAGGTATCTCGAACCAGGGCGCGAGACAGGGCGCAAAACAGAAAATGACATGCGTTCAGGCTCCTGAGGGTTCGGGGCCCGAACGCGGCCGGCCTGCCGTGGCAGGCCGGGTTCGCCGGCGTCGGGCCAGACCCCGAGAGCCTATGGATAGTCGTCGAGCTTGTCGAGAGGCAGGCCGCAGGGATAGAAGAGATTGAAGACCGGCTGTTCGATCAGCTCGGCGAAATGGAGGAGCAGGGGACCGTACTTCTCGATGCCCGACCCTCCCGCCTCGATCTCCTCGTACTCCTCGCGGGAGATCTCGAGCTGCTCGGCCATCTGCTCCGGGGTCTTGCTCCGCCGCTCGCGATGCTTGCGGATCAGCTCCGCGGCCTGGCCGGGGTTGCAATCCTTCGACTTGCCGCTCTCGGCGAGCAGCCGGGAGGTCGGCGTCTCCAGCTTGATTGCGATCTTGGCCAGCAGCGGGCCCCATTTTTCGGCCGGCGAGCTCCCGGCCTCGATCTCACCGTACTCTTCCTGGGAAACTCCGAGCTGCGACGCGGTGTCCTCGAAAGAGAGCTTCTTCCGCGTCCGCTCTTTCTTTAGCACATCTCCAAGTTTCACGTCCCCTCCTTCGCAGGGTCGAAAGGCCGTAGCGTAGTAAAGTCGGGCGGATGCTAGCACATGCCGAAAGCGTATCCCACCCGATCCTAGAGGTGCCGCGAAGGGGCCTTCCCGTGTCACGGTTCGAGAGGCTCGCGATACTGAAGAGATGGACAGGAGTCGAGAGTGATGCATCCTCTTTATTTCAACAGGAATCCATTGCGGGCTGTGTCCGCTGGAGCTCCCTTGCTCGCCAAAAGGGCGGAGGCCTGCCGTGACCACGATGAGCTCAGTAATGAAAGACAACAAATTCTTGCGTCCTGCAGGCGCGGAGAGGGGGAGGGAGGGAGTGCTGTCGGCCGTGGGCGGGACGCCGCTGGTCGAGCTGCGGAGGATCTATCCCGGGCTCGACGTCCGCCTGTTTGCCAAGCTGGAGTCGCTGAACCCGGGCGGCAGCATTAAGGACCGGCCCGCCCTGGAGATCCTCGAAGAGGCGATGTGGAACGGCGACGTCGGTCCTGACACGGTGATCGTCGAGTCGAGCTCCGGCAACATGGGGATCGGCCTGGCGCAGGCCTGCGCCTGCTACGGCCTGCGGCTGATCTGCGTGGTCGACGCCAAGGCGTCGCGGCAGAACGTGCGCATCCTGGAGGTCTATGGCGCGGAGATCGACTATGTGGCGGAGCCGGACCCCGAGACGGGCGAGTTCCTCCAGGCGCGCCTGAAGCGCGTGCAGCAGCTCCTCGGCGAGATCGACGGCGCGTTCTGGCCCAACCAGTACGCGAACACGCACAACTCCGGCTCCCACATCCGCACGACGATGCAGGAGGTGGCCGCGCAGCTCGGCGGCAAGGTGGACTTCGTCTTCTGCGCTACGAGCACCTGCGGCACCGTGCGCGGCTGCGGCGAGTACGTGCGCAAGAACGGCCTGCCGACGCGCGTGGTGGCGGTCGACGCCCTGGGAAGTCTGATCTTCTCGGACCAGAAGGGCCCGCGTTTCCTGCCCGGCATGGGCGCTGGCCTGCGGCCGCCTCTCTGCGACCTCGAATTCATCGACGATTGCGTGCATGTCTCCGACCTCGAGTGCATCGCCGGCTGCCGCCGGCTGGTGCGCCGCGAGGGGATCCTGGCCGGCGCCTCGTCGGGCGGCCTGGTGACCGCCGTCAGCAAGATCCGGGATAAAATCCCGGCCGGCTCGACGTGCGTCGTCATCCTGCCCGATCGCGGCGAGCGGTACCTCGACACGGTCTACTCGGACGAGTGGGTGAGAGACCATTTCGGCGAGGTGCCGGATCTCTGGCCGGATAGAGAGACGATGATTTGAGGACCAATGACATTCTGATCCTGCGCGGCGACGAGGTGGAGGCGCTCCTCGCCGGCCGCGAGATGGAGATCCTCGACGTGGTGGCCCAGGCCTACCTGGCGCACTCGCGCGGCGAGAGCTCCCTGCCGCACTCCACGTTCCTGCGCTTCCCCAACGACGACCTGAACCGGATCATCGCCCTGCCCGCCTACCTGGGGGACGGCTTCGGCGTGGCCGGCATGAAGTGGATCGCCTCGTTCCCCGGCAACGTCAAGAAGGGGATGGCCCGCGCCTCGGCGGTGCTGATCCTCAACAGCGCCACCACCGGGGTGCCCGAAGCGATCCTGGAGAGCTCGATCATCAGCGCGCGCCGCACGGCCGCGAGCGCCGCCCTGGCCGCCCGCGAGCTGCGCCGGGGGAAGGAGACCGTCACGGCCGGCCTGATCGGCACGGGCGTGATCAACTTCGAGACCGCCCGCTTCCTGACGCGAGCGCTGCCTGACATCGCCCGCTTCGTGCTCTTCGATCTGGACCGCGAGCGCGCCGGGGCGTTCGCGCAGGGCGTCGCCGACATGCTGCACGGCTTCCGCGACGTCGAAATCGAGGTGGTGGACGACCCGCGAGAGGTCTGCCAGCGCTGCCCGCTGATCGCTTTCGCGACCACCGCGGTGAAGCCGCACGTCGCGGACCTTGCGGGCTGCCAGCCCGGAGCCACGGTCCTCCACACCTCGCTGCGGGACCTCACGGCGGAGGTGATCCTCGCCAGCGACAACATCGTGGACGACGTCGACCACGTGCTGCGCGCCCAGACCTCGGTCCACCTCGCCGAGCGGCAGTCGGGGAACCGCGACTTCATCCGCGGCACGATCGCCGACCTGCTCGCGGGGACCGCTCCGCCCAAGCGTGACGAGGCGATGATCACCATTTTCAGCCCCTTCGGCCTCGGCGTGCTCGACCTCGCGGTCGGTCAGCTCGCGCGCGAGCGCGCGGTCGAGACCGGACGGGGGACGGTGATCGAGTCGTTCCTGCCCCTCACCCCCTAACCCCCTCTCCCAACCGCACTCACGCCCGCCCGGGAGAGGGGGAACACAGGGGGGGCTAACGCCGTGACGTCAGGGCCTTGAGAGCGTCGATGGGCCGGCGGTCGGGGCTCATCAGCTTCATGGCCCGGCGGAGGAAATTCTCGGCCTCGTCGCGCTGGCCGACCTGGGCGCTGATCTCGCCGGCGTAGTAGGCGGCGAGGCCACAGTTGGGATCGCGGCGCAGGGTCTCCTGGAGGTCCCGCAGCGCCTGCGGGGCGTGGGCGGACGAAACGAGGAAGCGGCAGTAGGCGGTCTCGGCGGCGTAGCGGCTGTTCTGCGGATCGCAGTCCGCGGCGAACTCCAGCAGCATGAGCGCGTCTTTGTGCTTGCCGGCCTCCAGCAAGGCATAGCCCTTCTTGAACTGCGCCTCCGAGTCGAGCAGGTCGGTCTTGATGCCGCCGAAGGCCGGCTTCTTCTCGCGCTCCTCGCGCAGGGTCTTGCGCCGGAACAGCAGCGTGTTGCGCTGCTCGGTGTCGGCCAGCTCGGAGTAGGCGCGGGCGCCGGCGAGGAACAGGTCGCGCGCCCGGTCCTCCATGCCCCGCAGCTCTGGATGGTCGAGCGACCACGGGGCGAACCTGCGCGCGTAGTCCAGGAACTTCTCCTCGACAGCCCCGGATGTCGCGGTCTCGGGCAGCCCGAGCAGGTCGAAGGCGTCCTGGCGGCGATAGACGAGATAGGACTGCATGATCTCGTTGCGCCGCCGTTCGACGTCGGCGAGCGAGACCGCGGGGGAGGGCGGCGCGGGCGCTTCCGGGAGGGCGGCCGGCGTGGGCGCCGGCGCGGCGGGGGGGCGTTGGAAGCTGCCCGTGCTGCTCAGCGACGGCTGGACCGCGTCCTTCGGCAGGCTGTCCGCCGGCACCACGACGCCGAGGATCGACAGCGCGTAGAGCAGGCGAGTGATCTCGTCCACGGGCAGGCCGGTCGCCTCCGCGAGCTCGCCCATGCGGCGGCCCGGCCGCACGGCCTCGGCGAGCTGGCTCTGCCGCTGGGTCAGACGGATCTCCTCCAGGGGGAACAGCGGCGACGGGTGGAGGGCCAGCTTCTTGCCGACGAGAGGCCCGATGGCCATGTCGACCTCGTCCTGCGGCACCAGCTTGGTGACGCCGGTCAGGATGAGCTGCGGCACCTTGACCTTGAGCGACATGTCCGCATTGGGGCGGTCCTCGCCGTCCACGTGGAAATCTCCCTCGCGCCAGGTGAAGACGTCGAGCAGCTTCTTGGCCAGGTTCTGTTGCAGGATCTTGAAGAGGTCGACGGCGCTGACCAGCCCGGTCTCCAGGAGGACCTCGCCGAGGGGTACGCCGCGCGAGGCCGAGCGGCTGAGGCTGCTCGTGAAGTCCTCCTCGCTGAGCTTCCCTTCGAGGACCATGTACCGCCCCAGGGTCTCGTGAGTGAGGTTGGACCGGCAGTCCACCGGCATGCCGCCCTCGAGGACGATCTTCTTCCACACCTGCCGGCGCCGGATCTCCAGCACCACGCTTCGCTTGTGCACGGCCAGGGCGCAGAGCAGGGGCGAAAAGGGGATCTCCTGCAGGTTGCCTGCATGCAGGTTGGAGAGCTCCTCCAGCCGCTGGTGGGTCGGGATCACGGGCGCGCTCGTTGCGATCAAGACGTCGTTTGTCCCGCAGGCTACCCGCAGCGGGCGCGGGTGTCAAATGGCGGGACGCGGAGGCGCCGCGCGCGCCTGGGGTTGAAACCCCAGGCTGGGCTGTTTCGCTCCTGTGGAGCGATATGCTTCCCGTCCTCTCGCCCGTGAGGGCGATACGATCCAGCCTGGGGTTTCAACCCCAGGCGTGCGGAGGGATCTACGATGATGAACGACCTGCTCTTCGACGGCCCCGAAGGGGGCCCCATCCTGGTCCTGGCGCACGGCGCCGGGGCTCCCATGGATTCGCCGTTCATGAACACGATGGCCGAGAGGTTGGGGGCGAAGGGGATCCGCGTCGTCCGCTTCGAGTTTCCTTACATGCAGGCGCGGCGGGAGGGAAAGAGAAAGCCGCCGGACCGCGAGCCGGCGCTGCGCGAGACCTGGCTCTCGGTGATCGAGCGGCTCGGGGGGGCCGATCGCGTGGTCGTCGGCGGCAAGTCCATGGGCGGGCGGATCGCCAGCCTGATGGCGGACGAGGCGGGAGCGCGCGGCCTCGTCTGCCTCGGGTATCCCTTCCACCCACCGGGCAAGCCGGAGAGGACGCGGACCGCCCACCTGGAGCACCTGCGCACCCCGACGTTGATCGTCCAGGGGACCCGCGATCCGCTGGGCTCCCGCGAGGACGTCGCGGGTTACCGGCTCGCGCCGGGCATCCGGATCGTCTGGCTGGAGGACGGCGACCACTCCTTCAAGCCGCGCGTCTCCTCGGGGAGGACGGAGCGGGGGAACCTGGAGGAGGCGGTGGCGGCTGTGGCGGGGTTCGTGGAGGGGCTGTAAGCTTCGCCGATGCCTTCCGCCTACACCGGACAGCTCGCGGCGCTCGGGGCCGCCAGTCTGTGGGCCTTCACGGCGCTGGCCATCGAGGAGGCCGCGCGGCGCGTCGGGTCGCTGACCGTCAACCTGATCCGGCTGGTGATGGCGTTCGGTTTCCTGGCGCTGGCCGGACTGTTGCGCCGCGGGCTGCCGCTGCCCCTGGACGCCACGGCCCACGCCTGGACCTGGCTCGCGCTCTCGGGCCTCGTCGGGTTCGTCTTCGGTGACCTCTGCCTGTACCGCGCTTATCTGGTCATCGGTCCTCGCCTGTCGTCGCTGATGATGTCTCTGGTCCCGCCGTTGACGGCCCTGATCGGCTGGCTGGCCCTGGGGGAGACGCTGACGGGGCGCGACCTGCTCGGCATGACGCTCACGGTCGGCGGCATCGCGTGGGCGGTCCTGGAGCGGGGGAAGATGCGGGGTCTACGGGGTGGGGGCGTGGCTCCGGGGCGCCTGACCCTGCCGGGCATCGCGCTCGGGTTCGGCGGCGCGCTCGGCCAGGCGGTCGGGCTCATCCTGAGCAAGATCGGCATGGGCAGGTATGACGCCTTCGCGGCCACCCAGGTGCGGGTCGTGGCCGGGATCGTGGGCTACTCGCTCCTCTTCGTGGCCCTGGGATGGTGGCCGCGGGTGCGAGAGGGTATGCGCGACCGGCGCGCTCTCGGCTTCGCCCTGCTGGGCGCCTTCTGCGGGCCGTTCCTCGCCGTCTCGCTCTCCCTGATCGCCATCCGCGAGACCGCCTCCGGAGTGGCGGCGAGCATCATGGCTCTGACGCCGGTGCTGATCATCCCTCTGGTGATCCTGCTCCGCGGCGAGCGGGTCGGGATCGGCGGCCTGGCGGGAGCGGTGGTCGCGGTCTGCGGCGTGGCGCTGCTGTTCCTGTAGCCATCTCTTCCCCCTCTCCCGGGTGGATGTGAGTGCGGGTGAGAGAGGGGGCCAGGGGGTGAGGGGCCGGGCACCTTCCTTGCTTGAAAGCTCGGCATGGCCGTGGAGCCCATCTCCCCTACGCCGCGTGCGCCTGTGCCCACTCCCCAGCCGCCGCAGCGTCCTGCGCGCCAGATGGGGTGGCGGAGCGCCGACATCCTGCGGGCGGCGGCGCTGGTGCTGGGCGTCTATCTGGCGGCGCGACTCCTCTGGGTCGCCTACCCGCTGCTCTTCATCACCTTCCTCGGCGTGCTCTTCGGGCTCGCCGTGGCTCGTGGTGCGGACTACCTGGAGCGGTTCCGCATCCCGCGCGGCATCGGCTCCCTGTTGATCGTGCTGGGTTTCCTGGGGCTGCTCGCCGGCCTCGGCGCCTGGGCCGGCCCCACCTTCCGGGAGCAGCTCGGGGAGCTGAGGACCGCCGTGCCGCAGGCGATCGACCGGGTGGAGGCCTGGGCCCAGCGCCAGCAGGGCGGATTCCTCGGGCAGCTCCTCCCCCGGGACCCGGACAGCCGGACGAATCCGAGCCCGGCGCCGCCAGCCGACCAGGCCGGCCCTGCTGGACGGTCGCCGAGAGAGTCTCCGGGCCAGCCTGCCGGCCAGCGCGGAAACCTTCCGGACACCCTGTCCGGCCAACTCGGCGCGGTGACGCGCTATCTCTTCTCGTTCCTCTCCTCGACGGTCGCGGTGGTGACCGGGATCATCCTGATCGTCTTCATGGCCATCTACATCGGGTCCGATCCAAAGACGTACTACCACGGGCTCCTGCATCTGGTGCCTCACCACGCCCGTCCGCGCGCCGGCGAGGTGCTCACCGCCATCGGCATGACCCTGCGCCGCTGGCTGGTGTCACAGCTCGTGGCCATGGCGGTGATCGGCGTGGTCACGGGCATCGGGCTCAAGCTGCTGGGGGTGAAGGCGGCGTTCGCGCTGGCGATCCTGGCCGGCCTCCTGGAGTTCGTCCCCATGGTGGGACCGCTCCTCAGCGCCATCCCCGCGGTGGCCATGGGCTTCCTCGACTCTCCCCAGAAAGCCCTGCTCGTGGCGCTCCTCTACATCGCCATCCAGTTCCTGGAAAACCACCTGCTGATCCCCCTGCTGATGAAGGAGGGGGTCGACCTGCCGCCGGTGGTCACGTTGATCGGCCTTGCGCTGATGGGGCTCGTCTTCGGCTTCCTCGGCATGCTGGTCGCCGTGCCCCTCCTGGCCGCCGTCATGGTCGCGGTCAAGCTCCTCTATGTCGAAGGGGTGGTCGGGGACGATGTGGAGACGGTCCTCGACAGCCGCTGATACAATCCTCTCGATCCTCGCAGCAGACGGGGCGCCCTGCGGTCCCGGGCGCCCGGGGAGGCGTCCATGAAGAGATGGATCGGAGCGCTGGTGGCCCTGGCCCTCCTCGCCGCAGGCGGGTGCGAGCCGGGGAAGAAGGCCAAGAACCCGAGCGGGCTGTTCGTCATCGTCCAGAACGAACAGGACGGTTACATCGACAAAGAGGGCAAGGTCGTCATCCCTCCCCAGTTCGACATCGCGTACGGCTTCACCGAGGGGCTCGCCGTCGTGCAGATGGGGCCGCGCTTCGGCTACATCGACGAGGAGGGCCGGTACGTCGTCAACCCGCAGTACGAGGACGCCTTCAGCTTCTACGAGGGGCTTGCGGCCGTGAAGACCGGCGGCCGCGTGGGCTACATCGACGAGGAGGGCAAGATGGTCATCCCGCCGCAGTTCGACCAGGCGGGCGACTTCTCGGGAGGCCTCGCCCGCGTCGTCATCGCCGGCCGCACGGGCTACATCGATCACGAGGGGCGGCTGAAGATCAATCCGCGGTTCCAGGAGGGGCGGAAGTTCTCCGAAGGGCTCGCCGCCGTGGCCGTCGACGGCAAGTGGGGCTACATCGACGACGAGGGCGAGATGGTGATCACCCTGCAGTTCGACGAGGTCCTCGACTTCTCCGAGGGGCTGGCCCTGGTCCGCATCGCCAGCAAGTACGGCTTCATCGGCAAGGACGGTAAGTTCGAGATCAACCCCCGCTTCGACAACGGCTACAGCTTCTCCGAGGGGCTGGCGACAGTTGGGACCGGCGACCGCGGCGGCTACATCGACAAGGACGGGGAGGTGGCCATCCCCATCCAGTACGAATCGGTCGCGCCGTTCAGCGAAGGGATGGCGCGGGTCAAGATCGGCGGCCGGTGGGGCTACATCGACAAGGAAGGCAAGGTCGTGATCAACCCCCAGTACGACAAAGCCTTCGACTTCAACGGCGGGCTCGCCCAAGTGGGGATCGGCGAAAAGGACGACGAAGCCTTCGGGTATATCGACCGGGAAGGGAAGATGGTCTGGCAGCCGAGCCGCTGAACGGGTTGCTGCTACAGTAGACGCCCTTTCGTCCTCCAGCGTATGCAAGGAAGGACCGAAGGTCACGGAGGATATGGATTGGACGCGAACCGGTGGTCGAACATCCTGAGGCTCGACCGCGACTACGCCGCGGGGAAGGACCGGCTGTCGGCCCGACCGCTGGAGGCGTACATCGAGGTGGCGGCGCGCTGCAACCTGCGCTGCCAGATGTGCCCGATCACGGTGGACCCGCGCTATGACCCGGGAGTCGGCCTGCCCGGCCTCCTCTCGCGGGAGATGTTCGACCGCTTGGAGCCCATCTTCCCCACGCTGAACCGGGCGTATCTGTTCGGTCTCGGCGAGCCGGTCCTCCATCCCGATCTCGTCGAGTTCACCGAGCGCCTCGCCTCCGTCGGCGTCGAGGTGTGGATCACCACCAACGGCACTCTGGTGACCGAGGAGCACGCGGAAGCGCTCGCCCTCGCGGGATTGGCCCACGTCACCGTTTCGATCGACGGCGCCACGCAGGAGACCTACGAGCGCATCCGCCGCCGCGGCCGTTTCGAGGACGTAGTGCGCGGGCTGCGCGCCCTGGGAGCGGCGCGGCGGCGGCACGGCCGGCCCGAGCTGTTCCTCTCCCTGATCGGCATGGCGTCCAACCTCCACGAGGTGCCGCAGCTCGTGGAGCTGTGCGCCGAGGTCGGCGGCGACGGGGTGTTCATCGAGGGGCTCTATCCCTACGCCCATCCCACCATCGAGGAGTTCTACCGCCGCGAGAACATCGGGCATCTGGAGCCTGGACGGATCGAGGAGCTGCTCGCGGAGGGGAGGCGCCGCGCGGACGCGCTGGGCGTGCAGTGGGTGACGCGGATGGAGGAGCAGACCATGCACGCCTCCGAGCTCGACATGGCCCCGCCTCCAGCGGCCATCGAGCTGGACGCGCCGTCCGTGCCGGCGGAGGAGCTGACACTCCCCTGGGCGTGCAGCGAGCCCTGGCAGACGATCAACGTCAACGCCTCCGGCGAGGTACGGCCCTGCTGCTTCAACGACGACGTGCTCGGCAGCCTGGCCACGCACGGCATCGACGAGATCTGGAACGGCGAGGAGTATGCGTCGCTCCGCCGCGACCAGGCGTCCGGAAAGGTCTCGCCGGGCTGCGAGACCTGCGTGCGCAACGGCCGGGTGAAGCAGGCTCCGTTCCTCTTCCCGCGGACGGAGGAGGCCGCCGCTGGCCAGGGTCTCCACGGCCTCGTCGTGGAGCTGCCGGGCGAGGGGGAGCTGATCTCCGATCCGGTCGTGATCGTGGGACGACGAGCCCAGGCGTCGCGGTGGCGCAGAACGGAGCTGGAGCGGGAGCAGCTCCCGGAGATCTGGGTGGATCGGGTCCGCGCCGGCTGGATCGGCGACTTCGCCCTGATCGACCGCGACTGGTTCGCCGCGGTCATCCCGATCTTCTACGTTTCCGAGGGGGCGCACCGGGTATCGTTCCGGCCGCGCGGCGGAGTGGAAGAGGAGAGCTGGGGCGCGCGCTATGTGCAGCGCGGCGAGGTGACTGGCGGGCGGAACGCTCTCGTCGCGGTCTCGCGCCTCGCGGTGCCGGTGAAGCTCTGGCAGTACGAGCCGACGCCGTCGCTGCGGATCGGCGGCCGGATCTCTCCGGTCGACCACTGGCTCTGCGGTCCCCACGGCGACAACTGGATGGGAGTCGCGGTGATCGACGTCGGCGAGGTGCCCCCGGGCTCCTGGGACTTCGAGCTGCGCTTCGATCACCATCCTTCGTACCGGAACCGTCTGGAGAAGCTGGCCGCCCCCCTCAAGGACATTCCGGGCGTCCCCCACCCCCTGCAAGCAGTTGCTCATCTATAATCTCGGCCATCGTCGTTCCGCGCTTCGCGCGGAGGAAGGAGAGAGCCGAGATGAGCAGGTTCAGCCGCATCCAGAGAGGAGCCCTCTGCGCGCTCCTCGCATCGGTCGCGTTGCTCGCCGGATCCGGTTGGTCATGGGCGCACGACAGAGCCATCACCCGTCTGCGAGGGGCGCTGGAGGTCCCCGCCCTGTCCACTCCGGGTGGAGGTCGTTTCGAGGCGTCCATTGGTGACGACGAGATCACCTATCAACTCAACTACTCCCATCTGAAAGGCGCAGTGACCCAGGCGCACATCCACCTGGGCCAGCGGGACGTCAACGGCGGCATCATGGTCTTCCTGTGCTCCAATCTGCCCGGCGCTCCCGCCGGGACGCAGCCCTGCCCGGCCTCGCCCGGCGAGATCAGCGGCACGATCCACGCGAGCGACGTGATCGGACCCGCGGGCCAGGGGATCAGCCCGGGCGAGTTCCACGAGGTGCTGCGCGCCATGCGTATCGGCATCACCTACGTGAACGTTCACACCGATCTCTTCCAGGGAGGCGAGATCCGGGGCCAGCTCCTGTTCATACGTGAAGACGACGACGGCCATTAGCCCTCACCCCGCCAGCAACGCGTTCTCGGCCATCTTGTGGAGCTGCTCCTCCACGAGATGGCCGAGGTACGCCGGTACCTGCTCGCGCGGGACCAGCTCCCCCTTGTACGTGAGGCGGAGCCTCTCTTCGCGCGCCTCCTCGTCGAGGAGATGGACCAGCGCGGCGCGGTCGTTGCGGCCGTCGAGGTGGACCAGCAGGAAGCGGGTCACGTCGTCCCTCAGGTCGAGCACCCGGTGGCGCTGGTTGGTGACGAGCGAGCCCCGCTCGGCTTCGTAGCGGGCGAGCGGGGAGGCGAGGGGGCGCTCGCTGACAGTCTCGACGCAGGCGGGGGGCATCAGGTGCAGCTCCACCTGGCCCGAGAAGAACAGCGAGTGGAGGATGTCTGCCAGCACCTCGACATCCTTGGGGTCGTCCCCGGCGGGGGGCGCGCCGGCCTCGGCCATCCGCGTTCGCACGTCGCGCAGCAGGTCGTCGAAGGCGAGGGCGCGCGGCCAGATCGCCCCCAGGCTGACCAGGGCGGCCTTGACCAGGGGATGGCCGGTGGAGAATGCCCGGCCGGCCGGGGGGTGGAACGTCTCCGGCGTCCCGGGGGCGAGGTCCGGCGTGGTCGAGGCAGGCTTCACCGGAGAGGCTGCCCAGAGCCGCTTCATGCGCCGGGGCACCATGGTGCGGTCGAGGCGGACTTCCTGGTGGCAGAGGAGGCTCCGCCGGAACCGGCAGCTCCGCACGAAATCGAGGTATTGCTCCAGCTCGATCCGGTCGGCGGCCATCTCCTGGAGCTGGCCGGCGAGCGCCGGCGGCAGGTTCGAGAGCTCGGTGGAATCGGGCTCCGCGTCCGTCATGTATTGCAGCCCGTGCCGGGCCGCGCGCTCGACCATCTGGTGGAAGTAGAGAGGCCGGTTCTCCTCCTCCAAGAAGTCGTGCAGGAAATAGCTCGGCCGGTCCTGGAGATGCTGGAGGCGCTCCCAGGCCGAGCGCAGGGCAAGGGCGTGCTCGTCCTCCTGGCCGGTGTTGGCCTCCGCCAGGAACCGCAGCAGGTCGATCGACCGGGCGGTGATCTCCTCGGGGTCTCTGGAGTCGCGGGTGTGGTACAGGAGCATCTCCCGCACCATCATCCCGGTGTGCCAGCCGGGAAAGGTGTTGTAGCTCAGGTAGGCGACGCCGTTCGGCGCCAGGTTTCGCCGGCAGATCTCCAGGATTTTCTCCTGCGCCGCCTCGGGTACCCAGGAGAAGAGGCCGTGCGCGATCACATAGTCGAAGGAGCCGAAGCCGGCGTCCACGTCGAGCAGGCTCATGGCGCGCAGCTCGAGGTTTAGGATCTCCAACTCCTCGATCCTGCGGCGCCCAGCCTCGACCTGGAGCGGGGAGAGGTCGATCCCCACGAAGCGCGCCCGGGGCAGCTCGTAGGCCATGGGCAGGAGGTTCGCGCCGTCCGCGCATCCCAGCTCCAGCACGCGGCAGGTTTCCAGCGGCGGAGGCTCCATCCCGTGCAGCAGCGCCAGCGTGGCCAAGTGGTCCGGATGGGTGTGGTGGTGCGAGGCGCTGGGGTAGGGGAGGCGGTCGTAGGCCTCGCGCAGCACCTCCTCGCCGCGACGGTCTCTGGAGGGTGATCCGTTGCCTTCCATGCCAGCCTGGACTATACACTGGCCGTTCTTTTGCAGAAGCGAAGGCGCGTTGTAGAGGAATCGCTTACGGCACGGAAGTACCTCTCGCTCGCACGACTCGCTGTAGCGCTCTCTTTCGTGGTGCCTGACCTCGCGGCGGCAGCCGTGGCCCGCTTCGACACCGCCGAGATCGTGCTCCACGCGGCCGCCGTCTACGATGGCGGCCAGGGCTCCCCGAACCCCTTTACAGATGTCGAGCTGACCGCCCAGGTCACGTCGCCGGCAGGCAAAATCTACACGGTCGACGGCTTCTTCGATGGGGACGGCGCCGGCGGGCAGGTCGGCGACGTCTTCAAGATCCGGGTCTTCGTGGACGAGGCCGGCACCTGGAGCTGGACCACGACCAGCAACGCGGCGGGGCTGGACGGGCAGTCCGGCACGCTCCAGGGCTCCGGCACGCTCGCCGGCGTTTTCGGCCAGGGGCCGGTCGAGAAGAACCCCGCCCGCCCGCGCACCTTCCGCTATCGCACCGGCAAGCCGGTCTATCTCATCGCCAAGTACCTGGACATGGCGGCCCCGGCCGCGATCCGGTTCTCCCACACTCTGCTGTCCGAGCTGCGGACCGACGCCGACCGCCAGGCGCTGCTCGACCGCCACCTCGGGATGCGGATGAACAAGGTCAACGTCTACCTGGCCAACCAGACGGACTACGGCAGCGTGTCCACGACGCCGTGGCTGGGCTCGGCCTCCGCCAACGACAAGGCGCGGTTCGACCTCGCCCGCTGGCACCTGTACGAGCGCTGGCTCCTGAAGCTGCGCGACGCCGGGATGGCGGCCCAGCTCTGGTTCTTCGCCGACGGCTTCGGGAACCTCCCCGACACCGACCGCCAGCGGCTGATCCGCTACAGCATGGCGCGGCTCTCCGGATACGCGAACACGCTCTTCACGCTGATGACCGAATGGCAGGAGGGGTGGACCACCGCGGAGGTGGAGACCCACATGAATTTCCTGCAGCAGCACAACCCCTGGGACCGGCTGGCGAGCGTGCACGGGTTGCCGGGCGACTTCTCCTTCCCCAACGCGTCCTGGGCCGACTACCTGGACGTCCAGGTCGGCGTCACGACCACGATCACCCACTCGATGGTCCACGACTCGACTTTGAGAAATCGGGCGCTCGCGGCCAAGCCGATGATCCAGGAGGAGTTTTTCGTGGGTCAGGAGACCGCCGCCGGCCGCCAGATGGCCTGGGCGGCGTTCACCGCCGGAGCCGCGGGCACCGGGACCGGAGCCTTCCTGCGGCAGCTTGCCGAGCTCGTCGATACCGTCGCCTTCGAGCGGATGAGCCCGGCCGACTCGCTCGTGCTCGCGGGCGGCGCCTATGCCCTGGCCGAGGCCGGGCAGAGCTATGTGGCTTACCTCTACGACGGCGGCTCGGCAACCCTCGACCTCAGGGGAGCCACGGGGACTTTCCTCGTCGACTGGTTCGACCCGCGCACCGGCGCGTTCCAGAGCGCTCCCGCCGTGGCGGGAGGCGCGGCGCGCAGCTTCACCGCTCCGGCGGATGGCGACTGGGTGCTCCGGCTGACCCAGGGGTCCGACACCGGCCCGACCGGCGACTTCCACACCCTGACCCCTTGCCGGCTGATCGACACCCGGCGGGCGGAGGACGGTCCCGCGCTGATCTCCAGCTCGGTGCGGGACTTCGACCTCACGGGCAAGTGCGGAGTGCCGGACAGCGCCGTGGCGCTGTCGCTCAACATCACAGTGGCCCAGCCGTCGGGCTCGGGACACGTACGCTTCGCGCCGGGGGGCGTCCTGGCGAACACCAGCACGATCAACTTCCCCGCGGGGCTGAACCGCGCGAACAACGCCCTTCTCCCTCTGGCGTTCGACGGCAGCGGCGTGCTGCGCGCGGTCGCCTTCGTGTCGGATGGCGGCAGCGTCCACCTGATCCTGGACGTCAACGGCTACTTCGAGTAGGGGCGCAGCGTGCTGCGCCCCGCCGGATGGACCTCCCCCCGGCTCCGCTACGGTTTCGCCTTGACCGGACGTACGGTCAGCGTCTCACTCTTGGAGACCCCGCCGTAGGTGGCCGTTACGATCCCCGTCTGGGTTGAGGAGACCGCCTGGGTGTTGATCGAGAAAGCCTGGCTGGTCATTCCTTCGGGAATCGTGACGCTCGCGGGGACCACGGCGGCGGGGTTCGTGTTGGTCAGCAGGACCACCGCTCCCCCTGCCGGGGCCGGAGCGCTGAGCGTCACCCGGCCTTTCCCGGTCTTGCGGCCGCCCGCCAGGGTCGCGGGGGTCAGCTTCAGGCGCAGCAGCGAGGGCAGCGAGGGTGAAGGGCTGGTCGCGTACTGGACGACGAGGACGTCGTTGTCTGAGCCATTGTTGGAGTAGCCCGCGATCGAGAAGCTCCCGGTGCCGGTGGACGCCATGGCATAGGCGGAGTCGTCGAAAGCGCCGCCGTAGAGGTCCGACCAGACCTCGACTCCGCTGGCCGCGTCGAAGCCGACGGTCAGCGCGTCGGTCTGGATGGCGCCGGTGGTGTGCCCCGTCACATAGAGCGTGTCGCCGGCGAGGAGGAGCGCATGGGCCTGGTCCGCGCCCCCGCCGTCGCGGGTGGCGGCCCACTGCTGGACGCCTGCGCCGTCGTACTTGACGGTCTGGAAATCACCGCCCGAAGTGCCCGTGGCATAGACGAATCCGCCGGCCGCGATCAGGGCGTGCGCGGTGCCCGGGAAAGGACGAGCCCACTGCTGGACGCCCGCGGTGTCGTATTTGACCGTTCCGGCATCACCGGCCACGAAGACGTTGCCGTCGCCGTCCACCGCCACGTCGTACGCCCCATCCGGGCCGCCGCTGTCGTAGGCCCTCGTCCAGAGATCCGCTCCGGAGGGAGATAGCTTGGCCGTGATGTAATCCGTGCCATCCGGCTCGAACGGTTTGTACAAATAGCCCGTCACGTAGACGTTGCCGCCGGAATCGAGGGCCAGGTCATAGGCCGAGGACTCCTCGTAATCGAAGCCGAAGATCGCCCCTCTCGCCCACTGCTGGGCCCCGGCCGCGTTGTACTTGACCACCATCGCGGTGATGGAGTCGCCGTTGTAGGACTCGCCGGCCACGTGGACGTTGCCGCTCCCGTCCACGGCCACGGTGACCGCCGTGCCCCAGACCCCACTGTCGAGCGTGGCCGTCCACTGCTGCACGCCGTTGGCGTCATACTTCACGGTGAGGAAGCGCGGCTGCAGGCCGAGATCCTCTGTCTGGACCACCGAGTCGCCGGTCACGTAGACGTTGCCGCCTCCGTCCACCGCGACGGCGTACGCCTGGTCCTCCTCTCCCCCGTCATAGAGGGAAGCCCACTGCCGGACGCCGTTCGCGTCATACTTCACCGTCACGAAGTCGGGGTTGGACCCGTTGGACGAGGTGCCCGTCACATAGACGTTGCCGGCGGCGTCGGCCGCGACGGAGTTGCGGCTGCGCACGAAGTCCCGGTGGAAAGGGAGATAGGTGTGCGTGGTACAGCGCGGGCATCCTGCCCGGTCCTGGGCGCCGCCGTCGTACCCGGCGGTCCAGACCCGGGTCTGGCCGCTCGCCGCGTGAGAGAGGATCAGGAGGAGAGGAAGACCAAGAACGAGCGAGATACGGCGGATCCTGAGAGCCATACTGCGAACTACCTCCAAGTTGTGCCAGGATGTTTATGCAGCTTCCATGCCCAACAGGGCCGGATTATGGTGTGTTGAAGTAAAAAGGAGCGGGGGCTTGCGGAGCCCCCGCGGAGGGAACAACGGGGAAAATTTTTAGTAGAGGTCGCGGATGGCGGCCTCGTCGTCGGAGCGGTGGCTGTGGGGCGTTATCGGCGGAATCGCTACAAAGGATCCAGGAGACTGGACCTTCAGAGCCCCTCTACCTCCATAGGTACAGGAGGTGGGGAAAAGGAGACATGGAAAACGAGCAATTCGATGGAAGAGAGGCGCCGTTGCGCAGAAAGGGGTGGGTGCCCTACAATACGCCGCGCTCCGGGAGTCCTTCCTGGTCCGGGCCGACGTAGCTCAGCGGTAGAGCAGCTGATTCGTAATCAGCAGGTCATCGGTTCAATCCCGATCGTCGGCTCCAACCTAAACCATTCCAGATAAACAACTTAGAGTCACGCTGCTTCTCACTGAGCGGAGCTGTCTCCGTGGCCGCGTAACCCCCGCGTAACCCGGCGGAGGGGTTTCGCTGAACCCTTGGGGGGCGCTCTGAGGGAGCAGTGGCCCGGAGGCGCGCCGGTGCCCTGCTTGATGGGGATCCAGATGGGCGGAGTGCAACCGCTCAGGCGCTCGGAGACGAGCTTTGGTGGTGGGGTTACGTGCAGCGCAGTGGCTTGCCGCTGGCGTATGGGTCCCCCTGGCAGGGGCCAAGGGGACCCTTTAGGGCGCCGCCGATCGGGCTCGCTGGCGGCTCTCTGCTCGACGCACAGCGTCTACTCGCTCTCCGGCCCGGGGTCGGCGGTGCTTTTGCGCGTCCGGCTGTCGAGGTAGTCGTTGATGTCGCGCAGGCGGTAGACGACGCGGGAGCCGCTCTTGACGAACCGGGGTCCCTTCCCCTGGCACCGCCACACTTCGAGGGTGCCTGGCTTCACTCCGAGAAGGGGGGCGGCTGAGTGGGTGTCGAAGACGGGTTCGACTTTGCTCTGATCATGCTCACTCATGGACAGGAACCTCCGGGACGGTTGCAGGGTTGATATGGCTTTTCGAGGATGTGGGCGCATCCTGTTGTTCGCTGAGTAGGCCGAGCTCCTGGAGCCGCGTGCGTACGCGGCGGCGGCTGATGTGGAGGGTGCGGGCGATGGCGGAGAGGCTGGGGGCGGTGCCTCTCAGGCGGGCGGTTTGGAGGTGGCGCTTCCAGGTGGCGAGGAGGTCGGTGTCGTTGAGAGGGGGTGCCGGCCGGCCGCCGCGGCGGAGGCCTCCGCGGGCGGCGAGGGCTCGGGCGCGGGCCTGGTCGTCGAGTTGGCCGGCGTCTCGAAGGGCTTGGAGGTGTTTGCGGGTGGTGGCTTGGGAGATGCCGAGCCTGGCGGCGATCTCTCGCTGGGAGAGGGGGCGGCGGCCTCCTCGGCCTTCCCAGAGGGTCAGCAGCTCCAGGGGGTTGACGGCGACGGGAGGACGGCCCCAACGCTCTCCGGCGGTGCTCAGGTAGGCGCGCCTTACGACCTGGGCGCGGTGGTCGCGAGTGAAGGGGGCGGCGAGCTCTAGCCAGTCTCGCCAGCGGAGGGCTCCGCCGGGGTCGGTGGTGTCGAGGCGGTCTTCGACGGCGATCAGCGCGACGTCGTGAGCGGCCAGGAGCTGGCCCAGGTCGGTCAGGTGGCGCAGGGAGCGCGCGAGGTGGGTCAGGGTACGGACGAGGATGCCTTGGACGGCTCGGGCGCGTACGGCCTGGACGAGGCGCGCGAGGCCTGGTCGCGGCCCTACAGGCCCGGCGACCGGGTCGGCGCACTCCAGGGCGACCTCCCAGCCTCTGCGGGCCGCTTCGGCGGCCAGGCCGGCGAGGTCCGGCTCGGCGAGGGCGTAGAGGGCGACTCTCATGCTCTTCTCCTGGGCGCGGGTTGCCGGTTGCCGTAGCGTTCGAGGACCTTGTAGACGGCGAAGTAGGAGAGCGGCCCCTGCGGCCCGGTGAAGACGGGCGTGTCGGTGGCCCACAGGCGGCGCTCGGTGAGCCAGGCGAGCAATCGGCCGCCGAGGTCTATGGGCATTTCGGCTCGCCAGGTGATCCCGTAGCGACGGACCGCGACGATGAGGTTTCCGCGGTCCATGCTGATCGCCGAGGCGTGCAGCTCGGAGATCTCTTCGGCATTCAGGCCCGCCGCGAGCAGCGCCAGCAGGGCGCCGTCGCGCAGGCCCACGGGCCAGCCGGCCAGCAGGCGGGCGGGGTCGACCCGGGAGAGAGCCTGGCGCGCTTGCTCGGGGCTCAGGAGCATCAGAAGGGGTCCGGGCCGGCCGGGGCCGGGGTTGGGCGGTTGCGGAAGGAGGTGGTGGAGCCGGACCAGGCCAGCTCGACTTTGCCGGTTTCGCCGTGGCGGTGCTTCGCAATGTAGATCTCGGCGAGGCCTCGGAGGGTGTCGTTTTCGGGGGTGTAGACCTCGGGGCGGTGCACGAAGGCGACCTGGTCGGCGGCTTGCTCGATGACGCCGGATTCGGCCAGGTCGGCGAGCTGGGGGCGCGGATCGCTGCGGCGGGTCAGCTCGCGGTTGAGTTGGGAGAGGACGAGCACCACGACGCCGAGCTGGCCGGCCAGCTCTTTGAGGCGGCGGGTGATGAGGGCGATTTCGAGGCGGCGCTGTTCGACGGGGACGCCGGCGGTGACGAGCTGGAGGTAGTCCACGACCAGCAGGGCGAGGTCGGGATAGCGGGCTTTGAGCCACCAAGCCCGGGCTTCGAGGTCGCGGAGGACGAGGCCGGAGGTGTCGTCGAGGTAGAGGGGCGCGGCGGTGAGCTGCCGGGTGGCGGCGTAGAGGTCTCGCCATTGCTGGCTGGAGAGGTGGCCCACCCGGAGGTAGCGGGCGGCGATGTCGGCTCCGGCGGAGCCGAGCTTGAGGCCCAGCTCGTCGCAGCGCATTTCGAGGGAGAAGACGCCGGCGGGCAAGTGGAGATCGACGGTCACGTGGCGGGTGATGTCGAGGGCGAGGGAGGTCTTGCCCATGCCGGGCCGGCCGGCGATGACGTAGAGGCCTCCGCGCAGGAAGCCGGGGCCGAGCCGGTCCCAGTCCGGGAAACCGGTGCTGAGCCCAGTCAAGCTCTCGAAGCGCTTTTCTTCGATGGCGACGAGGAGACGGTCGAGGACGCTGCCGGCGCCGATCCAGCGCACGCGGGCGGCGCGGCCGAGGAGGTGGTCCGCGGAGCTCCGGAGGTCGGTCAGCAGCTCGGTGACGGGACGGGCGGTCGAGGCGGCGGCCTGGATGGCGCGCTGCGCGCCGGCGATGAGGTCGCGCCGCACGCTTCTCTCTCGGACGATCTCGGCGTATTCGTCGAGGCGGCCGATGTCGGGCAGGTCCACGTCGAGGGTGGCGAGGTAGGCGAGGCCGCCGGCGGCGGCCAGGGTGCCGGCCTGCTCGAGGTGGGCCTGGAGGGTGAGGAGGTCCGGCGTGGAGCCGTTGTCGGCCAGGTCGAGGAAGGCCTGGTAGATCAGGCGGTGGGCCTCGAGGTACCAGTCTTCGGGCTGGAGGACCGTCCGCACGCGGGCGAGGTGCACGGGCTCCAGGAGGAGGGCGCCGAGGACGGCGCGCTCGGCTTCCTGGCTGTGTGGGAGCGCTGTCTTCCGGGCCATCAGCGCGCCCCCTTGAGGCGGACGTCCTCGGTGGCCAGCTCGGCGTGGATGTGGATGCCGGAGAGCCAGCGCGACAGGACCGGCGGCGGCGCGGTGGGAGTCGGATGGATCAGAAGCTCGGGGATGAGCTGGCTGGTGACGATGGTCGGCAGACCGTTCTCGTCGCGGGTGCGGGTGATGAGGAGGACGCGCTCCATGTACCAGTCGGCAGCGGCGCCGGTGAGCGGCTCGTCGAGGACGAGGAGCGAGGTGACCAGGAGGGGGGCGATGACGTCTTCGACTGCGGTGAAGTCGAGCTGGATGCGCCGGGATAGCTCGGGGCCGGAGATCCAGCGTCCGCGGCGGCCGGTGCGCAGGTGCTCGGCCAGGAGGACGGTGGCCAGGCCGGTCTTGCCGGTACCTGTGGCGCCCCAGATGGCGACCCAGTGGGGGGAGCCGGTCCAGCGCTCCAGGGCGGCCGGCCAGGGGCGCTGGAAACACGCGGACCAGCTCTCCCGGGTGAAGCGCCGGTAGCGCTCGGGGATGCCCGCGTCGGCCTCGGTGAATTGAGTCAGAGCCGCCTGGGCATCGTGGCAGGTGTGGCAGAGGCGGTCATCCGGGATCTGCCAGAAGGCGATCTGCTCTTCTCCGCAGCGGCTGCACAGCCATGGGATCATTTCTCACCTCGTGCTTTGGCGATGATCTGCAGGGCTTGCTGGCGCCGAACCTCGTCGGCGCCGGCGGACCACAGGAGGTCCCGGCCGGCGCGAGCGGTGAGGGGCTTGGCCGGCTCGGGCCGCTCGGCGCGCTCCTGGACGACGCGGTGGATGTAGGCGGAGGGGTTTTTCTTGATGGCGAGGCCGGCCTGGATGAGCCGGCGAAGCAGATCGAGGAGGGGCTCGATACCGCCGATCGTCTTCGCCCACAGGCCGATCTGGGCAGGGCTTGGAAGCGGAACGCCTGCTTCTTCGAGCAGAAGATTGACTCGGAAGGTGGCGCTCTGCGGCCCCGACAGGGGCCGGAGACCGCAGGTCTCCTCCTGTTTTTGTTTTTCGGGGGGATTAAGGGGGATTAGGGGGTCTGGGGGAAAAGGGGGACAAGGGGGGCCAGAAAAGGCGCACTGGGCTTCGCCTTTTTCCGAAAAAGGCGCACTCGGCTGCGCCTTTTCTGGAGCCGGGGTGCCGACCAGCAGGCGGTAGGTGGATTTTTTGCCGCGGCCTTCGCCCGGGATGACCGCCAGCTCGCCCTCGGCGACCAGCTCATCGAGGAGCTGCTGGACGCGCCGCCGGCCGAGCCGGGCGCGGCGCTGGAGGGTCGCCTGATCGGCGATCCACTCGCCGCGCTGGTCGGAGTAGCTCGCCACGACGAGTAGGATCACGAGGTGGGAGCCGCCCTTGCGGGAGTGATCGAGGACGGCGGCCAGGTGCTCAATCCCCAAGGGAAGCTCCCAGCTTGGAGAGCGCCGTCCGGAGCACCGGCCGCGGGTCGTAGGCCGCGGCCGGGTCTGCCCAGAGGCTCCACTCTTTGCGGCCTGCGAAGTTGGACACCAGGCGGCCGGAATGGAACGCCTGGAGAAGCTCGCGCCGGTAGGCCTCGTCCTCACAGGCCGAGAAGGACGGGGCGAGCGGCGACGAGGCGCCAGGCGAGATATCGAGAGCCCCGGACGGGGCGGCACCCGGGACGAAGCGGACTGTGATGCTCTGGAGGGGTGCCGAACCCGCGTTTTTATCGCTCTCCGGTTTGATGCACTGGTTTGAACCGTGGGCGTGAGGAGACCCCAGGCGCCAGAGCCACGAGGCGGATTCCGGGGCGTCGTCGCCGGGAGCGAACCTCTCGCTTTCGATGGCAAGGCCTGCCTCGCGAAGATCGCGGAGGCGCCGGTCTCCCGCGGAGCCGCCCGCCCAAGG
>DASVEF010000268.1:0-8172 GCA_036380715.1 Thermoanaerobaculia bacterium | reverse complement strand
CTCCGGAAGGTTGAGCAGGGCAGGGCCGGCCAAGGTGGCGAGGCCGCGGCGCAGGCCCTCGGGAGAGTCGGCGCGGACGAACCAGGCGGCTGTGTAGCGGTCGCCGCAGCGCCAGGCGTGCTCGACGGCGAGGCGGGTCTTGCCGATTCCGCCGAGACCGGAGATGGCCTCGCTCTGGGTGATGGCGGCGGCCTCGCCCGGCTTGTCGAGCGCAGCCTGAAGCCGGCGCAGCTCCTCATCCCGGCCTTTGAGGAGATCGCCCAGAGGTGGAAAGGGGAGGTTGTGCAGCGGGGGGCCTGGACGCTTCAGCGGCTTACGCTTCTCAGGCTTCTTATCCGTGATTCCCCAGACCAGCCGCTCCAGCTCTTTCTCGACCAGGCCACTGCGGAGGTCGACCCAGGTGTTCTGTTCGAGGTAGATCCCGAGGTCGGGCTTTTCCGGGGTTCCGGGCAGGAGGACGGGGATGACTGGAAGCTTGTGATCCACCATGCGCTGAAGCAGCGCTCGAATCTCAGGCCGCTCCCAATTCCCGAAGTCGTGGGGTCCCAGGAAGACCGCCGCTGCTTTCGAGGCCCGGATCGCCTCTTGGAGACCGTCCTGCCAAGGGAGACCCGGACGGAGCTCATCCTCGTCTAGCCAGGGACGGAGCCCGCATTCCTCCAGATAGCCCGCGATCTGACGGACAGCCGGCTTGTCCTTGCTGTTGTGGCTGAGGAAGACGTCGAAGTCGTCGGCCATGGCGGTACCAGGAATGGATACCGCGAAGTTTATCAGCGGAAGCTTCACGGCCTGCACGAGGGAGTAGCGCTGGTAGCCGGAAATGCGACCTTGTCGTAGACCTCCGCCAGAGCGAGGGTGCACTGGATGGAGGGGAGGACGAGGCTCCCTTCGAGCCCGGCGGCCGTGCTCAACAGCCAGCGATTGCCGTCCTGGCGGACGAACTGCTCGACCCGAGGTTTGTCCTGTGCGACAAGCACGTACTCGGCGAGTGATTCGATCGTCTGGTAGTGCTCGAACTTCTTCCCCCGGTCATAGACCTCGGTGGTGGGGGAGAGGACTTCAATGATGAGAGTGGGGTTGAGGAGGGTGTCGAGCTCCGCGTCCTCAAATCGGGGCTCGCCACAGACGACAGCCACATCCGGATAGGTATAAAGGCCGGTGGCGGGGATATGGACCCGAATCTCGTTGGGATAGAGCTCGCAAGGGCGGCCTTTGAGCTGTACCCCGAGATCGCGAGTGAGGCTCGCGACGATGAGGTTGTGCCAGCGAGTGGCTCCCGTCATCGCGAACATCTCGCCGTCGAGATACTCGTTCCGCGTCTCCGAATGCCGCTCGATGGCCAGGTAATCCTGGACGCTCAGGCGCTGCTTGGGCTCGACGGACATCACCTGTCTCCTCCCATGGCTTGGGGGACAGTGCCGCCTTGACGGTACCACGGCGCGGAAACCGGTGACGCCAGCGCTCTCTTCATCACCTCCATGATACCGCGGGGAATCGCGTTTCCGCGTCCGTCCCTCCATAGGAGGCGCCAACAAGGAGGAAAAACCATGGGCAAACCGCCGCCGGAAATCGAAGCCAGAGATCTGTCCCCCGACCAGTTCCGCCGTCTCGTCGCTCATCGCGGGCGTCAGATCCTGGAAGAGGAGATCCCTCCGCTCATCACGGAGCAGGAACGCCGCGAGATCGAACAGCGGATCTTCGAGAAGGTCCACCAGAGGCGCAACTTCCTGCCGGCGCATTTTCTCGCCGACGGGGCCAACCGCGCCCGCGCCGTCTGCCGCATCGTGACGCGGGACTCGCTGGGTACGGGGTTCCTGATCGCGCGGGGCGTCCTGATGACCAACAACCACGTCCTGGAAAGCGCCAGCGCCGCATCGGGAAGCATCGCGGAGTTCGGCTTCGAGGAGAGGGGCGTGCGGATCGCCGCCGCGATCCAGCCGGACCGGCTTTTCATCACCAATGTGGATCTCGACTTCACGATCGTCGCCGTCGATGACAGCCGCATCGGCGATATCGCTCCCATCCCGATTCTCCGCAGCCCGGCCACGATCACCCGCGGCGAGCTCGTCAACATCATCCAGCACCCGGACGGCCGGCCCAAGGAGGTGGCCCTCCAGGAGAACGACGTCGTTCGCGTCCTGGACAAAGTGATCGAGTACCGCACAGACACAGAGGCCGGAGCCTCGGGCTCCCCGGTTTTCAACAATGAATGGAACCTGGTCGCCCTGCACCACTCGGGTGTGGAGGAGCCCGGAGGCTCCGCCCTGAACGAGGGGGTCCGGATGTCGGCGATCGCGGCGCACCTGATCAGCCGTAACCTGCACCGCGGCCTGGTGCTCGACTCGATACCGGGTGAAGGAGCGCCGTTGCCGAACACCTCGCCCTACCTGGGGTTCTTCGACTCCCTGGGCGTGGCGGAGAGCGGCTCCTTCGAGGTCGAGGTCCCGGACATCCAGGGCTCGGTGCAGTTCGCCGACGTGGGGTTCTGGAACATCGAGCACTTCAACAACCAGGTCTCAGACCAGAGGATCGGAGACGTGGCGTCGGTGGTCGGCCGGCTCGCGATGGACGTAATGGGGCTCACCGAAGTGGAGAGCGGCGCCCTGGACCGGCTCAAGCAGGCGCTCCTGGGCCAGGGGCTCTCGTTCGACTTCGAGGTCCTCAACGTGGACGGGACGCAGGATCTGGCCGTCCTCTACGACCGTGAGACGACTCAGCTCTCCCTTCGCCGCGACCTGGCGGAGCGCTACAGCGAGCAATTGGCCGCCCGCACTCCGGCGGGAAGGTCCGCCTTCCCGCGGCCTCCGCTCTTCGCCCAGTGCGTCATCTCCGGAGACAGGGGTCTTGGGGAGGCTCGTTTCCTGCTGCTCCTGGTGCACCTCAAGGCGTTCGGCGACGCGCAGAGCACAGCCCGGCGGCGCCTGGCCGCGAAGATGCTGGCGGAGATCGTCAATGACCTGCGGGAACGGGAGAGGCTGCCGGTGATCCTCGGCGGCGACTTCAACGAGCAGCTCACGACCGACGTCCTTTCGCCCCTGACGGGGTCGCCGGACACGGTGGCTCTGACGGCCGACGACGCGGTCTCCGGCGCGATCTCGTTCGTGGGGACCTCGCACCGGTCGCTGATCGATCACATCATCGTGAGCGGTGACGTCAGCCTGGGAGAGATCTCCGGGGACGACGCCGCCATCGTGCGTCTGGACCGCTCGGTGCGGGATTTCAGCGACCGGGTCTCCGACCACGTGCCGATCGTCTTCCGCATCGTGTATCGCGAGCGCGCAGTGGCGGTGGAGCCGATCGTGCGGCCTGTGCAGCCTGTGCTGCCTCCAGTCCAGCCTCCCGTCCAGCCTGTGCCGATGGACCAGGGGATGCGCATCCCTCTTCCTCCCGAGACCCGGTCCATCCGGGTGTCTTTCGAGGGGGGCGAGTCGTTGAGCGTCCCTCCTGTGCAGGTCTCGTACAGGAAAGAGCGCCGTCGAAAGGGGGGCGAAACGCCCCCGCAGCCTCCAATGAAGCCGGTCGTGAACGTCTAGTCCCGTGTGATCCTCACCTCCCGTCCCCTCCTCGGGGAGTGGGCCGGGGGGTGAGGTACCATTCGCCCCATGCTGTACCTCCGGGCAAGTCTCCCCGTCCTTATCTATATAGTCCTCGCCTCCCCCCTCGCCGCCGCGCCGGCCGAAGCCCCTCCGAAGCTGCCGGTCGAGTCGTTCGAGCTGGAGAACGGGATGCGGTTCCTGCTGGTCCGCAGGCCGGGGGCTCCGATGGTTTCCGCGGGATGGGCCGTGCGGACGGGGTCGGGGGATGAGCGGCCGGGGGTGACGGGGATCAGCCACCTGCTCGAGCACCTGATGTTCCATGGCAGCACGCGGATCGGCACCCGCAATCCGGGCCGCGAAGGCGAGCTGATGGCGCGGCAGGACGAGGTGTGGGAACAGCTCCTCGCTCTGCGCGGCCAGGCGTCGTCGCCGCAGCGGGACGCCGAGATCTCGCAGCTCGAGGGTCGGCTCCGCAAGCTGCTGGAGGACCACCGGTCTCTCATGGTGCGCGGCGAGTTTTCCAGAATTTACAGGGACGCGGGCGCCATCGGCACCAACGCGCTCACGGACCGCGACTACACCGTCTACTACGGCCAGGTCCCCGCCAACAAGCTGGAGCTGTGGTTCTGGCTGGAGTCGGACCGCCTGCTCGCGCCGGTCTTCCGCGAGCTCTACAACGAGGCGCAGGTGGTGGAGGAGGAGCGGCGGCAACGCCTGGAGTCCACGCCTCTGGGCCAGCTCGTCGAAAAGCTCACCGCTCTGGTCTGGGAGGGGCATCCCTACGCCTGGCCGACCCTGGGACGGAGCGAGGATCTGCCGGCGATCCGCCGCGCCCAGGCCGAGGCGCATTTCGCCGCCCACTACCGTCCCGACCGGATCACCGCGGCCCTGGTGGGGGACTTCGACCCCGAGCAGGTCAAGGCCCTGGCCCGCGCCTACTTCGGCCGTCTCCCGCGCCGGGAGGCTCCGCCGGCCGCGGTCTCTCCGGCCCCCGTGCCCGCCCAGACCTCCGAGCGCCGGATGACCGAGACCTGCGACTGCGCACCACAGGCCCGCGTGCTCTACCGCACGCCCTCTTTCGGTCATTCCGACACCTACGCCCTCGACGTGCTCGCCGGCCTTCTGAACGGCCGCACCGGGCGCCTCCACCGGTCCCTGGTCGTCGACCGCCAGCTCGCCTTCGCCGCTTTCGCCCAGCACAACGCCCAGCGCCAGGGCGGGCTCTTCTCGGTCCAGCTCGAAGCCAAGGGGAATGGGAAGCCCGCCGACCTGATCGCCGCCTGGGACGAGGAGCTGCGCAAGCTCCGCCAGGGACCGATCCCCGACCGCGAGCTGCAGAAGGTGAAGAACCAGATCCTCACCGACGCCTGGCGCCGGCTCAGCGATCCCACGAACCTGGCCCTCAGGCTCCTGACGTACGACGCCCAGGGGGGATGGGAGGAGCTCAACCGCTGGCCGGAAGCGACGCTGGCGGTCAGGGCGGAGGATGTGCACCGGGTGATCGATGGTTATCTTCAGGGGAAGGCGCGGACGGTGGGGATTTTTGAGAGAGGGGTGCGACGGGCGGCTCTTCCGGGCGCGACCTTCATGCAGGCGTCTTTCCGGAACCCCCCCACTGTAGAGACGCCCCGTGGGGCGTCTCCTGCCGCGGCGCCCTCCATTTCCAGGAATCCGCGCGATGCCGCGGGCACCTCTGGAGGAGGAGACGCCCCACGGGGCGTCTCTACAGTGGGGGATGCGCCTATGGGGCCAGTGCGAATCCCCGACCGCCCCGAAAACCTCCGCTTCCCCGACTTCCGCTTCGAGCTCCCCCGCGCCGAGGAGCGCCGGCATCAACTGAGCAACGGAATTCCCGTCTACGTGGTCGAGGACCGCAGCCTCCCTCTGGTGGACGTGGCTCTCGCGGTGCGGGTGGGGGACTACCTCGATCCGGCGGACCGGGTCGGGCTGGCGTCTCTCACCGGACTGCTGATACGGCGCGGGGGGACGGCGTCCCGCAGCGCGGACGAATTCGACGAACAGGCCGATTTCCTCGGGGCCGAGATCAACAGCGTGTCGGGCTCCACGCGGTCGGGGGCCACCCTCAACGTCTCCAGCCGCTACCTCGGCGAGTCGCTCAACCTCTTCTGCGAGATGGTCAGGGCGCCGCGCTTCGAGGAGGGTCGGGTCGCCCTCGCCCTGGGCAACCTCCGCGAGAGCCTCGGCCGGCGGGTGGACGATCCTCTGGACGTCCTGGACCGCGAGTGGCGGCGGCTCCTCTTCGGACCGGACCACTACACGACCCGCGAGGTGACGCCGCGCCAGCTCGACGCTCTGACCCGGCAGGCGATGATCGACTTCCACCGCGCGGCCTGGCGTCCGGAATCCATGGTCGTGGCGGTCTCGGGCGACGTCGAGACGCGGGACGTCCTGGCCCGCCTGGAGAAGTGCTTCGCGGGCTGGCCGCCGGCGTCCGGTCCAGCGCCGGCCTGGCCTCCTCCGGCTTCGCGGAACGTGCCGCGCCCGGGTCTCTATCTCGTCGAGCGGGACATCCCGCAGGCGAAGGCCCTCCTGGGTCACCTCGGGGCCAGGCGCCGGGGGTGGAACGATTCCGACGAGCCCGCGATCCTGCTGATGAACGAGGTCCTGGGCGGCAGCGCGTCGCGCCTCCTCCGGCGCCTGCGCGGAGAGATGGGGCTGGTCTATCGGGTGAATTCAAACTTCGGGATCGGCCTGTTCGAGCCGGGGGAATTCCAGGTTTTCCTGGAGACGGAGAACGCCTCGGCCGCCAGGGCCGTCCAGGTCGCGACGGCCGAGGTGCGCCGCCTGCGCGAGGAGCCGGTCCCCGAGGCCGAGCTCGCCTTCGCGCGAAAGGCCCTGCTCGACGGCTTCCCCCTGCTTTTCGACACCGCCGCCGAGGTCGCCGGCCGCTTCGCCGAGGACGAGTATCTGGACCGGCCCCACGACTACTGGCGGAATTACCGCGACCGCATCCAGCGCGTCACGCCCGCGCAGGTCCAGCAGGCCGCCCAGCGCTACCTCCAGCCGGACAAGATCCTGATCGTGGTGGCGGGGAAGCAGGCGGACATCGCCCGCGGAGCTTCTTCGGCGGGGGTCAGACTGGAGTCGCTGGCCCGGGGGGCGGTGACTCGGTTGCCGGCTCGGGATCCGTTGACGCTGGAGGCCCTCACCCCCTAACCCCCTCTCCCGTCACCGGGAGAGGGGGAAAATCCGGATAGAGCTCTCTCTTTTCTCCCCCTCTCCCGGTGACGGGAGAGGGGGCCGGGGGGTGAGGGCCCGTCTGAGAGACAATAGAGAAAATGTCCCCGCCAACCTACCACGTCTTCCTCAGCCACAGCAGCGCCGACAAGCCCGCCGTCGAATCGTTGGCGCACAAGCTCCGCGCCCAGGGTATCGAGCCCTTCCTCGACAAGTGGCACCTCGTCCCGGGCGAGCCCTGGCAGGAAGCCTTGGAGGAGGCCCTCGACCAGAGCCTCACGTGCGCGGTCTTCCTCGGACCCAAGGGACTCGGCGCCTGGCAGAACGAGGAGATGCGGTCGGCCCTCGATGACCGGGTCCGCAATGGCGATTTCCGGGTGATCCCCGTGCTCCTCCCTGGGGCTCTCGAGCCGGGCAGGGAAGAGCTCCCACGGTTTCTCCGCCGCCTCACCTGGGTCGACTTCCGCAACGGCCTGGACGACGAAAACGCCTTCCACCGCCTCGTCGCCGGCATCCGCGGCCAGGCTCCGGGACCGGGGGAGGCGGTCCCCTTCGTCCCTTCCTACCGCTCCATGGCCCCGTCCCGCGAGGCCTTCGTCCGCCGGCGCGAGTACGACCGGGCGGTGGAGGCGCTCGTCTCTGGGAGCGCGGGAACCCGGGGCGTCACGGCCGGCCTTCTCGTCGGGCTCCGTGGGGCCGGTGGCTTCGGCAAGACGGCCCTGGCCCAGGCGGTCTGCTGGGACGACCGCGTCCTCGCGGCCTATCCGGACGGCGTCCTCTGGACGACGATGGGGGAGGACGTCGATCCCGCCGGCCGCCTTTCGCGGGTGCGCGACCTGATCCGCTGGTGGAGGGGCGAGGACCCGCCCGCGTTCGAGACCGTGGGCGCGGCCGGAGCCCATCTGCGCGAATCCCTCAAAGGCCGGCGCGTCCTGCTCGTCGTGGACGACGTGTGGAAGCCCGAGGACGTGACCCCGCTCCAGGGGCTGGAGGCCGGCTCGGCGCTCCTGGTGACCACGCGCGACGTCCGTACTCTCCCCGCGGAGAGGATCCTGATCGAGATCGACGCCATGGCCTCACGCGAGGCCGTGGCCCTCCTCGGCGCGGAGCTGCCCGCGGGCCAGGAGACCGGGCTCGCGGCTCTGGCGTCCCGCCTGGGCGAGTGGCCGCTGCTCCTCAAGATCGTCAACCGGCAGCTCCGCGAGCTGGTGCGGGAGGACGGCCTGACGGTGGAGCAGGCCCTCCGTGAGATCGGCGAGGCCCTCGATGCCGAAGGGCTGACCGTCTTCGACCAGGGGGATACGGAGGGCCGGAATCAGGCCGTGGCCCGGACCCTGGAGGTCAGCCTCAAGCGCCTGTCCACGGAGGAGCGGACGCGCTACGACGAGCTGGGCATCTTCCCCGAGGACCGCGACGTCCCGCTCTCCGTCCTGGCCCG
>DASVEF010000267.1:0-3182 GCA_036380715.1 Thermoanaerobaculia bacterium | reverse complement strand
GAAGGTGGTCGCCAGGGCGCCGGCCTGGAGCGCGCCGTGCACCGCGCCGGCGGCGCCGCCCTCGGACTGCATCTCGACCACCTGCGGCGCCATGCCCCACAGGTTGGGTTTCCCCTTGACCGCCCATTCGTCGGCCAGCTCCCCCATAGCCGAGGAGGGGGTGATCGGATAGATGGCGATGACCTCGCTCGCGCGGTAAGCCACCGAGGCCGCAGCCTCGTTGCCGTCGACGGTGATCCGGCGTGCTTCGCTCATGATGACCTCCTACCGGCGAGACTACCGGTCCGCGGCCTGCGGGCGCGCCGTACCGGAGGGCGGTTTCGCTCCACCCATGGGGGTGGGGTTTCCTCTTTGAGAGTCGTGCCGCCTCGAACGTCAACGCAGGCGCCGGCCCACGCTCGTTCGGATGGCTGTGAGAGCGCAGACGGGTGGGTGGCGGCCCGCCCCGGCGGGCGTTGCGGCTTGGCTGGAACGCCGCTAAAAGAGGATAGAGCCCGCCCTGCGGCGTTTCCCCAGACGGCGGGCTCAACAGGAGGAGAGCCCCATGAGCTGGGAAGAAGCCCGAAGCCGCGAGCTGGCCCACTGGTCCGCCATCCGCGACGCCATCGGCACCGCTGCGCCGGTGGAGCTGCTCACCGAAATCAATGCCGCCGACGCGTTCTGCGAGAAAGCCCGAGGGGAGGCCGACGGGGCCATCGACTACTGCTCTCGCTGCCTCTTCTATCAGCAGTTCGGCGGCTGCCGCGAGGTGAGCGGCCGCATGAGCGAGCGCGTCGCCGAACGCGATTGGGAAGGGCTGCGGGCGCTGGTGGACGAGTTCATCGCCCATCTGCGTGCCTTCGCAGCTCCGAGCTCCGTGACCTCGCAGGCAGGGTGAGCGGCGTGCCTTATCGCTGCCGCAATCGGTAGAAGAGATAGGGCGCTACCAGAACCCAGAGAGGAACGAGGGCCCACAGGCGCCCGGCGAGCAGGTTGTAGTCCCGCAGGAGCGTGCTCCAGGGGAGCCCTGACACGTAGTGCCCGAACAGAAACTCGAACGCGAGCGTGAGCCCGAGCCACATCAGGCCGACGGCGAATGCCTGCCTCGGCGACGCGGGCGGCCAGACGCGGACGACGATCCAGATGTAGACGGAGAACAGCAGGACCAGGAGGGCCGTGGAAATCTGATGCGCCTGCAGCTCGCCGGCGTGCTTGCGAATCCAGGCTTCCCGCAGCGCGCCATTGGCGAAGGCGATCGCCAGCATCGGGAGCCACAGCAGCAAGTACCTCGACACCGTGCTCTCCCGGGCTCTCGGTCAGCTTCCTCGCGAGGCGGCCGGGTAGCTGACGATCGCGGCGAGGTAGAGGACCACTCCCACCGCCACCAGCAGCCCTCCTAGGAGGAGGAAGGCGAGGAACGCCGTCGGGTGCGGCCAGAACAGGGTGGCCGCCTCGATCAGCAGGCCGAGGCTCACGAGGAGCCCGGAGAGCCTCAGGCGGCGCACGAGGCGAGGATCGGCGTCTGTCATGGCCTGGGCTCCTTCCACAAGGGTTTCCCTTCCAGCTCGTCCACGTTGTGGGCTGCGTCGTGACACTCTAGGCACGAGGTGTTGCTGGAGCCCAGGTCCGCCCGTATCTCCTTGTGCAGATCGCTCTCCTCAAACGACCGCGCTCCGGCATGGCAGTGCAGGCACTCGCGGTTGTTGTAGGGTTCATAGAGCTGGATCTTCTTGGGGATGTTCCCCAGGTAATAGACATAGACGTGCCGGAGACCGCGCAGCTTCGCTTTCGCGTCGCCGAACAGGGTGTAGTCGGTGTGGCAGGTGAAGCAGGCGCGGTCGCGCGGCACGCGGTTGTTCTGGAAGTGCTGGGCCGGCAGCCAGGTCTCGTCGTCCACGTGGAGGCTCCGGCCGTAGGGCTGCATCACGTGGCAGGAGAGGCAGAACTCCGTCGACTTCGACTGCTCCATATGGGCGGACAGCCCCATCGCCGTAGCCAGCACCGGCAGAACAAGGAAGGCCAGGAAGGCCAGGATCCTGCCGCCGCGGGCCGCGGTGAGCGAAGGGCGGAGCACCACCAGGGCGATCAGCGCGATCGCGATCAGCACGACCGCGACCAGGGCGTCGTCGAGATAAGGCATGGTCGCCTCCTCGGACAGGGACTACTTCTTCTCCTGCTGCTGAATCCAGGCGATCAGGGCGCCGAGCTCTTCGTCGCTCCCGGTGAACGCCTTGCTGTGCTTCTTGCCGTTGACATCCGCCTTCTTGCGCAGGTAGTCCGCGATGACCTTGGCGTCGCGCTTGTTGTTGACGAGGTCAGGTCCCTTCATCTTCTCGGACTTGGTGGTGGCTTCGATCCCAGCGGTCGAAACGGAGTGGCATATGTTGCACTTCTGCGCCAGGAAGATCGCCTTGCCGTCGAGCTTCGCCTGGCCGGCGGCCGGGCCCGAATAGAGGATCGCGAGCAGGACGACGACGATGATGACGGAAACGGTGAAACCGATGGTTCTCATGGTTGATTGCTCCTTTCCCGGTTCGGGTCTCCTCGATGCGTATCTCACCACAGGCGCCGGCCGTCCCATACATCCGGCGGGGTAGTTTTTCACGATTCCAACTCCGCACCTCTCGGGCGGCCTCCCGCCGGTTCCCCCACCCCGCGGGGTGGGGAGGTTCACCACCCATTAAGAATGCCGTGACTCTCCTTAAGACTGTGTCGCCGCCTGGCAGGACCGCGGTTCAATACCCGTAGGAGAAAGCCTCACGGCGTGGCTAGAGAGGAGATCTGAGATGAGATCCAATCGGCTTTTCCTTCCACTGGGCGCAGCGGCGCTGCTCCTCGCCCTCGCGGCGTACGGAGCGGCTTCCCCGCGTCCCCAGGAAGGAACCCCACAACCGGCGGCCCAGCCGGCGGCAACCCAGGGTTATGCGGGCAGTGACGTCTGCATGGCCTGTCATACCGAAGTTGCGGAGCATCTGGAGAAGACACCCCACGGCTCCGACGCGTTCGAGCGCATGGCGGCTCAGGGCTGCGAGAGCTGCCACGGGCCGGCGGCGGCGCATGCTGAGGATCCGGACAACCCGGCGCTGCAGCCCAGCATGGAGAAGCGGACGCCCAAGCAGCAGTCCGCGGTCTGCCAGAGCTGCCACGACGGCCGCGGCCAGTTCTTCTGGCACGGCAGCGTCCACGCCAAGCGCGGCCTGTCC
>DASVEF010000266.1:0-57503 GCA_036380715.1 Thermoanaerobaculia bacterium | reverse complement strand
GGTTGGCTCTCACGAATCGGAAGACCTCGGTGGAACCGATCCGTTCTCCCGAGCAAACCAGGCCGCGGCTTTTGACAAGATCTCTCGCTCTTCGCGCAGGCGCCGGTTCTCACGCCGCAGGCGGTTCAGCTCCTCGCGCTCTGTGCTCGTCAGACCGCCCTCGCGACGGCCCTCCTCTCGCTCGCTCTGACGAACCCAGTGACGGATCGCCTCGGCCGACGGCTCGAACTCCCTCGACAGGGCTTCAGGCGTTCGACCGGACCGCACGAGATCCACCATCTGACGACGGAACTCCGCTGGATAAGGGGGTCTACCTCTCGACATCGTGTACTCCTTCATCCCCAAGGATGACGAGTCCACGAAACCGGGTCAACTCCAGGGGTTGGTTCCCCAGCGCTGGGGACTGGTCCCCCAAGCTTGGGGAATGGCCCCGGAGCCTTGGGGGATGGCTCCCCAAGACTCCGGGATCTCCGCGGACGGCTCCTCCGGGCTCTCCGATCCCACCTGCGTGCAGCGCGTAACCTTCGCCGGTGCTCCCAAGGAGAGGGCCGATCCGCGGCGCGATATCCTGGAGGCGCCTGGATTGGAAGGGGGCGTCCAGCGGTGTGCCTGGGAGTCGGCGGGTTACGGCGCCGGCGTCTGTGGATTGGTCCGGCGACCATACCAGTGCATGCCGGCCATGCTCAGGATCAGTCTCCGGTTTTTCCCGCCTTCCGATGAGAACGTGAGCTGGACCGCGTCCGGATCGGCCTCGGCGACGAGCTTCCCCTCTCCCCGATGGAGGAGAGGCGCCGTGGGCGCGGGCGGCGGCGACTCCATCCACAGCCGGTCCTCCCGCCGGACGACGCGCACCGGGAAGGCGCCGAAGTCGTAGGTCCCTTCATAGGCGGACGCTTCCGCGGCGCCGAGCGGCAGATTGTCGAAAGCTGGTTGCGGCAGGCCGAGCAGCTTGCGGGCGATCGCCTTTTCGATCGCGTCGGCCGTGAGACCCCCGCGGTTGGTCAGCACGGCGATGGCGAGGTCCTCGTCCGGATAGTAGGCGAGCATCCCCATGAACCCGGTCATCGCTCCGTGGTGCGCGACCTTGCGGCGCCCGTCGAGAGGGACGAGCGAGAGCCCGTATCCATAGGCCGGGACGGTGCCGTCCTTCACCGGGAGGGACGCGGTCATGCTCCGGTACGAGGCGGGCTCCACGACCTGGCCGGCGGCGAGGGCTCGCGCCCAGTGGGCCAGGTTCCTGGCGTCCGCGCACAGACCGCCGTCGCCGCGCGCCCAGTTCATGTTCTCCACCGGCGCGGGCGTGACGGCGCCGTCGCGGAGCCCGTACCCCCGCGCGTGGTGCGGGGCCGCGGGGTACGGCGAGCAGTGGTGGATCGAGGAGAGGCCGAGCGGCTGGAAGAATTCCCGCGCGAGGAACCGCTCGTACGGCGTTCCCGTGATCCGTTCGATCATCGCGGCCAGCAGGGTGTAGTTGGAGTTGCTGTACGACCAGCGCTCGCCGGGGGAGAACTGCAGCGGCTGCCGCGCGATGAGCTCAACCAGCTCGGCCGCTGGACGGTGCAGGTCCGTGCTTTGCGCCGCGAACTCGGGGAGGAAGAGGAAGTCGGGAATCCCCGAGGTCTGATGCAGCAGGTGGCGCAGGCGGACCTCCCGCCAGTCCGCCGGAAGCTCCGCGAGGACGTCGGTCACCCGGTCATCGAGCGAGAGCTTGCTGCGCTCGACGAGCCGCAGGACGGCGGCGGCCGTGAACTGTTTGCTGATCGAGCCGATCTGATACACCGTGCGGGGGGTCGCGGGCGCGCCGGACTGCAGGTCCGCGACGCCATACCCTTTGGCCAGCAGCTCCCGCCCGCCGCGGGTGATCGCGATGGAGAGCCCGGGGACCGACTTGCTGGCGCGGGCCTCCTCCGCGATCGAGTCCACGGCCGCGAGGGCGGCGCTGTCCGGAGCGCCGCCGGCGGAAGCTTCGGGGGACCGCGCTCCGCAGCCGCCCAGCAGGAGGACCGCCACGACCGCCGCGAGGCTCGCCAGATCGCATCGACGCATGAGGCGTTATCCCACCTGCGTGTAGCGTGTGACTTTCGCCGGAGTCGCCAGGAGAGGACCGATCCGCGGCGCGATCTCCTGGAGGTGCTTCGATTGGGAGTGGGCGTCCAGCGTTTCGGCGCTCTCCCATTCCTCGACGAAGGCGAATTCGGCCGAGCCTCCCAGGCCGCGGACCAGGTCGTAGCGGATGCAGCCGGCTTCTTTCCGGGTCGGCTCGATGAGCTTGGTCAGGGTCTGCTGGAGCTCGTCCTCTTTGCCCGGGGCGGCCGTGAAGAGCGCGAGGACGTGGACGGTGTCTCGGGTCATGGGGTGTCCCTCCGATCCAGATGAAGGCTCCGGAGTATAGCCCTTCCGCCGCGGACCCTCACCCCCCCGGCCCCCCTCTCCCCTCCGCACTCCCCTCCACCCGGGAGAGGGGGGAGAGCTGCCTTCACTAGGCTTCGAGGCTGTCAGCCTCGCGCCGGGAAAAGATCGCCGACGCGGACCTCCAGGCCGGGAAGCTCGACCGAGCGCACCGTCTCCCCCTCGCCACCCCGGCACAACTCGACATACCGGCGGCGGTCGTTGCTCAAGACGTAGACCAGGGCCGTGCGCTTCCAGGGATCGACCAGCCAGTACTCTCGAACGCCTGCCTCGCAATAGGCGTCTCGCTTGAGGTTGCGGTCCCGGTGGGCCGTTCTCGGGGAGAGGACCTCGACAACGAGATCCGGTGCTCCTGCGAAGCTCCCGTCCACCTCCCACCGGGGCTGATTTCCGGACCGGAGAAAGAAGATGTCCGGCTGCACCGGATCCCCGATCCTGCGAGGAAGGAGGACGTCCATCGGGGCGCTCAGCACGACGCCGAGCTTTCTTTCGGCGACGAAAGATCCCAACAGCAGATGGAGCTGGGAGCTCACGTATTGATGCAGAGGGTAGGGCGCGGCCGTCCCGTAGAGAGATCCCCGGATCACTTCATAGCGGCTGCCGTCGTCGGGCAGGCGCAGAGAGTCCTCATAGGTCCACTCTCCCTGGGCGGGCCAGGCGTGCCCGTCCAGGGCTGCGGGAAGCACAGGGGAACGTGCCGGTTCGGCCATCGAAGTCCTCCAGAGCCGAGAATAGCCACCCGGGCAGGAACCGTCAATCCACGTTGAACGTCGCGCGGAAGGATGACACAGGTAGCGGGTCGCCACAATCCGGCGCGTCCGCGGTAGCGGAAACCGGGTAAAGACGCCCTCACCCCCGGCCCCTCTCCCATCCCCTCCCTTCCTTCCTTCCGGGAGAGGGAGGGGATGGGAGGTCCATACCCTCTACTCCACCTTCACTTGCAGCGGCTCCAGGGTGGGCAGCAGCTCGATCCTGAGGCCCTGGACTTTGGTGCGGAAGGCGGCGACGTCCTCGTTGAAAAGGCGGTTGAGGTCGTCGACGGCTTTCTGGAGGCCCTTCTCCGCCTGCGCCAGGTAGGCGCGCTGGGCCGGAGTCGGGGCATCCCAGGAGGAGCCGGCCGCACGGGTGACGTAGTTGATCTTCGACTCCAGGTCGGCGTTCCGCTGGATGCCCTTGGTGTCGTCCGGCTGCCAGAGCTGCCGTTCCTGCTTGTCGAGCTTCTTCAGCAGGTCGCGCGAGGCGTCGAGCACCTCCTTGCGGGCCGGGTCCTCGGCCGCGCCCTGGCGCTTGGCCTCCTCGTCCAGCTTGCGGATCTTGGCGGTGATGGCGTTGACGTCGGAGCGGGTGCGGGTGATGCGGTCGACCGCATCGACAAGGGTGTTCTGGAGCTCGCCGGCGCGCCGGATCAACCGCAGGTTCTCCTGCCGCGCGTCCTGCGCGATCTGGAAGCGCGGGTCGGCCACGACGCGGACTTTGCCCTCGGCCTTCTGGCCGCCGTAGGAGACCCGCACGGTGTAGGTGCCGGGGAGCACGTCGGCGCCGCGGCCGCGGAACTCCGCGGGAATGTCCTCATCCCCCTTGCGCGGGATGCGCTTCGGGCTGTCCATCCGCAGGTCCCAGGAGGCGCGGTTGAGCCCCTGCTTGGCCGCGGGCTCCAGGGTGCGGATCACCTTGCCCGATTCGTCCAGGATCTCGATCTTGGCTTTCGGACCCCGGTCTCGGCCCCTCCCCTCCTCGGCCTCGTCGGCCTTCTTCTCCGGCGTGTCGCTGGCCAGCGGCTGGCCCCCCTGGGGCTGGGCCTGCCGGGTCTCGCTCTCCCGGGCCTGCCGGGCCTCGCCGGCCTTTTCGGCGCGCTCGGCCTCCTTGCGCTCGCGCTCCTTTTCCTCGTCCGGGTGCGGCAGGCCGGGAGCGCTCAGATGGTAGGTGAGGAGGGCGCCGTACGGCCGGCTGCGGCCGCGGAACTCGTTGTCGCCGGGAAAGCGCTCGCCGCTCCCCTGCGCCGACCGGTACTGCTGGGCGTCGGGGATGTCGAACAGGTGGACCGGCTTCTTCTGGACGTCCTCGGAGAGAGTGCGCAGCGGCCGGATGTCGTCGATGACGTAGAAGGCCCGGCCGTGGGTCGCCAGCACCAGGTCGTGCTCGCGCGGGTGGATGACCATGTCCATGACCGAGACGGTGGGGACGCCGTGCGTCCACTTCATCCAGCTCTTGCCGCCGTCCTGCGACACCCAGAGGCCGAACTCGGTGCCCAGGAAGAGGAGGTCGCGGTCGACCGGGTCCTGGGCGAGGGACAGGGCGTATCCCCAGAGGTTCTTGGTCGCCAGGCTGGTCCAGGTGGCGCCGTAGTCGGTGGTGCGGAAGACGTAGGGGGTCCAGTCGGAGCGCCGGTGGTTGTCGAAGACCACGAAGGCGGCGCCGGCGTCGTGCGGGGACGGGGTGACGTGCGGGATCCAGGTGTTCTCCGGCACGCCGCGCACGTTCTTCTCCACGCTCTTCCAGGTCTTGCCGCCGTCGCGCGTGACGTGCAGCCGGCCGTCGTCGGTACCCGCCCAGAGCACGCCGCGCTCCACCGGGCTCGGGGCGAGGGCGACGATGGTGGTGAAGTTCTCGGCGCCGGTGACGTCCGGGGTCAGGCCGCCGCTCTCCCCCTGCTTCTGCCACTCCGGCTTGTCGGTGGTCAGGTCGGGGCTGAGGAGGGTCCAGGTTTCGCCGCGGTCGGTCGACTTGTGGACGAACTGGCTGCCGTAGTAGATCGTGTCGGGCTCGAAGGGGTCGACGGCGAGGGCCGCGTTCCAGTTGAAGCGGAGCTCTTCGCCCTCCGGACCGGCCGGGCGGATGTCCTTGCGCTCGCCGGTGCGCAGGTCCCAGCGCAGCAGGTAGCCCTCCTGGCTCATGGCGTAGCCGCGCATGGGATCGCGCGGGTCGGGCGCGGTGTCGAAGCCGTCGCCGAAGCCGACCTCCTGCCAGTGGTGGTTGCGGATGCCGCCGCCTTCCCAGACCGTGCTGGGACCTTTCCAGGAGCCGTTGTCCTGCATGCCGCCGTAGACGTTGTAAGGGAAGGCGTTGTCGACCCGCACGTGGTAGAACTGGCCGACCGGCAGGTTGCCCACGAAGCGCCAGGTCCGGCCGCGGTCGTGGCTGACCGCCACGCCGCCGTCGTTGCCCTCCACGATGTGGTTGGGGTTCTCGGGATGGATCCACATGGCGTGGTGGTCGGGGTGGACGGCGCGGAACCCGGCGAGGGTGGCGAAGGTCTTGCCGCCGTCTGTGGAGGCGTCGAGGGTGGAGCCCAGGCGGTAGACGCGGTTGGGGTCCGCGGGGTCGACGCGCAGGTCGGCGTAGTAGAAGGGACGCGGCGAGACGTCGGCCTCGGTGTTGACCAGCTTCCAGGTGCGTCCGCCGTCCTCGGAGCGGGCGAGGGCATTCTTCTCGGCCTCGACGAGGGCGTAGACGATCCGCGGGTCGGACGGGGCGACGGCGAGGCCGATCCTCCCCAGCTCCCCCTTGGGCAGGCCGTCGTCCTCGGTCAGCTTTTTCCAGGTCTCGCCGCCGTCGTGGGTGACGTAGAGGCCGGAGCCCGGGCCTCCCGAGCGGAAGGACCAGGGCCAGCGCCGGTAGTCCCACATCGCGGCGAAGAGCTTGTTGGGGTTCGACGGGTCCATGACCAGGTCGGCCGCGCCGGTCCGCTCGTCCACGTAGAGGACCCGCCGCCAGCTCTTGCCGCCATCGGTGGTCTTGTAGACGCCGCGCTCGGGGTTCTCCCCCCAGGCGCGCCCCATGGCCGCGGCGTAAGCCGTCCGCGGGTCGCGCGGATCGACCAGGAGGCGGTGGATGCGCTCGGTCTTCTCCAGCCCCAGGTGCTGCCAGGTGCGGCCGGCGTCCAGCGACTTGTAGACGCCGTTGCCGACCGAGACGCTGTTGCGGGGGTTGCCTTCACCGGTACCCACCCAGACCACGTCGGGGTTGCCGGGATCGAGGGCCACGTCGCCGATCGCGGCGACCGGCTGGTCGTCGAAGATCGGCGTCCAGGTGGCGCCGCCGTCGACCGACTTCCAGACGCCGCCGGTGGCGGTCCCCACATAGATGAGGTTGGGGTCGGAAGGGGTGGAGACGATCGAGGCGACGCGTCCGCTCATGGCGGCCGGGCCGATGGCGCGCGCCTCCATGCCGGCCAGCAGCGAAGGATCGACTGCCGCGGCGAGAGGCAGGGCGGCCAACGCCAGGCCCAGGGCCGCCGCGACGTGGAGTCGGGTTGCTCTGCTCATGGATACCTCCGGGAGGGAAAAAAGCCTCTTCAAGGCGCGGCAAGAGTATCGATTCGCGGCGCGGGGGGCAACTTTCCGCGCCCTCACGCGTATGCACGGACGGTGGCGAGCCGTGGCATCCGGGAGCGCGATCGGTTATTCTGACGGCTCGATTCATCCATCAATCCCGATGTAGACGAGGAGGCAACATGATTCGCAAAACCTTCGCCTGGCTTTTCGTGGCTGGCCTGATGACCGCCGCGGCGCAGGCGCAGACCGCGGACGAGCTCATCGAGAAGAATCTCCAGGCCCGCGGCGGCCGCGACAAGATCAAGGCGATCCAGACGGTCCGCATGAACGGCAAGATGACCATGGGCCAGGGCATGGAGGCCCCCTTCACCCTGGAGATGGCGCGTCCGAGGAAGATGCGCATGGAGTTCACTTTCCAGGGGATGACCGGCATCCAGGCCTACGACGGCACGAACGGCTGGATGGTGATGCCGTTCATGGGCAAGAAGGACCCCGAGCCCATCCCGTCCGACGACCTGAAGACCATGGAGGACCAGGCCGACTTCGACGGGCCGCTGGTCGATTACAAGGAGAAGGGCCACCAAGTCGAATTCGTGGGCAAGCAGGACCTCGAGGGGACGCCGGCCTACAAGCTCAAGGTGACCAAGAAGAACGGCGACGTCAGCTACGTCTACCTCGACGCCGAGCAGCACCTGGAGATGAAGGTCGAGGGCAAGAGCAAGGTCCGCGGCCAGGAGGTCGAGGGCGAGACCACGCTCGGCGACTACAAGGCGGTCGGCGGCGTGCTCTTCCCGCACTCGATCGAGTCGAAGGCGAAGGGCTCTCCGGCCGGCATGACGATGACGATCGAGAAGATCGACGTCAATCCGGAGCTGCCGTCGGCCCGCTTCGAGATGCCCAAAGTCGAGAAGCCCGCCCCGGCTCCCAAGCAGTAAGACCCTTACCCCTGACCCGCCTCTCCCGCTTCCCTCGCCCTGAGGGGGACGGGGGAGGCGTGGGAAGAGGTCCGCAATTCCCATCCTTTTTTAGAGAGAGGACGCGACATGCGTTGGACACCTCAGAGGATTCTCTGTCTCGCGGCGGCCGGTCTGGCCCTGGCGGCTGCCGTTCCCGCGCGCGGGCAGGCTCCGGCCGCGGCCGGGGTGGAGATCGACTCCGGCACCTTCGGCGGGCTGGAGGCCCGCCCGATCGGACCCGCCGTGATGAGCGGCCGCATCGCGGCCATCGACGGCGTGGGCGCCGATCCGCTCACCCTGTACATCGGCACGGCCAGCGGCGGCGTCTGGCGCTCCAAGGACGGCGGCACCACGTTCAAGCCGGTCTTCGACGAGCACATCCAGTCGATCGGCGCCGTGCGCATCGACCCCAGGGATCCCAACACCGTCTGGGTAGGGACCGGGGAGTCGTGGACCCGCAACAGCGTCTCGATCGGCGACGGCGTCTACAAGACGACCGACGGCGGCGACAACTGGACGCGGGTGGGGCTGGAGAACACGGAGCGCGTGGCGCGCATCCAGATCAGCCCGGCCGACGGCAATGTGGTCTGGGTCTGCGCCACCGGCCACCTGTGGAACGCCAACGAGGACCGCGGCGTCTACAAGACCGCTGACGGCGGCAAGACCTGGAAGAAGGTGCTGTACGTCGACGCCGACACCGGCTGCTCCGACCTCGACATCGACCCGCGGGAGCCGGGGATCCTCTATGCCGGCATGTGGCAGTTCCGCCGCGGCCCATCGTCCTTCAGCTCCGGCGGCAAGGGCTCCGGCCTCTACCGCAGCACGGACGGCGGCGAGACCTGGCAGAAGATCGAGCAGGGCCTGCCCGCCGGGGACAAGGGGCGCATCGCCGTGGCGGTGGCGCCCTCGCGGCCGGGCACGGTCTACTCTCTGGTCGAGTCCAAGGACACCGCCCTCTACCGTTCGGACGACGCCGGCTCCACCTGGCGCAAGGTCAACAACTCGTTCAACATCCAGGTGCGGCCGTTCTACTTCGCCCACGTCGTGGTCGATCCGGTCGACCACAACCGGGTCTACAAGCCGGGCCTGTTCCTGACGGTCAGCACGGACGGCGGCAAGACCTTCAACTCCTCCTTCGGCCCGGGCGGCGGTGGCGTGCACGGCGACCACCACGCGCTCTGGATCCATCCGAAGAACCCGCAGGAGATGCTGCTCGGCACCGACGGCGGCGTCTATGTCACGCAGGACCAGGGCGGCCACTTCCGCCACGTCAAGGGGTTGCCGGTGTCGCAGTTCTACCACGTCAGCTATGACATGGAGACGCCGTACAACGTCTACGGCGGCCTGCAGGATAACGGCTCGTGGATGGGCCCCTCGCGGGGCACCGCGGGCATCCAGAACCGCGACTGGCGCAACGTCGGCTTCGGCGACGGCTTCTACGCCTTCCGCCACCCCAAGGACCCCGACTTCGTCTTCGTCGAGTACCAGGGCGGCAAGATCATGCGCCTGCAGCTCTCGACCGGCGAGATCCGCAGCATCCAGCCGACGCCGGGCGACGGCGAGCCGGAGTACCGGTACAACTGGAACACGCCGATCCACCTGAGCGCGGGCGAGCCGGGGACGGTCTACGTCGGCTCTCAGTTCCTGTTCCGCTCGCGCGACATGGGCGAGTCGTGGGAGAAGATCTCTCCCGACCTCACCACCAACGACCCCAAGCTGCAGCAGCAGCTCCAGTCGGGCGGCCTGACGGTCGACAACTCCAGCGCCGAGAACCACACCACGATCTTCGCCATCAGCGAGTCGACGAAGAACCCGCAGGTGATCTGGGTGGGGACGGACGACGGCAACCTCCAGGTGACCCGCGACGGCGGCAAGACCTGGACGAACGTGGCCAAGAACCTGCCGGGCGCCCCGGCCGGCACCTGGGTCTCCGGCGTCGAGGCCGGCCATCATGACGAGGGCACCGCCTACGCCACCCTGGACGGCCACGCCCGGGGCGACATGAAGACCTACGTCTACAAGACCACCGACTTCGGCAAGACCTGGAAGGCGCTGGCCACCGACGCCATGGCGGGCTACGCCCACGTGGTGCGCGAGGACCTGGTCAACCCCGACCTGCTGTTCGTGGGCACGGAGCTGGGCCTCTACATCTCGGTCGACGGCGGCGCCCGCTGGGCGCGCTACACCGGCAACTTCCCGAAGGTGGCGGTGCGCGACCTGGCCATCCACCCGCGGGAGTCGGACCTGATCATCGCCACCCACGGCCGCGGCGTCTACATCCTCGACGACATCACGCCGCTGCGGCACCTCGATTCCGGCGTGCTGGACCAGGAGGTCGCGATCCTCCCCACGCGGCCGTCGGCCATGATGATCCCGGCGTCCGTCCAGGACTTCCCGGGAGACGACGAGTTCGTCGGCCGCAACCCCGAGGAGGCCGCCAGCATCGTCTACTACCAGAAGAAGCGGCACCTGATCGGCGACCTCAAGGTGGAGATCTACAACGACAAGGGCGAGCTGATCACGACGCTGCCCGGCGGCAAGCGGCGCGGCCTCAACCGGGTGCAGTGGCCGATGCGCCTCAAGCCCCCCAAGATGCCGGGCGGCAACTCGGTGGTCCAGGAGCCGGGCGCCTTCACGGGTCCGAGGGTGCCCGCGGGCGCCTACACGGCCAAGCTGATCAAGGGCGACCAGACCCTCTCCAGCCAGGTGGTGCTCGTGCCGGACACCCGCTCCACGCACACGGCCGAGGACCGCGCCCTCCAGCACGAGTCGGTGATGAAGGCCTACAAGATGCTGGAGCGCCTGACCTACGTCGACGATGCCGCGGTGGACGCGCGCGGCGCCCTGCGCCAGCGGGCGGAGGCGCTGCCCAAGAACGACAAGCTGCGCAAGCAGCTCGAGGACGCGGCGACGAGCCTGGACAAGCTCCATGCCTCGCTGGTCGCGACGGGCGAGGGCGGCTGGCTCTCCGGCGAGGAGCAGCTCCGCGAAAAGCTGGGCACGCTCTACGGCGGGATCAACGCCTACGAAGGCCGCCCCACGAAGGCGCAGCTCGACCAGATGAAGGTCCTGGGAGGACGGCTCGACAAGTCCGCCGCCCAGCTCGACTCGATCGCCTCTGGCGAGGTGGCTGCGGCCAACAAGGCCCTGGCCGCGCGCAAGCTCGAGCCGGTGAAGGTGATGACGTGGGAGGAGTGGCTGAAGAAGCAGAAGTGAGGCCCTGAAAACCGGGGCCGACCCAGCCTGGGGTTGAAACCCCAGGCTGGGTTGTTTCGCTCCTGGCGGAGCGACTCCCCCGTCCTTCCTCGCCCGAAGGGCGGTACAGACCAGCCTGAGGTTTCAACCCCAGGCCCTGAAAACAGAACGGGAGGGGAACCCTCAGGCCCCCTCCCGTTGCTGTACTTCGAACTTCGATATCTTCCGCGTCCGCTCGGCGGGCTACGCCAGACCCTGGCGCCGCTCCTCCATCAGCTTCCGCGCCATCTTCTTGCGAGCCTGCACGGCCTTCCGCTTGCGCTTGACCGAGGGCTTCTCGAAGTGCTGCCGCTTGCGCAGCTCCGTCAAGATACCGGACTTCTCGACTTTCCGCTTGAACCGCCGGAGCGCGTTCTCGAAGCTCTCCTCCTCGCGCACATGCACGACGGGCATTCCGTACTCACCTCTCTTCCAATGCAGGATTCCGCGGTCCCGAAAAGGGACGCGCATTCGCCAATTTCGCTCAATCGATGGAGAAAGTCAAGGGGCCGGCGGGCCGGCCGGGGGAGCGGCGGGCTGCGGCTTGCCCGGAGTCACCGCCTCGAAGTCGGTCTGGTAGACGGCCATGCTCTTCCCCTTCGTCTCGAACCAGACCGCCGCGGCCCCGCCCTGGGAGTCCCGGGTGTAGAACCAGGCAGCGACGCCGCGCTGCGGGTACTCGCGGATGTTGTTCAGGTTGGGCTGGCCGAGGAGCGCCCGGACCTGGTCCTGGGTCATCCCCTCCTGGACCTGGGCGAAGCGCTCCGCGGTCATGTAGCGGTGGGCCTTGGCCCTCTCCAGTTCCTCGGGCAGGCGCGGGTTTTCCGGGTCGACCGCCAGCGCCGCCTCGTAGATGTCGATGGCGCGCCGGAAGTCGCCGCCTCGTTCGATGTGCTCGCGGGCGATCAGGATGTCCTCGTCGGTCTTCATACGGATCGCTTCGAGCTGGCGGCCGGAGGGGGGCTCGCCCTCGACCGGCGGGTTGGCGTTGATGTAGTCGATCAGGCGGCGGCGGAACTCCTCGGAGAGGTCGCCGACCTCGGTCCGCAGGGCCGCCACGGCGCTGGTGGCGTTGGAGGGGGAGGCAGGCTGCCCCTGGGGCTGGGCGGCGGTGGAGCGCGCGAGCCGCTCGCGCTTCTCGTCGAGCGCCTGCTTGGTCTGCTGGAGCCAGGACCACTCGGCCTCGGCGGCCACGGCCTGGCCTTGCGCCTCCGGTGGTTCCCGCTCGGAAGGCCCGCAGCCGGCGCCGAGCAGGAGGGCGCAGAGGAGGATGGACGGCCCGAAATTTCTCCGCATCACGTTTCCAGTTTCCACGACCCCGACGCGCCGGGAACGTACCACAGCCCGCGCCGGCCGCGCCATCCCCGGCTAAGCTCCGTGTCTGCAAGGGGTTTCGATCGAGCTTCGCCTTGACACCCCGGGTCGGCTACAGAATAATGGACGGCCTCTAACAAGTTGTGTACTCCGGAGAACAGCGCGGAGAGGTGAGGATGTCCCTTTCGGAAAGAATCCAGCAGATCAACCGGGAAATCAGCGGCTCGGTGGAGCGTGCGCTCTCCGACCTGCGCCGGGAAGTTTCGCAGCGGCTGCGCGCCAGCAGCGACGAGATCCTGCGTCACATCGAGGAATTCACGCCCGAGGTCCCGACCTCCTTCCTGGCCGGCGACGAGCTCAGCCCCTATGCGGAAGCCATGGCCTCGGCCGCGGCCAGGTCGGCGTCCCGCGGTGCCGTCGCCGGGCTGCGCGACTCCGTGGCGGCGATCGACCGCGCCCGCTCGCAGGCGGAGATCCTCGCCGCGCTGCTGCGCGAGGCGGCCCGCTACTCGTCGCGCGCCGCCGTGCTGCTGTTGCGCGGCAACGAGATGAGGGGCTGGGGCGGCCAGGGTTTCGGGGACGCTGAGCCGGCCATCCGCGACCTGTCGTTCTCTCCCGCCGCCGGAAGCCCCTGGACCCGCTTGGCGGAGGGGCAGAGCGCGGTGCGCCTCTCCGCGGGCGACTGCGCCGAGCTGTGCAGCCGCCTCGAAACCTCCCTTCCCCACGAGGGGGTCCTGATCCCGCTGGTCCTGCGCGACAAGGTCGCCGCCGGCGTGTACGCCGACCGGGTCGAGGGGGAGCTGGCCGCCGAGGCGCTGCAGACCCTCTGCTATGTCGCGGCGCAGTCCATCGAGCTGCTGCCGTTCCGCGAGCGGCCGTCGACGCCCACGCTCACCCTGGAGGGCGAAGAGGTCGGCTTCACCGGCGGGACGGCCGCCACGGCCCCTGCCGTCAGCGCGCCGCCGGAGCCCGAGCCCGCGGCCGCCGAGGAGACCCCGGACACGTCGGCCATCGAGTACGGAGAGCCCCCGGTGATGACCGAGGAGGCGGCCGAGCCTCTGGCGGTGGCCGAGGACGAGCCTGCGCCGGAGCCCTCGCCCGAGACGCTGGCGGCGGGAGGGCAGACCGAGACCTCCACCTGGTCCGCCGAGCCCGAGCTCTCGGAGCCCGAGCCCGCGGAGCCTGAGATCCTCGCCGAGGCCGAGCCCGAGGCCGAATCCGAGGAAACCCAGGCGGAGTCCGAGCCGTCTCCGGGCTGGGCGGCGGTTTCGGAGCCCGAGCCTTCGCCGGCCGCGACGGTCTATCAGCCGATCCCGCGCGAGGCGTTCGCCTCGGCGTCCCAGACCGCCGAGATCCCGCGCGCCGAGGCTTCGGCCTCGGCGCCCTCCGGCTTCGCCGCGCCTGCCGCCGCTCCGGACGCCACTGTCCTCCTCCAGAGGCCGAACCTCCGCGAGGCGGCTCCCGAGCCGCCGCCGCCGCTGCGCCCGGTTCCCGCTCCGGAGCCTCCCTCCGAGGTGGCGCCCGCCGGGCTGGCCGGCACCCCCGAGGTCAAGCCGCCGACCGGAGTCGACGGGCCGGGCTGGGCCTTCGCCACCAGCCGCGTGGCCGTCACCACCACCGACGACACCTTCCACGAGGAAGCCCGCCGCCTGGCGAGGCTGCTCGTGAGCGAGATCAAGCTCTATAATGAAGAGCAGGTCGACGAAGGCCGTCGCAAGAAGGACATCTATGAGCGGCTCAAGGAAGACATCGACCGTTCGCGGCAGATGTACGAGGAGCGCGTAGACCCGCGCATCCTCAAGACAACGGATTACTTCTACCAGGAGCTGGTGCGTATCCTGGCTGCGGGAGACGCGAAAGCCCTGGGGATCTGACCATTTCTGGTCGAGCTGTACCGCTCCGGGACATCACCGGGGCACGTTGGAGCGCCGTGAGAAGTCAAAGAAGTCGTGGTCCGCGCCGGAATCTGATCCCCCTTTCCCTGGCCTTGCTGGTCCCGGCTCTGCTGGGCTCCGCCACACACCCGCCCTCCCGCTCGCTGCCCGACCCGCAGGCGCTCCCGGGAGTCTCGGACCGCGCGTCCCTGATCTACGCGGAGGCCGCTTCGGCCATCCGCGACCGGGACTGCGCCGGAGCGTTCAAGACCCTGGCCCCCCTGACCGGCGGCAAGGGGAGGGATGCCGCCTTCGCCAAGCTGCTGACCGGTTTCTACGCGCACGCCTGCGGCCAGGCGAGCCTCGCCGAGGACCGCCTGTACGAGGCCAGGGACCCGGACGGGCTCCTGGAGGATTGGCGGCTCTTCGCGCTGAGCTCCAGCGCGCTGGAGCGCGAGCACGTCCTGGTGGCCCAGGCGGCGATCGCCAAGCTGCTCGGCGACTACCCCGCCTCGGTCCTGCGCCCGCGCGCCCTGCTGCGCGGCGCCCAGCTCGCCTGGGAGAGGCGGGACTCGCAGCGCGCCCTGGAGCTGGTGGACAAGGCGCGGCGCGAGAACCTGCGCGGCCTCGAGGCGACCGACCTCGAGCGGCTCGCCTGGGAGATCGGCACCCTCCTCGGCGACGAGGAGATCCGGCGCGAAGCCGCCCGCCGGCTGCTGGCCGACTCCCCCTCGGTGGCCGCCGAGCTGAAAGCCATCGAGCTGTTCCGCGGCAGCGGCGAGGTCGACTGGGGCCGCATCCTCACCGCCGAGCAGCTCGAGCGGCGCGCGCAGGCCCTGCTCGCTCTGAAGCTCGACTCCAGCGCCCTGGCGGCGCTCGACGCCGTGCCCGTGGAGAGCCGCGACCTCGAGTGGTATCTGCTCAAGGCGGAGGCCCTCACCCGGGTCCACCAGGGCGATGCGGCGCTCACCCTGCTCTCCTCGCGCAGATCGACGGACCCGCGGCAGTCGGCGGCTCTGGAGTGGGCGCGCGCCCAGGCGGCGGAGGACGTCGCCACGGCCCAGCGCGGGCGCGACAACCTCCCCACCGCCGAGCGGCAGAGGATGCGGCGGACCGCGCAGCAGCACCTGCGCAACGTCGCGCAGATCGGAGCGGACCGCGACCTGGCCATCAAGTCGCTGCGTTCCCTGTACGCCGACCAGGCCGAGGACGACCTGTTCGAAGCCTCGATCGAGACGCTGCGCGCGCTGCGCCGCATCGATCCCGCCGACACCACGGGCGCGTCCAACCTCTGGAACCGCGGCTGGCGGGAGTACGGCAAGAAGAACTTCTCGAGCGCCGTCGGCTACTGGACCGAGCTGTACGAGCTCTATCCGCGCGACAGCGCCGGACGGCGGGGGCGCTACTGGACGGGGCGCGCTTTCGAGGCCCTGGGCGAAACCGAACGGTCGCAGCAGATCTTCCGCGAGGTGGCGTCCTCGGACACGACCGACTTCTACCGCAAGAACGCCCTGGCGCGGCTGGCGAAGAAGCCGGCGAACGACGCTCCGGGCAGCGAGCCGGTACGGGAGCCCTGGCCCTCCGATCCGCTGCTGGCCCGCGCGCGGCTGCTGACCGACATCGGGCTGGAGAGCCTGGCCGCCACCGAGATGGAGCTGGTGCGGCCGAAGGCCGATCCGCGGTCGATGCGCGCGCTGGAGGCGCTGGTGCTGGCGCGCAAGGGGGACCGGCGCAAGAGCATGCTGGTGATCCGCGACGCCTTCCCCGCTCTCGGCGGCCCCTTCCAGGCCGGCCTGCCGGACGAGGCGCGCAAGCTCTACTACCCGATCGACTACGAGGAGCCGATCCGCAACTGGGCGTCGCGCAACCGGCTCCCGGTCCACCTGGTCTACGGGGTCATCCGCCAGGAGAGCGGCTTCGATCCCTCGGCCCAGAGCTGGGCCGGAGCGCGCGGCCTGATGCAGCTCATGCCCGGGACCGCCCGCGAGTGGGCCGGCAAGGTCGGCCTGACGTACTCGCACGAGAAGCTGTCCGATCCCGACTACAACGTCCGCGTCGGCACCACCTACCTCAGCCACGTGCTCGACCTGTTCGACGGCAACCTGGAGCTGGCGCTCGCCGGCTACAACGGCGGCCCCTACCGGATCAAGCGCATGTGGAAGGAGTGGGGCTCCAGCGACATGGACCGCTTCCTGGAAAGCCTGGACATCGAAGAATCCAAGACCTATGTGAAGCGGATCCTGGTGCTCTCGGACAGCTACCGCCAGATCTATCCGTTGCCCGGGTGAGGGTGGCCGCTCTTCTGGAATCCCCCCCTATTCTGAAAATCGGGGCCTGCCGGGAAGGGGACCCTCACCCCCCCGGCCCCCCTCTCCCACCCGCACTCACACCCACCCGGGAGAGGGGGGAGGAAGATCTTAGCTTTGCCCAGGAGGGGCCTTTTGGAGAGCTTTTTCCCCTCTTCCGGGCGGGCGGGAGTGCGGATGGGAGAGGGGGCCAGGGGGTGAGGGTCCTCCGGAGCCTCCGCTCCCTTGTCCTGTTCCCTCTTCTCCTCACCCTCCTCTCCTGCCAGCGCGCTCCCGTCCCGCACGACGGGCCGGTCGTGCTGGTCACCTTCGACTCGCTGCGCGCGGACGTGGTGGGGGGGCTGGGCGGCCAGCCGGGGCTGATGCCCAACCTGGAAGCGCTGGTGCGGGAGGCGGACTGGGCGGGGCGGGGGATCTCGGCGTCGAGCTGGGGCGTTCCCGCCATGGCTTCGATCTTCACGGGCCTGCAGCCCTGGGGGCACCAGGCTCTGCACGCCGGGAGCGCCCGCCTCTCCCCGGACCTGCTCACCCTGCCTGAGGCGCTCGCGGCGCAGGGTTATGAGACCGCCGGCTACTTCACCGGCCACTGGTACTCCGACAAGTTCGGCTACGCGCAGGGGTTCGCCACCTTCCAACCGCTGAGCCGGGGCCGTCGCGCCGCCGAGCACCTCTCGACTCTCAACGGGAAGAGACAGTTCGTCTGGGTTCACATCCCCGAGCCCCAGGCGCCCTACCTGCGGCGGGACGAATTCATGAAGAGGCTCGGCCCCGGCGCTCCGGCCCGGCTGCCGCGCCGGATCACGCCCGCACAGCTCGAGCCCTACTTCGATCCCGCCACCCCTCTCCCCGCCGGCAGGAGGCGCCGCTTCTGGGCGATGTACCGGCTGAACGCGGCGTGGGCGGACGAGCGGCTGGGCAAGCTGATCGAGGCTCTGCGCGCCAGCGGCCAGTGGGAGCGGACCCTGCTGGTGGTGACCGCCAACCATGGCGAGGAGCTCGGCGAGAAGGGGCAGATCCTGGCCGGCGGCAACCTGGGGCGCCAGCTCCTGGAGGTACCGCTCGTGGTCAAGCTGCCGGCCGGCTTCGAGCGGCCGGTCCAGGCGCCGCGCAACGAGCGTCCCGGGGTCGTCCGGCTGTGGGCGACGCTGGTGGAGGCGGCCGGAGGGAGCACGCCGCCCGCCGTGGCTCCCAGCCTGTTCCGCGAGGCTCCCCCCGGCGTGCTCTCGGAGCTCTACCTGACCAACGGCACCAACCAGTTCTCCTGGGTGGAGGGGGACTCCCAGCTCTTGCTCGAATCGCGGTTCGCACCCGCGGAGCGCGACTACTACCGCGCCCGCCAGGCGGCGGGGAGGCCGCGGCTCGCGAGCCGCCTCTCCGAGCGCCCCGAGGCGATCTTCGACCGGCTGGGCGGCGCCTTTCGCGCCACGCCGCCGCTCTCGGGCGCCGGCGAGCCGCGCGTCTGGCTGGAGCGCTGGAACGAAGCGGGGAGCGCGCCGGCGAGCGATCCCCGGCGCGCCGCGGAGATGGCGCGAAGGCTGCGCGAGGCCTGGGACCGTTCCTGTCCGGAGGAGCATACTCCCGACGGAGAGGCGCGCGAGTGGGAGCCCTCCGGCGCGGGTGATATACTGGCGAGCCGCCCCGAAAAGGGGCCTGCCCCGGGTCCATAGCTCAGCGGTGAGAGCATCCGGCTCATAACCGGACGGTCCCTGGTTCGAATCCAGGTGGACCCACTTCGATCGGGCGTGCGCGTGGACGATTTCATCTTGTCTCTTGAACTGAATTCCCCCGGAGAGGAGCCAAAGCCCCATCCATGAACCCGCATCTCGACACCATCGTGGAGCTCCAGAGCGCGATCACTCTGCTGAAAGAGGCCGAGCATCGGCTGCACGGCATCCCCGACTGGATGCGCGACCTCCACGAGGAGCATTCGAACCAGAAGAAAGAGATCGACGCCCTGCAGGAGGCGGCCGAGGAGGCCGCCAAAGAGCGCCGCACCGCCGAGGCGGCGACACAGGACGCCCAGGAGAAGCTCAAGAAATACCAGCAGCAGATCAACCGCGTGAGCACGCAGCGCGAGTACGGCGCCCTGCTCCAGGAGATCGACACCGTCAAGGGGCAGATCTCCGCCTCCGAGGAGCAGGCCCTGTCGGCCCTGGAGCGCTCGGAGCAGACGCAGAAAGACCTCGCGGCCAGGCGGGAGACGTTCCGGGAGCTCGACGAGCGCTACGCCGCCGAGCTCGCCCGCTGGGAGGCCGAGAAGCCCGCGGTGGCGCAGCGGGTGGAGGAGCTGAGGAAGCAGATCGGCGATCTCCGGGGCAGGCTGCCGCGCAACGTGGCTTCCCAGTTCGAGCGCATCCTGGACCGCTATCCGGGCGGCGCGCTGGCCTCCGTGCGGCCGATCGAGCGCCCCGGCCAGAGGCAGCGCGAGTGGCATTGCAGCGCCTGCAACTACCGCGTGCGGCCCCAGTCCGTGGTCGAGATCCGCAACTCCGGCAACCTGATCCAGTGCGACAGTTGCAAGCGGATCCTCTACCTCGAACCCGAGCAGCAGCAGGGCTGAGGAAGATCGCAGAAGACATCGCGATGGCCGCCGCTGAGGCCCCTCACCCCCCGGCCCCCTCTCCCATCCCCTCCCGCCGACCGGGAGAGGGGGAGAAAGCTGGACAGACAGCGTCTTGTTCCCTATCTCTCCGCGGGAGAGGGGGCCAGGGGGTGAGGGCTCTTTGAGCGAGCTGCCGGCGCGCCTCGCGGAGGTCCGGGGCCGCATCGCCGCCGGCTGCGAGCGCAGCGGGCGCCGTCCCGAGGAGGTCGTCCTGATCGGGGTCTCCAAGACCCACCCCGCCGAGGCCGTGGAGGCGGCCTGGCGGGCCGGCCTCCGCGTATTCGGCGAGAACCGGGTGCAGGAGGCCGTGGCCAAGGCTGGCGAGCTGGCGCACCTCTCGGGGTTATCGGAGACAGCAGAGCCAGCCATCGAATGGCACCTGATCGGCCCCCTGCAGTCGAACAAGGTCCGCCTCGCCCTCGACCTCTTCCGCACCATCCACTCCGTCGACCGCGTCAGAATCGCGGAGGCGCTCGACCGCGAGGCCGGAGCGCGGGGGATCCAGGTCACCGGCTTCCTCGAGGTCAACGTCGGCGGCGAGGAGAGCAAGCACGGCTTCTCTCCGGACGGCCTCGCCGAGGCGGTGCGCCCTCTCGCCGGCCTGGAGCACCTGCGCATCGCCGGCCTGATGGCGATCCCGCCGTTCGGGGACAGCCCCGAGGGCTCCCGGCGCTGGTTCGTCCGCCTGCGCGAGCTGCGCGACGAGCTGGCCGCGCGGCCCGAGTGGACAGGCTTCCCCGGCTGGCTCTCCATGGGCATGAGCGACGACTTCGAGGTGGCGGTCGAGGAGGGCGCCACGCACGTCCGCGTGGGGACCGCGCTGTTCGGCGCTCGCCGATAGCCTTCTATGCTAAGATAGCTATCCCTTTCTCTGAAAAGGACATCGAGCCCGAAGCTCCAGGAGGTGCTTGCTTATGCCGCTCACGCCCCTCGAGATCCAGAAGATGCGCTTCAACCAGCGGATGCGGGGGTACGATCCGACCGAAGTGGAGAGCTTCCTCTCGCTGCTGGCCGAGGAGATGACCGCCCGGCTGGCCCAGGTGGAAAAGCTGGAGCGGGAGAACCGCTATTACCGCCAGCGCCTGGAGGAGGCGGAGCAGAGAGAGCACCAGCTCCAGCAGACCCTGCTGCGGGCGCAGAAGGTGTCGGACGAGATCCTGGCCAACGCCCGCCGCGAGGCGGAGCTGACGGTCAAGGAGGCCGAGATGGCGGCGGACAAGATCGTGCAGCAGGCGATCGAGCAGTCCACCCGCGTCGAGTCCAGGATCGCCGAGCTGCGCACCGCGCGCCGCGAGCTGCAGCTCAAGTTCAAGAGCACGCTCGACCACTTCCAGGGCGTCCTGGAGGCGGAGGTCCAGGACGAGCGCACCACCGCGACCGTCCTCACCCTGCCGCGCAAGCGGCGCGAGGCCTGATCCCGGCCGATGGCGATCCCTCCCGGTACACGGCGGCTCTTCCCCGGCTACGAGGAGAGGGACCTCCAGGGCAGCTCGCTGCTGATCGCCCGCCTCCTGGAGGACGGCGACCGGGAGGATCTCGCCTGGCTCACCTCCACGCTGACCGAAGAGGACCTCGCCGGCTGGCTCGGACGGCACGGCGGGCGCCAGCTCTCCCGCCGCAGCCGGGCGTTCTGGGAGGCCGTGCTGGCCCCTCTGGACAATCCAGGGGGTGATCGCCCGGACGCCGGGGACCTGCTTTGGCCGCTCTGATCCTCGCTCATCCCGGATCGCTCTCGCCCCGCTCCCAGGCGCTCGTCGCCGGCCTCGCCGAGCGCCCCTGGGCCGACGAGGTCTACCTCGCCGGCTCCGCCGCCCTCGCCCTCTACATCGGCCACCGGCCGGTGCAGGACCTCGACCTGATGACCGGCACCAACCGGCTGACCAGCCCCGAGCGGCGCGACCTGCTCGGCGACCTGCTGGCCCTGGATTCGGACACCGAAGTCGAGACCGCGCGCGACGGCTACCTGTTCGTCCGCATGAGCGGCGTCGGCGTCCGCTTCTTCTACTATCCCTATCCGCTGGTCGACCCTTTCGAGGAGCTCTCCGGGCTCGCCGTGGCCTCCGCGGTCGATCTGGGGCTGATGAAGCTGGGCGCGATCATCAGCCGCGGCACGAAGAGGGACTTCGTCGATCTCTACCTCCTCTGCCGCGAGCTGCCGCTGTCCGTCCTGCTGGCCCGCGCGGAAGACAAGTTCGGCCACGTCCGCGACTTCCCCCTCCAGGCCCTGAAGGGTCTGGCCGACCTCTCCGAGGCCGAAGGGGAGCCGATGCCGCGCCTGGCCGTTCCCCTCGGCTGGCACGAGGTCGAGGCCTGGGCCCGCGACGCGGTGCGGGAGATGGGGCGGGCCCGGGCCGGGCTGAGCCCCTGACCCTCCAAGGACACAAAGGACAACAAGGACTTCAAGGACGGTTAGGGTCCTTGGCGTCCTTGCTGTTCTTGTTGTCCTTTTCGTCCTGGGCTTCACTGCCGCTCGCCGGGAACGCGATAGACTCCGCCGCATGCTCCTCATCCACAACCTGTCCGAGGTGGCGACCCCGGAGGGGTCGGAGCCCCGGCGCGGCGCCGAGCAGGGCCGGGTGCGCCGGCTCCAGGGGGCCGAGGTGCTCTGCCGCGCCGGGCGGATCGCCTTCGTCGGCTCTCCCGAGGAGCGGCGCCAGGCTTTCGGCGAGCTGCCCGACACCGAGCGGCTGGACGGCCGCGGCGGTACCTTGATCCCGGGGTTCGTCGATCCCCACACCCACCTCCCCTGGGCCGGCATGCGCGACGAGGAGTTCGTGGCCCGGCTGGCGGGCAAGACTTACCAGGAGATCGCGGCGGAGGGCGGTGGCATCCTCTCGACGGTGGAAGCCACCCGGCGGGCCAGCGAGGAGGAGCTGGCCGCCAACGTCCTGCGGCGCATGGACCAGATGCTCGCCTGGGGGACCACCACGGCCGAGGCGAAGAGCGGCTACGGCCTCTCCCTCGACGACGAGCTGAAGCAGCTCCGCGCCATCCGAAGGGCGTCCGAGAGCCATCCGGTCGACCTCGTGCCGACCCTGCTGGCCGCGCACGAGGTCCCGCCCGAGCACCGGCAGGACCGGAGCCGCTACGTCGACCTGATCTGCCGGGAGATCGTCCCGGCCGTGGCCGGCCAGGGGCTCGCCCGCTTCTGCGACGTCTTCTGCGAGCGCGGGGTGTTCAGCGCCGAGGAGTCGCGCCAGGTCCTCGAAGCCGGGGCCCGCCATGGGCTGGCGCCGCGCCTGCACGCCGACGAGTTCGCCGACTCCGGGGGCGCCGAGCTGGCCGCCGAGCTCGGGGCGCTCTCCGCGGATCACCTGATGGCCGTCTCCAGAGCCGGCGTCGAGGCGCTGGCCCGCTCCGGCGTGACCGCGGTGCTCCTGCCCGGGACCAGCTTCTTTCTGATGAAGCGCCGCTACGCCCCGGCGCGGCGGCTGATCAAGGCGGGCGTGCCCGTGGCCCTGGCCACCGACTGCAATCCGGGGTCCTCGCACACCGAGTCGATGCCGATGATCGTAGTGCTGGCGGTCCTCCAGCTCGGGCTGTCCATCGAGGAGAGCCTGACGGCCGCCACCCTGAACTCCGCCTGCTCGCTGGGGCTGGGCGCCGAGGTCGGCTCCATCGAGCCGGGCAAGCGCGCCGACCTCGTCCTGCTCGATGCGCCCAACCTCCTCCACCTGGTCTACCACTACGGGATCAACCCGGTCGCGGCGGTCGTGAAAGAAGGGAGGGTGGTCCGGCGCGGTTTGGCGTAGAATGGGCGCCTTCAAGGACACCATGATGCATCGTCCCGGTCTCACCAGCGCCGTCCTCCTCGCCTTTCTGGCGGCGGGTTCCCTGTACGCCCAGACGGAGAAGCCGGGCGTGCAGATCGTCACACCGTCCGGCCTGCGCTACACCGACCTCAAGCTGGGCGAGGGCGAGGAGGCGCGCGAAGGCAGCATCGTCGAGGTCCGCTACACCGGCTGGCTGGAGAACGGCACCAAGTTCGACTCCAGCGAGGACGCCGCGGGCCCGCTCACCTTCCGGGTCGGAGCCGGCGACGTCATCAAGGGGCTGGACGAGGGAGTGACGGGGATGAAGCAGGGTGGCAAGCGGCGGCTCCGCATCCCTCCCGAGCTCGGCTTCGGCAAGCAGGGCGGCGGCGGCGTGATCCCCCCGAACGCCACCCTGATCTACGAGGTCGAGCTGGCCGTCGTCAGATAAACTCCCTGAGTTGACCGACCGGGGAGCCTTCGCTCCCATTCCCACAACGCGTTCCCAGGAGGACATTTGCCATGAGCGAAGAGCGAGAGATTTCCACCGGGTCCGGCCTGCGGTACGTCGATCTCCAGGAGGGGCAGGGGGAGGAGGCCCGCGCGGGCAAGACCGTCTTCGTCCACTACACCGGCTGGCTGGAGAACGGCACCAAGTTCGACTCCAGCCACGACCGCAGACAGCCGTTCAGCTTCCTCCTCGGCGGCGGCCAGGTCATCCGCGGCTGGGACGAGGGTGTCGAGGGGATGAGGATCGGCGGCAAGCGGAAGCTGATCATCCCCTCCGCCCTGGGCTACGGCGTGCGCGGCGCCGGCGGGGTCATCCCGCCGAACGCCACGCTGATCTTCGAGGTCGAGCTGCTGGGGGTGAAGTAGCCTGGGGTTGAAACCCCAGGCTGGATCGTATCGCCCTCCGGGCGAGGGGAGTGAGGGGGAGTCGCTCTGCCAGAGCGAGACAACCCAGCCTGGGGTTTCAACTCCAGGCTGACCCGCTACCTCCTGTCCACCGCGTAGATCGGCCGGATGTCCACCGGCACGTCGGACAGCCGGCCGATCGCCTCCCGCAGGCTGTCGCTCGGCTTGCCGTACTTCTCCAGGAATCTCTTCGTCCCCTCGTAGTCGCCGGCCGCCTGGAGCATCAGCATCTCGCGCAGCAGGTCGCGGATGGCTCCCGGGAACTTCTCGGAGACGGCGCGGAAGCGGGCGTTGGCGTCGACCTGCAGCGCCCCCTTCTCGGTCAGATAGTTGAACTGGGCCACGACGCCCTGGCCGTGCGCCTCGTCCACGCCGAAGCGGGCGGAGCGGAAGAGGCCCGTCACGTAGGTCGGCTCCAGCGTGCGGCGCAGCTCGGCGGGCATCTCCCCCTGCTCGATCAGGGCCAGGATGTTGTAGACGCCCATGACGTCCGCCTTGGCCTCCTCCAGGGTCGAGTACAGATCCTTGAGCTCCAGACGCACCTCGGTCTTCTTGCCGTTCTTGGTGATCGTCCCCGGCCCGAGGCTGTGCGACAGCTCGTGGTGCAGGACCTCGTCGAAAAAGGCCTCGAAGGAGACGTCGCCCACCTGCTCGGGGGCGAGCACCCGCTGGGCGATCGGCACCAGGAGGCGGTCGTACTTGGCGCGCATGGTGTTGCGCAGCAGCACCTTCTTCGACCCCTTGGCCTCGCGCACCCGCTCGTCGTTGGGGAGGTTGAAGGCGAGGGTCTGCACCCCGGCCCGGGTGTCGCCCGAGGTGAAGACCGCGTCCGCCACGCGGATCGGGCTCTCGGTGCCGCGGCTCAGGTTCTTGTGCTCGTCCGGGATCGGCAGGTTGCGCTCCAGCCAGGGGAGGCGCTCCTTGAAGCGGGCGAGCGCCGCCGACTCCTTCGGCAGGTTGACGGTCACGAAAGCCTCGAAAGCCGCCTTGTAGCCGAACAGGCCGTCCTCGTAGGTCTCGTAGGGACCGATCGTGACCTCGACCGGAGCGTCGAGGTCCATCCAGGCGACGTCGCTGGCGTAGTAGTCGTCGCTCGCAAAGGCGTTGGCGCGCAGCTCGAGGAACTTGCGCAGCGACGCGTTGTCGCTCGCCGCGGCGGCTTCGCGCAGCCGCTGGGCCGCGGGGAGCAGCCACTCGGTGTACTCCTGCGAGTAGGGGACCGCCGCCAGGCCGCCGTCCCTGCGGCGGATGACCGTGAACGTGGAGGTGAAGCGCTCCCTGTCCTCGGGGTGGTCCTTCACCCAGGCCTCGAATTCCTCCTTGGTCATGTCCTCGGGGTAGTAGCCCGCCCCCTCGGGATGCTCGCGGTCGCCGAGGAACGGCTGCCTCTCGGCCAGGCGGTCCCAGGGGCCGAAGTTGATCTCGTAGTACTGGCGGGCGGCGCCCTCTTTCCCCTCGTTCCAGCCCGCGATCCGCTGGCGCAGCTCGGGGTTCCCGGTCCAGGCCTGGCGCAGGAAGATCTCATCCATGTGCCGCGCCGCCTCGACCAGCTTGTCGAGCACCCGGCGGTCGGCCGGCGACAGGGCGGAGAGGTCCGCCTCCAGCGGAACGGGCGCGAGCTGGGCCAGCCGCTTCTCGATGTCAGGCGCGATCGCCATCTCTCCACCTTTCTCCGCCGCGGGCGCTGGCGTTTCCGCGGCTGTCGGCTCCTCGCGCGGCGCGGCGCAGGCCAGGGCCGCGGCGCCCGCGAGGCAGAGGATCGTCCAACGCATCGGGTCTCCTTTCGTTCGTCGTCATTCTCATCTCCATGTCCCGGCGTATGGTGGCACACCGATCGCAAGAGGACCAAGCAGCCGGCTCCGCTTCCGGAGCCTCCCAACCGAGACGAGGACTGATCATGGCGGAACGAGTCAAACCCTACGAGCCCGAAGTGAACTATTGGCTCCTCGCCACCGAGCCGGAGCAGTACAGCTACGACGACCTGGAGCGCGACACCAGCACGGTCTGGAACGGCGTGACCGACTACACCGCCCTCAAGAACATGAGCGACGTCGACGAGGGGGACCAGGCCTTCATCTACCACAGGGGGGACGAGCCGGCCATCGTGGGCATCGTGCGGGTGATCTCCGACGCCTACCCGGACCCCGACGGCGACGACGCGACGGTCTACGCCTTCGACGTGGAGCCGGTCGAGCGCCTGGAGACGCCGATCCCCCTCTCCGCTCTCCTGGATGACCCGGCCTTCCGCGACTGGGAGCTGGTGGGCAATCCGGACCTGGAGGTCGTGGAGGTGCCCGCGCCGATCTGGGACCGCATTCTGGAGATGAGCCGGGCGGGCCTGGCGCAGGTCGCGCAGGAGCGGGCGTGAAGCGGACGGTTTTCGGTCTCCTCCTGGGAATCACCCTGCTGCTCGCGACGGCTCCGGTCCTGGCGCAGGATCTGGGGCTCCGCCGCTGGGGTCCGCGCGCGGGCGTGGCCGACAACCCCGACCAGATCGTCCTCGGAGCGCAGGCCGACTTCGGCGAATTCATCCCGCGCCTGCGCTTCCAGCCCGACGTGGAGCTGGGCCTCGGCGACGACCACACGATCCTCTCCCTCTCCGCCCCGGTCCACTACCTCCTGCCGCTGGAGGGCAACTTCACCCTCTATGGCGGCGGCGGGATCATGGTGGGCTGGATCGATGAAGACGAGAACGCGAGGCGCCGGGTCGACGAGGACGGCAGCGAGATCGACATCTCGCCCATGCTGGCGGGAGGGGTCGAATGGCCGGTCGGCCGGCAGCGGATCCTCGTCGAGCTGAAGGCAGCCGGCGGCGAGCAGCAGGATTTGAAGCTGATGGTGGGGTGGATGTTCTAGAGCTGCCCTCTACTCGTGGATCGCCGCCCGGACCGCCATCTCCAGGTACTCCTCGCCGTCGATGAGCTCGATCCGCCGCTCCTCCACCAGGAAGGTCAGGATCACCTCCTCGGGGATCTCGCCTTCCTCTTCCTCGATCTTCAGGGCCAGCTCGGCGGGCAGATCCTTGCGCGGGTACGCCCAGACCTCCAGGACCACATTGCGGGTACGGATGGCGGGATGGTTGCCCTGTTTGCCGGGGTCCCACGCCGGCGCCTTCTTCTGGCTGTAGCGGAGGACCGGCGGCGGGCCCAGCAGGATCAGGGCGCGGCCGCGGTCCGTCAGGCTGCCCCGGGCTCCCCCCTCCGAATAGAGCCGGTCGGCGGCGTCGACCCGCTCGTAGAAGGTCCTGGCGAGCTCGTTGCCGGGAGCGTCGGGATCGGGATCGCGGCGGCGCCAGAACGCCTCCACGAAATCGACCGCTTCGCGGGTGGTGCGCAGGCGCTGCGCCTGCCGGATCTCTTCGGGGAGCATCAGCCAGCGCGTGGGACCGTCCACCAGCCCGCCGGCCCCCGCCGTGACCGTGGACACGCGCCGCGGCCCTCCCTGGCATGCCAGGGAGAGGCATGAGACCAGGGGCAGGACGGCAGCCGTCCTCCACCACCCGGCGTGAACGCGCTCCATCATGTCAGTGCACGCTGTCGTCCCCGGCCGGTTCAGGCGCCTCCTGGATCGTTCCGAAAAGCTGCTCGTAGCGGTCCAGGTTGGTGCTCAGCGCGCGGATGATCCGCTTCAGGTGGCCGGGGCTGGTCACGATCCGCGAAGTCACGATGCCCTGAGGAGGAACCAGGTTGATGAAATCGAGAATGAACTCCTCGCGCGTGTGGGTGATCCGCAAAAGATTCGAATAGCGGCCTTTCAGCTCTTCATCGCTGATCTTGACGTTGAGACCCTTGGCGGGATCCTCCATGCGGGGCACCTCCTTCGCGAGTTTAGCCCGATGCTATCACCCCGCCGCGGGCATTCGGAGATAGACCGCGAGATCGCCGACGTTGGTCCCCGTGGGACCGGTTGCGAGCAGGGTCCCGGGGACCGCCGACAGAGCGGCGAAAGAATCGTGCCGCGCCAGCGCTCCCCCGGGATCGATCCCCGCGCGGCGGACCGCCTCCCAGGTGCGGCCGTCGACGATGGCCCCGGCCGTGCGGGTCGTCCCGTCCTCGCCGTCGGTCGCCAGGGCGAGGACCAGCTCCTCCTGGCCCGCGGGTCCCTCCCGCAGCTCGCGCGCCGCCGCCAGGGCCAGCTCGCCGTTGCGGCCGCCGCGCCCCGCGGGGCCGGAGATCGTCACCGTGGTCTCGCCTCCCCAGGCCAGCGCCACGGCCGGGCCGGCGAGAGCGCGCCCGGCCGCCACCAGCTTGCGCGCCGCGTGCGACGCCTCGCCGTCGAGGCCCCCCTGCTCGGTCCGCAGCCCATGCCGCCGCGTCTCCGCCGCGACCGCGGCCACGGCCGTGGCCGCGTTGCCGATGATGATGGTCTCCACCCGGGAGAGCGCCGGGTCGCCCGGTTTGACGGTCTCGGGCGCCTCCCCGTGGACGCCCGCGGCCAGGTGGTCCCGCACTTTCCCGGGGATATCGAGGGGGAGGATCGCGGCCAGGGCGTCGGCGTAGAGCGTCGGATCGGCCGCGAAGAGGCCGGAGCCGATGGTGGACGGATCGTCTCCCGGCACGTCCGAGAGGAGCAGCGCCACCACCCGCGACCGCGTGGCGCGCAGGGCGCCTCCCCCCTTGAGGGCGGAGAGGTGCTTGCGCACGGCGTTGACCTCGCGGATCGGCAGTCCCGAGGCGAGCAGCGCTCTCTGGGTTGCGGCCAGATCCTCCAGCGCGAGCCCGGGAGCGGGCAGCTCGACGCAGGCCGACGAGCCGCCCGAGATCAGCGCGAGCAGGGTGTGCGAGAGGTCGATCTCCGAGAGCCAGCGCCGGAGCCGCTCGCCGGCGGCGACACTCTGGCGGTCGGGGACCGGATGGCCGCCGGTCACCTGAGCCCATCCGGGATCGAGGAGCGACGGGCTGGAGTGAGGCCGGATCAGGAGGCGCCGCGGCGAGGGGGCGACGGGAAGCCCGCGGGCGCCCCGGGCCAGTCCGGCCGCCGCCTTGCCCACGGCCAGCACCTCCTCGAACCAGTCTCCCGCCTCGGCGCGGCGCGTCAGCTCTTCCCGGACCAGACGCTCCGGATCCACCGCGGCGACGGCCAGTGGAGCCAGGCGGCGGGCGAGGTCGTGGAGGCTGATCATGAGCCAAGGACAGAAAGGACAACAAGGACTTCGAGGACGAGAAACATGTCATTCACCCCGTGTCCTTGCCGTCCTTGCCATCCTTTTCGTCCTTGATTCCACCGCCTCCGGGGGTGAGGGTCTCCTCCTCCCAGCTCACCCCGTCCTCGAACTCCCAGCGGTGCTCGGGGAAGTAGACGCCGACCCCGCCCGTGCGCGCCGTGACCGTGAAGGTGATCACCTGCTTCTGGTAGTCGTACGGGGCTCCGTCGCGGGAGTGCACCGCGGCATCGACCACGTACTCTCCGGGAGCCAGGCGGAGCGCCGGGCAGGTCAGGCGGACCGCGGCCTCCCCCTCGAACGAGGCCGGGACGTAGCCCTCCAGGTCCGTGTTGGTCCCCCAGACCTCGATGCCGCGCGGGGTCGAGATGGCGACGCCGAAGACGAAATCCGCGAGCGGCTGCGCGGCCCGGGCGCGGATCTCGAACCGCGCCTCCTCTCCGGACTCCAGGTGGTAGCGCTCCTCGCCGGCCGCGTCGAGCAGGCGGACCGAGGTGATCTCGGCCGCGCCCGAGCCCCAGCGCAGCGCGTCCTCGACCGTCCCCTCCTCGATCGCCGCCTCGCGCTGCTCCCGGGCCGCCTGGTGGGCCTCCCCCTCCTGCTCGGCGACCGCCTGCCGGTAGGCGTCGATCGCCTGCCGCGGCGGCGCGATCAGGCGCTGCTTCCCGTCCTCCAGCCAGAGCACCCGGTCGCACAGCCCGGAGACCAGGTCCAGCGAGTGACTGACCAGCAGCAGGGTCCTCCCCGAGGCGAGGAACTCCTCGATCCGCCGCACGCAGCGGTGCGCGAACGCCTCGTCGCCCACCGCCAGCACCTCGTCCACCAGCAGCACGTCGGGGTCGGTGTGGATGGCCACGGCGAAGCCCAGGCGCACGTACATGCCCGAGGAGTAGTTCTTGACCGGCTCCGACATGAAATCGCCGAGGCCGGAAAACTCCACGATCTCCTCGTACCGCCGCTCGATCTCGCGCCGTGAGAGCCCGAGCACGGCGCCGTTGATGAAGACGTTCTCCCGCCCCGAGATCTCCGGATGGAAGCCGGCCCCGAGCTCGATCATGGCCGCCACCCGGCCGGCCACGGTGATCCGCCCCTCGGTCGGCCGCAGCATGCCCGCGATCAGCTTGAGCAGGGTCGACTTCCCCGAGCCGTTGCCGCCGATCACGCCGAAGGCCTCGCCGCGCGCCACCGAGAAGTCGATCCCCTCCAGGGCCACGATCGCCTCGTCGCGCCGCAGGTTCCCGGTCAGGTTCCCCTCGACCAAGGCGCTCTTCAGAGTGCGCAGCCGGTCGCCCGGCATGGTCCGCCGGTAGAGCTTGCCGAGCTGCTCCACCCGGATCGCCTCGACCGGCGCCATGGGCTCGACCGGCTCGACCGGCTCGATCATGCGGCCTCCACCAGGGTCTCGCGAAGGCGGTCGAACAGCCACGTCCCCACGATCCAGAAGATCAGGCTGACCAGCGCCATCTGCGTCCACAGCAGCGGCGTGGGCGGCCGGCCGAAGAAGAGCACGTCCTGGTAGGCCAGGGTGAACGGAGTGAACGGGTTGAGCCGCACCAGCCAGGCCATGAAGCGGAACTGCCCGGCGAAGAAGTCGAGGTGGTAGAGGATCGGCGTCAGGAAGAACAGCAGGGTCAGCAGGTTGGCGAGCAGGTCGCGCACGTCCTTGAAGTGGACCGTCAGCGCGGACGCTCCCAGGGCCAGCCCCGAAACCATGGGCAGATGCAGGAGGATCACCAGCGGCAGATAGACCGCCGACAGGCCGCCGACCCCGTGATCGCTGAGCAGCCAGCTCGCCAGCACGGCGGCGAGGACCACCGGCATGGCGAGCAGCAGGTGGACGAGGTTCGACAGCACCACGACCATGGGCAGCAGCTCGGCCGGGAAGACCGCCTTGCGGATCAGGCCGGAGTTGGCGATCAGCGACATCGAGCCCTCCAGCGCCGAGGTCGAGAGCCAGACCCAGGGGAAGAGGCCGCTGACGATGAACAGAGCGTACGGCCCCTCGCCGACCCCCTCGCTCCGCGCCGGCCGGAAGAGGACGCCGAAGACGAAGCTGTAGACCGCCAGCAGCAGGAGCGGATTGGCCAGCGACCAGAGGAAGCCCAGCACCGACCCGCGATAGCGGGCCTTGAGCTCCCGCGAGGTCAAGGTGAAGAGGAGGCCCCGGAAGCGGAAGAGCTGGCGCAGAACACGGAGCATGGAGGCCCCCTCTCTATCCCAGGGGAGGGGGGGTGTCAAGGTGCGCGAGCCGCCGATGGGCCGGGCCGCCTCCAACCACGCGTAGCCGGGCGCGTGGTATTCTCGGTGCATGCGCCTGAGAGTTGAGCTGGAACGTGAAGTCGATGGCCGCTGGATCGCGGACGTCGCCGATCTCCCCGGGGTCATGGTCTACGGTCCGACACGGGAAGCCGCCCTCTCTGCGGCGCAGGCCCTGGCTCTTCGCGTGCTTGCCGATCGTTTGGAGCACGGCGAAGCCCTTCCGGAACCGCTGGAAGTCTCCTTCGTGATCGCTGCTTGAGCGACTGGCCCGCCTGCAAAGCGAGCCGCGTCCTCGCGGCTCTCCTCCGCATCGGTTGGCGGATCAAGAGGAGGACCGGCTCCCATTGCACCCTTGAACGGTCTGGGTGGCCAAACTACACCTGGGCTTTTCACGACCGAGAGGAGATTGGACCCGCCATGTTGGCGCGGATTGCGCGTGCGACGGGCCTGACTCCGAGCGATCTTTGATCAGCTCGGCCATCTCACCCCTTGGTGAGGTTTCCCCTCCCGGGCTTCACTCCTCCACCTTTCATCTGATTCCCCCTCTCCCGGGCGGGTGTGAGTGCGTGTGGGAGAGGGGGTTAGGGGGTGAGGGCGCATCGAGTTCTCGCCGGCTGTCAGGCAACTCCTTCATTATGCCGGCAGCCCCCGGGGTTTCGTCAAAGATCCGTGATGAGGTCTCCCATTTGACGAACCAGGAAGCCCCCCCTAGACTCACAAGTCATGAGCATCAAGGAAATCGAAGAGGCCATCACCCGACTCTCGGCCAAGGACGTGGCTGAGCTGATGGCGTGGCTCGAGGAGTATCACGCGCAGCTCTGGGATCAGCAGATCGAGGAAGACCTGGAAACGGGCCGTCTCGATGCGCTGCTTGCCGAAGTGGACGAAGAATACGAAAAGGGGCCTCAAGCAGGTCGGCAAGACAAAGAAACTGTGGTCCGTGCGCGTCGGGGCGCACAACCGGGCGCTTGGTAGGGAAAAGCCGGGGGGCGCGCCGCCCGCCCCCGGATGGACTTCATCGGTACTTCGATTGTCAAAGAACCAGACTGCGCGAACCGCCTGCTCACATCGTTAGGCGGTCCGCTTTTCTTCCCGTGGGCTCAGCCCCTCGAACCCTCGAGTCGTACGCTCTTCCCCTCGCCGGGGGCCTCATCCCCCTCGCGAGGGGCATTGCGCCCAAGCCGAGGGGCTTTTCGCCCCCCGCGGGGGCTGTCACTCCCGTGGCGAGGGGCGTTCCTCCCCCGGCCGGGGCCGTCGCCCCCCTCGCGAGGGGCATTACGGCCCCGGCGAGGGGCGTCGTGCCCCTCGCCAGGGGAGCCAGCGATCTGGCCAGGGACGATTCCGCCGGAGGCAGAGCGAACCTGGACGTCCCCATGGCGGCAATGACGGACAGTTTGCATGTTGCCTCTTGTCACCCGGCAACAATGTGGGTATAATGCATCAATCTGGCAGAGATGTCAAGGGGTAAAGCGGAAGGAAAGTTTTCAACGGGCTGGCATTCTACCCTTAAGCAAGCATGAAAGAGATGAGTCCGGCGCAAGCCGTCTGTTGCGCCGGACGGGTTCTTTGAAAACTGAATTGCCGAGAAAACCGGGGCCTTCGCCCACGGCGGGAGCCTTTCCGGGCCGCTCCAGGCGCGGGAGGTTTTCCCGCCGTGGCCTTTTTTTGGGGCTGCGGACACGCGTTTTCCCCTGAGCTACACTCCCTCCCGTCATGCCCGGCTGGCATCCCGTGGACCTGCTGCCCGGCCTGTGGGTCGGAGCGCTCGCCGTCCTCCTCTATCGAGGGCTGCGGCGATGGTACGACCCGGTGCCGGCGCCGGTGTTCGCGGCGTTCGGGCTCTCTCTGGCCATCCTCTTCGGACCGGTCCTCTTCGGCGGCCAGATCCTGCTCCCGCTGGACAACCTGCGGGGGCACGTCCCGTTCACCCGCCTCCCGCCGACCGAGCCGCACGGCAACATCCTCCAGGGAGACCTGATCGAGCTGGTCGCTCCCTCGGTGGCCGCGGCCCGGGAGGCCTGGGCGGACGGCCGGTGGCCCCTCTGGAACCCGCGCACCGGCGCCGGCATGCCCCTGCTCGCGGACCCCCAGGCGCAGGTCCTCCAGCCGCTGGTCCTCCTCTCGTATCCGTTCCCCTGGATGCGCGCCGCGGGGGTGACGGCGGCCCTGCGCGTCCTCGCCGCGCTGGTCTTCTCCTTCCTCTGGATGCGCCGGCTGGGGCTGGGCGCGGGACCGTCCCTGGCGGGAGCGTTCGCCTTCGGGCTCGGCGGGTTCGTGCTCCTCTGGCTGGGATGGCCGATCGCGAATCCGGCGGCCCTCCTCCCCCTCGTCCTCTACGCCCTGGCGCGCTGCCGGCAGACCGGCGGGCGGCGCGACCTCCTGCTGTTGGCGATCGGCGCCTTCGCGCTGCTCCTCGGCGGACACCCGGAGACGGTGCTCTACGCCTTCGCGTTCGCCCTCGCGGTCCTCCTGGCCCAGACGCTCGACGGCTCGGACGGCGTCCCTCGCGCGCTCCGCCTGCGGAGGCTGCGCGACGCCGCCCTCGCCCTGCTCCTGGCCGGAGCGGTCGCGGCGCCGGCCCTGCTCTCGACCCTCGACTACCTCCCCCAGACTTTGCGCGCGGCCCGCTTGCGCGAGCCCGCCGAGCCCCCTCCCGCCACCCGCTACGGCGCGGATCTGGCCCGGCGCTGGCTGCCGATCGCGGCTCCCAACGCCTACGGCAACAGCCGGTTCGTCCACTACTGGGGATTGAGCAACACCAACGAGGACGCGAGCGGCTTCGTGGGCACGGCCGCCCTGCTCACCGCGCTCCTGGGCCTGGGCGCCCGGAAGCGGTTCCCGCAGGAACGCCTGGCGCTCGCCACGGTCGCCCTCTGCCTGATCGTCCTGGCGAATCCGCCCGGAATCGACCGTGTCCCCCTCCTGGCGAGCCGGCGCCTCCTGCTGCCGCTCTCCCTGTGTCTCGCCTATCTGGCCGCCTGTACCCTCCAGCGCTTCCGCCAGGGAGAGGCGCGGCGTTGGCCGGTCCTGCTGGCCGGGGCCGGCCTCGCGGCCGTCCTCGCCTGGGCTTACCTGTCCCACCCCAATCCGGAAGACCCGGCGCGGCTGGAGGTCCTGCGCTTCGGCTGGCTCCACTGGCACATGCGCTTCCTGGTGCTCGCCGCCCTGCTGCTGGCTCTGGGACGGGGGAGGCGCTGGATGCCGCCGGCGGTCGCCGGGCTGGTCGCGGCCGAGCTCCTCCTGGCCCACCTGCCGGCCAATCCGCCGATGCCGAAGCACCTGGCCTTCCCCGTCAACGATTCGATCCGCTTCCTGCGGCAGAACCTGGGCCAGGTGCGCATGGCCGCGCTCGGCCGGGCCTTCCCCCCGAACCTCGCCTCCCTGTACGGCCTCTCCGACGCCCGCGTCTACAACCCCATGGCGCCCCGGGCCTACGTCGAGCTCACCGCGCCGATCACCATCGCCTGGTGGAGCGAGGTGCCGGAATTCGGCGCTCCCCGGCATCCCCTCTATCCGAGATTGGGGGTCCGCTACCTCCTGACCGCGCCGGAAGACCGCCTGAGGAGACCGCTCCGCCTGGCTCACGCCGGCGCGGACGCCTCGATCTGGGAGATCCCCGACCCCCTCCCTTCGCTCTTCCTCCGGAACGCCCAGGGCGAGGTCCAGCTCCGCCGCACCTTTCCCGAGCGATACCAGGCCCGCCTGGGGCTCCGGACGAACGGCCTGCTGACCTCCAGCGTCTATCAGGACGGCGGATGGAAGGTTCTCGTGAACAGGGAAAGGGTCGCGGCCGGAACCGACGGCCCGTTCGTCGCCGCCCGCCTCCCAGCCGGGCGCTGGCGGGTGGACCTGCTCTACCGGCCGCGCGGGTTCGTGGCGGGGTGCGTGCTGGCGGCGGTGGGACTGGCGCTGGGGATGGGGACCCTCACCCCCCGGCCCCCTCTCCCATCCGCACTCCCTTCCCCCGGGAGAGGGGGAGAAAAGCAGCAGTTTCCCCCCTCTCCCGGGCGGGCGTGAGTGCGGGTGGGAGAGGGGGTCAGGGGGGTGAGGGGTCAGGGGAGGGGGCTACAACCCCAGTTGAGGCGCCGCTTCCCGCAGCGCCTTGATCACGTTCTCGATGTGCTCGTCCAGCGGCACCCCCAGCTCTTCCGCCCCCTGAAAGATGTCCTCGCGATGGACGCCGCGGGCGAAGGCCTTCTCCTTGAAGCGCTTCTTGACCGAAGAGACGTCCACGTCCGCCACCTTCTTGCTGGGCTTGACCAGGGCCACGGCGGTCACGAAGCCGGACAGCTCGTCGCAGGCGTAAAGCGCCTTGGCGAGCCGCGTCTCGCGCGGCACGCCGGAGTACGGGGCATGCCCCATGATGGCCGTGCGCAACGCCTCCGGATACCCCTGGGCGGTCAGGATCTCGTTGCCGCGGTAGGGGTGGTTCTCCGCGTCGGGCCAGCGCTCGTAGTCGAAATCGTGGAGGAGCCCGGTGATTCCCCACAGCTCCTCGTCCTCGCCGAACCGGCGGGCGTAATAGCGCATCGAAGCCTCGACCGCCAGGGCGTGCTTGCGCAGCCCCTCCTTCTCCGTGTACTGGCAGAGGAGCTGCCAGGCTTCGTCGCGGCTGGGGAGTCTTTCGGCCGTCATGGCGCGTAAAGTACCAGAACTAGGTAGAATGGACGAGTGACAGAGACCCGCAAGATCACCGTCCGCTGCCCCGAGTGCAACTCCGACCTGGTCGTCGACGCCGAGACCGGGGAGATCCTCTCCCACCGCCGCGCGAAACAGCCGCTGGCCGGAGGCAAGGATTTCGATGCGCTCCTGAAGGGCCTGGACGAGGACAAAGCGCGGGCCGAAGACGTCTTCGCGCGCGAGGTCGCCGCCCTGAAGGACCGCGACCGGCTGCTCGAAGAAAAATTCCGCGAGGCCATGCGCCGGGCGGAGGAGGATCCGGACGAAGGTCCGCCCCCCCGCCCCTTCGATCTGGACTAGAGTGGTAAAACCGCGACCATCCCGTCGGTGATTTCCAGACGAAGGCGCGATGCGCCTCGCGCCGATCGATGAACGAATCTGCAAGCGCACGAGCCCGGTCTGCGGGCTCGGGAAGGAGCACAATTTGAGTCCATGGTGGCTTCGCCCCACGGCTGAGGGCACGAACGAAGAGAACCGCGAACCCAACCGGCAGGAGAGCCGTCCCGAGCCTCCCGCCGAAACCCCCTCCCCGGAGACCCCCTCTTTGGGAGCTACTCCCCCGGAGCCGGCCCCCCTCGCCGAGCAGCCTCCGATCTCCCAGGGGACCGAGCCCGCGCCTGAGCCCTCATGGCGGCGCGAGCCCGACCGCTCCGTCGAGGAGCTCAAGGCCTCCCGCGAGCGCGAGGACCGCGAGGATGAAACCCGGGCCGAGACCGCCGAGCCGGCCTTCGAGGCGTCGATCGCCGACGCTCTCGACGAGGGCCCCGCCGAGCTTCAGGCCGGCGAGCTGGAGGCCCAGGAAGAGGGCCCCGAGGAGGAGGGCAAGGCCGAAACACGGAAGAAGCGCCCACGCCGCAGCCGGCGGGGACGCAAAAACGGCCGCTCGGCCACGGCCTCCCCCGAGACGGCCGAGGACGAGGAGGACGACGAGGACCGCGAAGAGCCCGCCCACGAAGTGCCGGCCCCGCCGCCTCTGCCCTCTCCGCGCCGCCAGCCGGCACACATGGCCGTCGCTCCGGCCCCGTCCCCGGCGCCGCGCCCCGTCCGCGCTCCCGAGCCGGCCTGGGTGCCGGCCCCGACGACCGACTTCGAGCGCCTGGCCCGCGAGATCATTATCTCGGTCCCCGAGCGCCAGCGCGGCACCGACGAGCGCAAGATCGCCATGTTCTGCGACCTGGAGAACATCGCCCTCGGCGTGCGCGACTCCGAGATCGGCAAGTTCGACATCAACCTGATCCTCGAGCGCCTGCTGGAGAAGGGCAAGATCATCGTCAAGAAGGCCTACGCCGACTGGGAGCGCTACAGCGACTACAAGCGCCCCTTCCACGAGGCCGCCATCGAGCTGATCGACATCCCGCAGAAGTTCTACTCGGGCAAGAACAGCGCCGACATCAAGATGGTCGTCGACGCCATGGACCTCTCCTACTCCAAGGAGCACCTCGACACCTTCGTGATCCTCTCGGGCGACAGCGATTTCTCGCCGCTGGTCTCCAAGCTCAAGGAGAACAACAAGTACGTCATCGGCGTCGGAGTGAAGAACTCCTCCTCGAACCTGCTGATCGACAATTGCGACGAGTTCCTCTATTACGAGGACGTCTGGCGCGACAACCAGAAAGGTCCGAAGCTCGACGGCCTGAACAAGAAGACCGCCGAGGTCTTCAGCCTGATGATCGAATCGATCCAGGCGCTGCTGCGCGAGAACAAGGACGTGCTCTGGGGCTCGATGATCAAGCAGACCATGCAGCGCAAGAAGCCCTCCTTCAACGAGGGCTACTACGGCTACACCACCTTCTCGGAGCTGCTCGAGGACGCCGAGCGCAAGAACATCCTCAAGCTGAAGAAAGACCAGCGCTCCGGCACCTACATCGTCATCGGCTTTGCCAGCCGCACCGAGCCGGTCCCCGCCGCCCGGCGGTAGGCCCTCAACCGAACGCCCCCCTCCCGGTCATCCTGAGCGAAGCGAAGGATCTGGGAGGGGGAAGCCCCTTGGCTCAGGAGGTATGACCCCGTCCAGAGGGGGTATACTCAGCGGGTCTCCCCGATGCCGACATGAGCTCGTCCCGGAAAGTTCCACCACCCCCCGTTCGCTGGCAGCAGCCCTCGGGAGCCGCGCAGGCCAAGGCGGCCCCGGCGGGGGCAAGGCCGCCGGCCGCCCATGTGGTCCAGGCCTGCCGGGCCTGCGCCGCGGGACCGGGGCGTCCGGTGGCACAGGCGAAGACAGCTCCCCATCAGGCGCCGCCCGCCGTGCGGTGGCCCGGCTCTGCGCCAGCGATCCAGCGGAAGATCTCGCGCAGCGATCAGGCGCAGATCAAGAGAGATCTCAACAGAATCGATCGCCGCACTCTGGGCATCCACTTCGACTGGTCGATCCAAGCGGAGGGTTTCCAGCTCTCTGAGAACCTGCGCGAGGCCAACTTCGAGACGATGTCGAGGTTCCTCCGGACTTACGGAATCCGGGCGACCGACGACAACCTGGACGACCTCGCCGCCATCCTGAACGAGCTGGAGGAGCGGACCGTGTCCTGGCTCCGGGTCGCCCCCCGTGAGGTCGTCGAGAGAGTCGTTGTCGAGGCCCCCTCCCACCTCGAGGAGTTCCACCGTGAGACCGAGCGGGTCCTCACGTCTCACGACCCCCAGACCGTACGGGCTCTCGTCCAGGTGAGCGGAAGAGGGATCGCGGAGGACCGCACCGCCGATCGGGACCTCGAGACCGCCATCCAGACGCCGGACAGCACCGACGACCAGGTCACCAGCACGACCCGGGACGGCGAGGTCAACCCGCTGATCCTGGCCCTCAAGAGCTTCGCCGCCTACATGCAGGACGCTCCCCGGGACGGAGACGAGTACACCGTGGCGCTGTCAGGCCCCTATGGGCCTTGCAACGGCTGCAAGAAGAGGATCGCGAAGTTCGTCGAGCTCTGGAGGACGAAGGCCACGGCTCTACTGCCCAGGAATCAGCGGGCCAAGCTGAAGATCACCTACAAATACTCGCAGGTTCCCCAGAGACAGAGGGACAACTTCTATGGCTGGGAGGAGGACGCCGTGCAAAGGTCGCCCTACCTCCACACCGTGACCGGTGAGGCCACCGGCACAAAGGTATGACGAAGACGGCGGGCATGCGACCCCGGTGAAACGGCTGGGCACCACATTCCCAGCCTCGGCGGGAGAGCCGGTCGTTCAACGGACAGCCTCTCACGTCTCCGGCTCACGCTCGGCGAGGGCCTTCCGCACCGCCTCCTGAATCTTGCGGTCCAGCTCCGCGTCACTCGACGTCTGAGATGCCGGCGAAAGCGGAATCAGATCTGCCACGGTCTGGCGGAGCCTGACCGCAGCCTCGCTGGGCGGCTCTCCCCGTTGCGGATAGAGGGAGGCGAAAAGCTCAGCAGGGCGCAATCCGATGGCTCTGCAGATCACGAGCACGTGCTCGAACCGCAGCTCGATGAGCCCGTTGAACAGCCGGCTCAGGTAGCTGGGGCTCAAACCGATCCGCCTCTCCACCTCCCGGTTGGAAACATCGAGGATCCGCATCGCCAACGTCAACACCCGGATCAGGCGCTTGATCTCTTCCTCGTCCTGAGCGTCCATGGCCATAGCGTACATCAACCCCCTCTTCGGGTCGGAGAGGAGCCAGGCGTTTCTGCGGCAACACCTCGCCCTCGGAGAGCAAGAGACCGAGTGCGCCCAGTGAAACGGCTGGCACACCACCACCACCCACCACCACCGTGTTCGCGAGAGCAGAGATTCTCCCCTCTCCCGGTCGGTGGGAGTGCGATGGGAGAGGGAGCCAAGGGGTGAGATCCGCATTCACCTCTCTCCCTCTCGCGGGAGAGGGGCCGGGGGTGACGGCCCGGCCCAAATCGGCACCTCCCCCGTAGACACCGCCGCCTCGAACGTCCCATCCGCCCGGCAGGGCACCAGCCACCCCGGCGTCCAGGCCCTGATCCAAGGCCGAAGCTCGCCGGCGAGCTCCTCTCGGGGGATCTCATCCAGAAATGCGCGCAGCGCCGTCTTGTGGGCCTTGCACTTGGCCCTGAGCCTGTCCTCGGGCTCCGGGGTGAATGCGATCACCGGATGAATCCACTTCCGTGCGTACCCGAGCACCGAATAGTGGATCACCTCCCACCCGAGAAAATCCCTGTACGTTTTGGGCTTCATCTCCTGATCCACCGCCAGGATCTCTCCTCGCGCCTTCGGATACTTCTTGAGGATCCGCTCCAGCGACTTGTCCCAGAACACCTTGAGGCGACGGACCTTCGTCAGGCCGGAGACCTGGGTTTTGTCGTTCAGCAGGAAGGAGTTGAAGAGATGGTTCATCCGCTCCCTGTACTCCTCCGGAAAACGGAACGTGAAAAGGGCATCGAAGATGAGCTGTTCCAGAATGTCGTCTTCGAACTTGTCACGGGATACGAAGCGGGTCAGACAAAGGTCGAACAGCTCGTGAGCCGCCGGGTCCGTCGTCTGCCGGAGCTCCTCCACGCGCCGTTTGAGGCTCGAGGGCTCGAGCTCCGGAGCGTTCCTGAATGCTTTCTGGATCTGCTCCTTGAGCAGGATGCCGACCTCGACGTCTTCGAGAGTGGCCATGCCCTTGGGGAGATAGGGAAGCGCAGGGAACTGAGGAGGCTCGACACCGATCACGTCGAGGATCGCCAGTGGCGTCATCTCCAGATCGGGGAGACCGCCCTCCGGCGCAAGGCCCAGGTGCGCCAGCGATGCACGAAAGCTGTCGAGAGCGGCCGTCTGTCCCGGATCGCACAGGAGGCGGAAAAGCCGGCCGTCGAGCAGAAAGCGGAAAGGCCTCTCCCGGCGGCCCCCTGGCCCGCGGCGGCTCCTTCGGGCGACCAGATCGATATCCACGAAGCCTGCATGATACTCGCTGCCGCGGCGGCTTGGTTCTGGCGCTTCCAAAAACACCCTCTGAGGGATCGAAAAAAAGCCACGGCGGGAGCGGCCGGCCAAGACCGGCTCCCACCGTGGACGGATGCCCCGGTTTTCTCGGCACTTCAGTTGTCAAAGAACAAGCTGCTCCCCTCCTCGCCTCCTCTCCGGAAAGCCGTGAGAGGGCGAGGAGGGGTTACGGTGCAGGAATGTGACCCAAATGGGGGCGAGTCGTTCCCCCGAGCTCGGGGGCGTTCAGACCGAGATCCACGGGGTCGGGACTTCGCATGGAGACGGTCCCGGAGGCGTTCTTTGACAACTGAATTTTGGTAAATCGGCAGCGGAGACGGGGAGCCGCGGGCGGGCGAGGACGTGCATGGTGTCTCGGTTCATGGGGTGTCCCCCTCCTAGCCAGATGAGGAGGCCGGAGTATAGCCGTTCCGCCGCGGGGCCCTCACCCCCTGGCCCCTCTCCCATCCCCTCCCGCCTCCCGGGAGAGGGGAGAAAGGCGAAGACCAAACAAAGACAGAGACTGGGTGCTTGACAGGCTGGAGATCTTCCTTTACGCTCTCAAACGGTCGTTTGAAACGGACGTTTGAATCAATGGCAGCAGAAACCGAAACCCAAACCGAGCACGTCGCGGGCACCCGCGAGAGCCTCCTGGACGCCGCGGAGAGTCTTTTTTCCGAGCACGGCATCCAGGCGTCCTCGTTGCGCATGATCACCCAGCGGGCGGGGGCGAACCTCGCCGCGGTCCACTATCACTTCGGATCCAAGGAGGGGCTGGTGCGGGCGGTGTTCTCCCGGCGGCTCAAGCCGCTGAACGAAGAGCGCCTGCGCCTCCTGGATGCCTGCGACCTCGACGCGGAGGACGGCGTCGAGCAGGTGCTGCGCGCCTTCCTCGAGCCGCTCCTGCGCATGTCCCGCGAGCGGGCGCGCGATTTCGGCCGGCTGATGGGCCGCGCGTTCACCGAGCCCAGCGAGGAGCTGCGGACCATGTTGATGGAGGAGTTCTCGGAGACGGTGCGCCGCTTCATGGCCGCCTTCGCCCGGCTCCTGCCTCACCTGGGCGAGCGCGAGCTGATGTGGCGCTATCACTTCGTCGCCGGGGCCATGGCCCACACCGTGGGGTGCAGCTATCTGCTCGAAAAGTATTCGGGCGGCGCCTGCGGCGGGGCCTCGAACCCGGACGAGGCGCTCGGTCATCTGGTGACGTTTCTGGCGGCCGGTATGAGGGCTCCCGCGAGGACGGGACCCGTTTCCCCAGGAGAATGAGCTTGAGATTCCCAACCGTGCTGGCCCTGGCGCTGGCGGCGGCTCCCGTGTTCGCGCAGGAGCCCTCTCCGCCCGCGCCGGCTTCTTCGATTTCGGCGATATCCCCCATTTCGGACACCGCGCCGGTCTCTCTGACCCTGCGCGACGCGCTCCAGAGGGCTCTCGCCGCGAACCCCGCCCTGGGCCGGTCCCGGGCGGAGGTCGCGGCGGCGCAGGCGCAGGAGGACGTGACGTTTTCCGGCATCCTGCCGAGGGTGGCGATCCAGAGCAACTACACCCGCAACGATCAGGAGGTCGCTTTCGGATCGGGCGACGACGCGCGCACGATCCTCCCGGCCAACGATTACAGCTATCGCCTGACGTTTTCGCAGCCGATCTACGCGGGCAACCGCGAACGCAAGGCGATCCAGCAGTCGCGCCTGGCCGTGGAGAGCGCCCGCCAGGGGCTGCTCGGCGCCCAGGACCAGATCGTCGTCAACGTGGTGTCGAACTACCTCGGGGTGGTCGAGGCCGAGGAGCTGCTCGCGGTCGAGCAGCGCAATCTGGAGCTGGCCCGCCGGCGCCGCGAGCAGGCGCAGATCTTCTTCGATGCCGGCGAGACCACCCGGGTGGACGTCCTGCGCGCGGAGTCGGCCATCAAAGCCGCCGAGCGCCGGCTGGCTTCCGCCCGGCAGACCCGCGAGGCCGCGGTCGGACGTCTGCGTCTCGATCTCGCTCTCGATTCGCCGATCCAGGTGCAGGATCCCGGCGACCTCTTCCCGCAGCTCCCCGCCGAGGCGGCCTTGATGGCCGAGGCGGAGAGGGGACGCCCGGAGGTGGCGCAGTTCCAGGCCGCGCTCACTTCCGCGCAGTTGGAAGTCGCCAAGCAGCGGGGCGCCTACCTCCCCCTGGTCACGGCCGACGGGTCGTGGATCAATCAGAAGTCCGCTTTCCCGTCGGACCAGTACGGGCAGGTGTCGATCCGCATGAGCATCCCGATCTATTCGAGCGGCGAGCTGAAAGGACGCATCGCCGTCGCCCGCGAGCGGGAGAGGCAGGCGGCGCTGCGCGTCGAGGAGGTCCGGCGCGCCGTGCGCGAGGAAGTGCATCAGGCGCTGGTGGACATGCAGACCGCCGAGGCGAGCCTGCAGCTCTCCCGCGAGCAGCTCGCCGCCAGCGAAGCCGAGTATCAACAGGCCACGGAGCTCTACCGGGCCCAGGAGCTGACGTCCCTGGAGGCCGAGGCCGCCGAAACATCGCTCGCGGAGGCTCGCAGAGTCGTCGCGGCCAGCAAGCTGGACCGCGATCTCGCCGAGCTGAGAGTCTGGGCCGCCGCGGGCCTTCTCGACCAAACGATTCCTCTGGAGGGTGCGCGATGAAGCGCCAGGCTTTTCCTTTCCTTCTCTGTGTTTCCCTGCTCGCGGCGTTGGCCGCGGGATGCGGCGGACCCGACAAGTCGGAGGGCGCGCCGCAGGCCAAGACCGATGGCGCGGAGACTCCGGCTCCCCCGGCGCTGCCCGAGGACGTCCGGAGCGTGGCCGGAGTGGCCAAGGCGCAGCCCGCGCAGGATGCCCCCGTGGTGGAAGAGGGCGCGGACGGAACCGCCGCCGCGCCGGCTGACGGCGCTCCGGTGGTCGCCAGCGGCGAGCTCGTCTCTCCGGTCAGCTCGGAGGTCGCGGTGCGCCTGCCCGGCCGGGTGGGCCGCATGTACGTGGACGAGGGCGCGCGGGTACGCAAGGGGCAGCCGCTCCTGACGCTGGAGACCCAGTACCTGTCGCTCGAGCTCAAGCAGGCGCAGGCCGAGGTGGCCCGCGCCCGCGCCGCCGCGGCCGAGGCGGAACGCGATTTCAAGCGCAAGGCGGAGCTGGTCGCCAAAGACTCGGTGTCGCGCGCGGCCTACGACCGTTCGCAGTCGAGCCACCAGTCGGCGCTCGCCGCGGTCGCGGGAGCCGAGGCCTCCGAGGACCTGGCGCGCCAGCGCCTGGCCGACGCGGTGCTCCACTCGCCGATCACCGGCGTGGTGGCCGAGAAGCGGACGGACGTGGGCGAGCGTCTCGGCGACAGCTCGGTGGCGTTCGTCATCGTCCAGACCTCGCCGATCAAGCTGCGTTTCCGCCTCCCCGAGCGCTATCTCTCCTCGGTGCGCCGCGGGCAGAGCGTGCGCGCCATGGTCGACGCCTACCCCGGAGAGGTGTTCGAGGGCCGGGTCAGCCTGGTGGCCGGCGTGGTCGATTCCTCGACCCGCACGGTGGCGGTCGAGACCGAGCTTCCCAACCGGGACGGCCGTCTCTCGCCGGGCATGTTCGCCCGCGTCGAGATCGACGCCGCAGGCAGGAGCAGCTCATGAAAAGGCTTGCGCAGATCTGTATCGAGCGGCCCGTCTTCGCGACGGTGCTCATCCTCTCCCTGGTGGTGGTGGGGCTCTTCTCCTACTTCTCCCTGGGCCTGGACCGTTTCCCCAAGGTCGACTTCCCGATGGTGACCGTCACCACCACGCTGGTGGGCGCCGGCCCGGAGGAGATGGAGACCGAGGTCTCCGACAAGATCGAGGAGGCGGTCAACACCATCAGCGGCATCGACCAGCTCATGTCGATCTCGGCGGAGGGGATCTCCATCGTCCAGGTGCAGTTCGAGCTGGAGAAGGACGGCGACATCGGAGCCCAGGAGGTGCGCGACAAGGTGAGCTCGGTGCTCGCGGAGCTGCCGCGCGCGGCCGATCCGCCGGTGATCGCCAAGATCGACGCCGACGCGCAGCCGGTGATCTCGATCGCGCTGTCCGGCAACGCTCCCATCCGCGACATCACGGAGTTCGCGGACAAGACCCTCAAGCGCCAGATCGAGTCGACTTTCGGCGTCGGCCAGGCGCGCGTCATCGGCGGCCGGGCGCGGCAGATCAACGTCATCCCCGATTCCGAGAAGCTCGCCGCGGTCGGCCTGACCGTGGCCGACCTGGTGCGCGCGCTCCAGGCGCAGAACGTCCAGATCCCCGGCGGCCAGGTCGAGCAGGGGCTGCGCGACCTGACGCTGCGCACCTATGGCCGCGTGGGCTCGCCCGCGGAGTTCGGCGAGATCGCCGTGGCGCCGCGCAACGGCTACACGGTGCGGGTGCGCGACGTGGCGCGGATCGAGGACAGCATGGCCGACGAGGAGAGCGTCGCCCGCGTCGACGGCAAGACCGCGGTGGTGCTCCAGGTGCGCAAGCAGTCGGGCACCAACACCATCGAGGTGATCGACCGCGTCAAGGAGCGTCTGGAAGGGCTGCGGACGCAGCTCCCGGCCGGCTGGGAGATGATCGTCGTGCGCGACCAGTCGGCCTACATCCAGGCCGCGGTGCACGCGGTGCAGGAGCACCTGGTGCTCGGCTCGCTGCTCGCCGCGGGCATCGTGCTCCTGTTCCTCAAGAAATTCCGCCTCACGATCATCTCGGCCGTGGCGATCCCGACCTCGCTGATCGCCACGTTCGGGATGATGCAGTACATGGGGTTCACTCTCAACATCATCACCCTGCTGGCGCTCGCCCTGGTGGTGGGCATCGTGATCGACGACGCGGTGGTGGTGCTCGAAAACATCTTCCGTTTCCTGGAGGAGAAGAAGCTGACGCCGCGCGAGGCGGCGCTCCAGGGCACGGCGGAGATCGCGCTCGCGGTCCTCGCCACGTCGCTGTCGCTGATCGCGGTGTTCCTGCCCGTGGCCTTCATGGGCGGCATCGTCGGCCGCTTCATGAATTCGTTCGGCATCACCATGGCCGCGGCGATCGCCGTCTCGCTGCTGGTGAGCTTCACGCTGACCCCGATGATGAGCTCGCGCTGGCTGAAGCCGGTGTCCGAGCGCGAAGCGAAGAAGCACGAGGCCGAAAAGGAGGCGGGGAGCCGGCGCGGGTTCTACGGCTATATCGAGCGCGGCTACCTCGGCCTGCTCGACTGGTCGATGCGTCACCGCTGGGTGATCGTGACCGTCATGCTCCTCGTGTTCGCCTCGACGATCCCGCTCTTCGTGATGGTCGACAAGACCTTCCTGCCGCAGGACGACGAGTCGCAGTTCGAGGTGCAGGTGCGCGCTCCCGAGGGCTCCAGCCTGAAGGCGACCGAAACCATTTCGAATTCGATCGCGAGCCGCATCCGCCAGCTCCCCGGCGTCGAGCGGACGCTGCTGACCATCGGCGACGACCAGCAGCGCACCAAGAACCTGGGGATCATCTACGTCGCCCTGAAGCCGGTCGATCAGCGCGAGAGGAACCAGTTCGAGATCATGGACCAGATCCGCAAGGAGGTCCTGCCGCAGTACGCGGCCCTGAACCTGCGCGCGCTGGTGTCGCCGGTCAACGCGTTCGGCGGCGGTGTCAACGCCGAGATCATGTTCTGGCTCGGCGGCCCGGACCTCGACCAGCTCACGGCCTACTCGCAGAAGCTCATGGAAGTGATCCGGGCGCAGCCCGGCGTGGTCGACCCCGACACCAACCTGATCGTGGGCAAGCCGGAGCTGGGCGTGAAGATCGACCGCGCCAAGGCGGCCGACCTCGGCGTCAACGTGCAGGACATCGCCTCGACCCTGAACGTCCTCGTGGGCGGCCAGGAGGTGACGAGCTACATGGAGGGCGGCGAGCAGTACGAGGTCCACGTGCGGGCCGAGGAGAGCGACCGCAGCGGCCGGCAGGGGATCGAGCAGGCCGAGGTCCCGGCGATGACGGGGAGCAAGGTGCAGATCCGCGACGTGGTGCGGATGGAGGAGGGCGAGGGCCCGTCGCTGATCAACCGCATCGCGCGGCGCCGGCAGGTGATGATCTACGCCAACATGATGCCGGGCCACTCGTCGCAGACGGTGATCGACGCGCTGAACCAGGCGGCGCAGGAGCTGAAGATGCCGCCGGCCTATTCCTACGGCCTGACCGGCCGCTCGCGCGAGCAGGGCAAGGCGGCGCGGAACTTCGGCATCGCCTTCCTGCTGTCGATCATCTTCATGTACCTGATCCTGGCGGCGCAGTTCGAGAGCTGGCTCCACCCGGTGACCATCCTGCTCGCGCTGCCCATGACCGTGCCGTTCGCGCTGCTGTCGCTGCTGGTGCTGAACCAGTCGCTGAACATCTACTCGGCGCTCGGCATCCTGGTGCTGTTCGGCATCGTGAAGAAGAACAGCATCCTGCAGATCGACCACACGATCGCCTTGCGGGCCAAAGGGCTTCCCCGGACGGAGGCGATCCGGCTGGCGAACCGCGACCGGTTGCGGCCGATCCTCATGACCACGCTGGCCTTCGTGGCCGGCATGATTCCGCTGGTGGCCTCGTCGGGCACGGGCGCGGCCACGAACCGCGCCATCAGCTCGGTGATCATCGGCGGCCAGACTCTGGCCCTGCTGCTGACGCTGATCGGCACGCCGGTCGCCTACAGCCTGTTCGACGACGTCACGGTGAAGCTCGGACGGGTGGCCGAAGCGGTGCGCCGGCGGAGGTCTCCGGCGGCCGTGGCGGGGAACCCGGAGGAGCCGGCGCCGGTCTAATCCGACAAGCCCGCTTCCAGGGGATTTCGCGGTATCGCTGGGTCCCCTTTCCATATAGCCGCCGGGGTGGTCCGAAACCACCCCGGCGGCGCCTTTTTGGGCCTCCACCCATGGACCCTCACCCCCTCGGTCCCCCTCTCCCACCCGCACTCCCTGCCCCCGGGAGAGGGGGAAGAAAATAGAAATTAGAGGTTTCCCCCTCTCCCGGGCGGGCGTGAGTGCGGGTGGGAGAGGGGGTTAGGGCGTGAGGGTCAACCTATGCACCGCCTTCCCCGGCAGGAACGGCGTCGGCTGTCCCTCCTCCCACGCCTTGTGGCCGGCCTGGTAGAAGGGAGACATGGGGTGGCCGCTCTGGCCGACGGGCATGTGGAAGATCCCCTTCTCCTCCTGGCCCGGAGAGACGACCAGACGCTCCGAGGCTCCTTCGCCCGGGCCCTGGACCCGCGGCATGTTGCTGTCGCCCGGGAGATGGCGCGGCGGCACGTCGAGCCAGCGGCTGAGGAAGGGAACAGCCTGGCTCATCGGGTGCTGGATCTGCGTGGCGTTGCGCTCGCCCCAGGTGCGGTCGGCCAGGTTCCCGCCCTGCTCGCCGTAGTAGTCGAGCAGCTCGTCCACGGCGGAGAGGAGCTGCTCGTCCCAGCTCTTGAATTTCGGATCGAGCAGGTGCATGGGGCGCTGGGTGACCAGGGCCCAGAGCGGGCCTTCGAACTGGCGCGTCATCCCCTCGAAGCGCTCGTCGGCGTGCTCGCAGTGGGCCAGCAGCGGCGCGAAGACCTGTTCGGAGAGGAAGCCGCGGAAGCCGCGCACCATCCGGTAGGAGACCGAATCGATGGAGGCATGGCCGGTCCAGGTCTCCTCGACCAGCCGCCGCAGCTCGCGACGCCGGGGGTCCGCGGCGACGGCTTCGGGCGTCAGGGTGTCCAGCAGGACCTTCCGCCAGCGCTCCAGGAAGACCGCCCGGTCGTCGAGCTGGACGGCCAGCAGGTCCCGCGGCGTCGCCTTGTCGATCGCGAGGAGCCGGTCGCGGATCTGACGGGCGCGCGCTCCGAGGTCGAAGCCACCGTCGCCCAGCTTCGCCAGCATTTCGCCGTCCACCACCCGGGCGTTGGCGCTCCAGATGCGGCCGGACGGCGGATCGATCACGCGGGGGAATTCCTCGGGCGTCAGCCAGCCGTCCCAGCGATGGGAGCCGTCCGTCCAGGAGGTGGGGACCCGGCCGTCGAAGCCGACCCGGCGGGGGATCGCGCCCATGATCGTCCAGCCGATGCGGCCGGTCTCGTCGGCGACCACGAAGTTCTGGGGCGGAATGCCGCTCCGGTTCGCGACCGCCATGGCCTCCTCCACGGTGCGCGCGTCGTCCATTCCGAAAAAGCCGCCGAAGCTCACCGCTTCCGGATGGTGCGCGATCCAGGAGAAGGCGCGCGGCCGGCCGCGGTGGTCCTGGTCGAGGACCGGACCCCAGATCGTCGAGCGCACCTCCAGCGTCTCGTCCGCCTGCCCCTTGGCCTTGATCGTCTCCCGGATCTTCGCGAAGCGCCGCGGGCCTCGCGGAGTGCGATAGACCTCGGGATCCCTGGGATCGGTCTCCAGGATCACCAGGTCCGACCAGTCGCCGTAGGAGTTGGTGAACCCCCAGGCCACGTGGCCGTTGCTCCCCACCACCACGGACGGCGTGCCGGGGAGGGTCACGCCCGTCAGGCGGACCTCGCCGCCCCGGCCGTCCGGCCGCACGATCGAAGCCCGGTACCAGGTGTTGGGCACGCGGATGCCGAGGTGCATGTCGTCCGCGAGCAGGGCGCGTCCGTCGGCGGTGTGCGTGCCCGCGACCGCCCAGTTGTTGCTGCCGACGAGGATCTCTTCGTCCTCCGTCTCCCGCCACCGCGGGGAATCCAGCGCGGCCGCCTTCGGGAGGCTCGCGGGGCTCTTGCGCAGGTCGATCACCTCCGGGCCGGGGATCGGCGGCATCGCGAACGGCTCTCCGACGATCGGAGCGTCCCACTCCGTGCCCCTGGGATCGAGGAAGGCGTAGAGGGGAGCGGGGAGCAGGTCGCGCATCAGGCCGAGGCTCGACTCGCGGCTGCCGTCCTCGTCGTGGAGGTCGATGAACATGGCGAAGACCACGAGGAGCGTGTCCTCGGGCTTCCACGGCGCGGGATCGGTGCGCAGGGCCAGGTACTCGAACGGCTTGGCCCTGAGGGATGCCAGCCCGGCGTTCACCCCCCCGGTGTAGGCGTCCATGAGCTGCCGTTCCTCGGCAGTGGCGCGCGCCAGGGTCTGGCGGGCCACGTGGCGGAAGCGGTGGATCCGAATGGCCCGGTCCGCCTTCAGGGCGCCCGGTCCGAAGACCTCGGAGAGCTCTCCGGCGGAGGAGCGGCGCAGGAGGTCCATCTGGAAGAAGCGCTCCTGGGCGTGGAGGAAGCCGAGGGCGCGCACCGCGTCCCGCCGGCTGGCGGCGCGGATGGTGGGCACGCCGAGGGAATCCCGCTCGACGGTCACCGGCGCGCTCAGCCCCGCGACCGCGCGCTCGCCGTCGAGCTGCGGCAGGCTAGCCTTCACCTCGGACCGTACCCACAGAGCGCCGGCGGCGAGGATCAGGACCAGCAGCCCGAGCAGCACGAGGAGCGCGAGCGCGATCCGGCGCAGGAGGCTCCTCTTCTTCGCCGGGCGGGGTGGCGGGGAGGCGGTTTCGGGTTCAGGGCGCGGAGCGGCCAGGGCCTCGGACATGGTCTTCCCTCCTCAGATCAACGCAGCCGATCTTAGCTTGGCGGACTGGCAGGGCCGCGCAACAAAGGCAGGGAAAATTTTATTCCCCCAGTTCCCATTTTTACAGTTGCCGATAGGAGAATCCCGTCTTCAGCGAAGGTGCTTGTCATCTCCAGGCCGGATCATCATTGTTGAAGCGTCCTGTCTATCAAGAACTTTTGACAGGAACATGTCCATGGCAAGGTCATTGCACTTGGCGGCGGCACCTCCCGGCCAATGCAGGCCAGCAGGACGCACGGAAGAAAGGAGTCTCCGTGAACAGGAAGTCTCTGTCGTTGTGTGTGGCCCTGTGTCTTTCCATCCTCACCACCGCGCATGCGGCTCAGGCGGATCCAGGGCAACAGATGTCTGATCGGATCGAGCAGATGAAACTAGACGGGTGGCAGGAGGTTGCCGAGGGTGTGTTGCAGCGCACCTTCGGCACACGAGTCGAGACCTTCGCTTATGGAGAGAAGGGGATGCGCTGGTCGGCCGAGAAGCTCAAGGAGCGCGTCGGTCATCTGAAACAGGAGTACAACAAGTATCCCTCGGAAGATCTCGCAAAGGTGATCGAAAATCTCGAGCTGCAGACCGGTGAGAGGGAGAGCAGCCTCCAGATGTCCCAGGCTACGGCCTCCGACTCGTTCGGTGGCGGGGAGACGCTGGATGCGTGCACCATCATTTATGACGCCACGGCCGACGCGTACGGACTGACGGGAGGCTCGGCTCCGGGCACAGGCGCGACCGCATACGCCAAGTGGTTCAGCGACTGTGGTCACGTAGGCACCACCTATGCCTATGCCTATTCCCGAGCCACCTCAAGCATCGGAACCCAGACCATTCAGATCAGGGAGGATCCACAGGCGGGCCTCACCAGGAGCGGCACGAACATCACCAGCAACGCCACTGTGAGCGCCCCTGGCGTTACCGACTGTTTCTCGGAAGCCTTCTCGAAGTCTGAAAACCTGAACCTGAACATCAGCTATACGGCCCATGACACGAACTTCACCTGCCCGAACCCGCCGCCAACCCTCTATGTCAACTCCATTTCGGCCAACAAGACCAGCGTGTTCCTCGACGATTACTACACCTATTGCGACACCGTCACGTACACTGCGAACGTGTCGGGAGGAACTCCCGGTTACTCCTATAGCTGGTACGTGGGCGGCTACTACGCGGGCAGCGGCAACCCGTTCTCCTACGAGTACTGCGGGCCGCATGGGTACCCGACGACCTACACCGTGCAGGTGAACGTCAGCGACAGTGGGGGCCAGTCGGCGAGCAAGAGCACCACGACCAAGGTCTACTGGTCCCAGAACTCGTGCACCAACTGCTGTCTGCAGACTGCGCCCGGCTCGGGCGAGGAGGCCTCCATGATGCCTCCTCCTTGCTATTAGAGCTCGGCGATCCGAGGAAACACCGGGAGGGCGGAGCCCAGGCTCCGCCCCGTTGTTGAAAATCTCTGGCCAATGAAGGCCGCAGTACACACGGAAGAAAGGAGTCTCCGTGAACAGGAAGTCTCTGTCGTTGTGTGTGGCCCTGTGTCTTTCCATCCTCGTCTCCGCAAGTGCGGCGATAGCAGCTCCAGGGCAGCCGAGAGCGGAGGAGGATCAGCTCGCGAAGATGGCCCGGGAGGGGTGGCAGGAGGTTCAGGAAGGCGTGATGCAGCGCACCACAGGCAGCCGGATCGAGACGTTCGCGTATGGGGAGAAGGGAATGCTCTGGTCGGTCGAGAAGCTCAAGGAGCGCGTCGGCTTTCTGCAGGGCGAGTATGACGAGCACCCCTCGGAGGACCTCGCGAAGCTGATCGACAATCTCCAGCTACAGATCGGGGAGAGAGAGCGCAACCTCCAGATCTCTCAGGCCACGGCGGCCGACTCGTTGGGTGGCGGGGAGACGCTCGACTCTTGCACGATCATCTATGACGCCACCGCCGACGCGTATCACCTGACGGGAAGCTCGGCTCCGGGCACCGCCGCGACGGCTTTCGCCCGGTGGTACAGCGACTGTGGCCATGTGGGCAACACCTACGCCTATGCCTATGCCCGCGGCACCAATCAGTACGGAACCCAGACCATTCACATCGTGGAAGACCCGCAGGCGGGCCTCTCCAGGAGCGGCACGAACATTACCAGCAGCGCCTCCACGAGCGCCCCTGGCAGCAGCGACTGCTACTCGGAGGCGTTTGCGAGGTCCTGGAACCCCTCACTGAACATCGACTATTCGGCCCACGATACCAACTTCGCCTGCCCGATCCCGAACCCGCCGACGGTGACGATCAATGGCGTGACCGGCACGTTCATCTCGGGATATACCTGCAGGACGCTCACTTGGACCTCCACGGTCTCCGGCGGCGTTCCTGGTTACTCGTACGCCTGGTACTGGGACGGTTACTTCGTCGGCTCCGGCAGCTCGTACAGCGCGACGTTCTGCGGCGACAACTACACCTACACGGAGTACGTGAACCTGTCGCTCACCGTGACCGACAGCGCCGGCCAGAGCGGCTCCGATACCCACCAGACCAGGGTCAACTACACGTCGACCAGCACCAGTTGCGGGACGCAAAAGATCTGCACCCAAGAGCCTCTCTGATCAGAGCCTCTTTCAGCCCGGCGGGCGATCCGTCCGCCGGGCTCTCTAAACCTTGAGAATGGTCCACGGAAGAAAGGAGTCTCCGTGAAAAGGAAGTCCCTGTCTTTCTGTGTCTTTCTGTGTCTTTCCATCCTCGCCGCCGCGAACGCTGCTATGGCGGCTCCAGGGCAACAGATGTCTGATCGTATCGAGCAGATGAAGCTGGAGGGGTGGCAGGAGGTTGCCGAAGGCGTGCTGCAGCGCACCATCGGCAGCCGGGTCGAGACGTTCGCCTACGGGGAGGAGGGGATGCGCTGGTCGGCCGAAAAGCTCAAGGAGCGCGCCGGCCTTTTGCAGGAGGAGTACAACAAGAATTCTTCGGAAGACCTCGCGCAGGTGATCGAGAATCTCCAGCTACAGGCTGCGGAGAGGGAGAACAGCCTCGAGATCTCCCAGGCCACAGCGGCTGACTCCTTGGGTGGCGGGGAGACGCTCGACTCTTGCACCATCATCTATGACGCCACCGCCGACGCCTATCACCTGACGGGAAGCTCGGCTCCGGGCGTCGGCGCGACGGCGTACGCCAGGTGGTACAGCGACTGTGGCCATGCGGGCAACACCTATGCCTATGCTTATTCGAGAGCCACGAAGAACGGGACCCAGACCATTCACATTGTGGAAGACCCGCAGGCGGGCCTGACCCGGAGCGGCACGAACATCTCCAGCAGCGCCACCTCGAGCGCCCCTGGCGATACCGACTGCTTCTCGGAGGCCTATTCGAGGTCCTGGAACCCCTCGCTGAACATCGACTATTCGACCTACGACGTCAACTACTCCTGCCCGATCCCGAACCCGCCGACGGTCACGATCAGCGGTCCAACGTCTGGCTTAATTTATGGACACAACTGCAGCACGTTCACCTGGACCTCCGCCGTCTCGGGAGGCGTTCCCGGGTTCTCCTACGCCTGGTACTGGAATGGTTACTACGCCGGTTCCGGCAGCTCGTACTCCGCGACGTTCTGCGGCGACAACTCCAATAGGACGGAGTACGTGAACCTGTCGCTCACTGTGACCGACAGCGCCGGCCAGAGCGGCTCCGACACCCACACGACCACGCTCAACTACAGGGCCTCAAGCACCGGCACTTGCGGGACGAAGTTCTGTCTCCCAGAGAACTGACCGAAGCCTCCAATGTTCGCTGAAGAAAGGAGTTTCCGTGAAAAGGAAGTACCTGTCGTTCTGTGTTGCCCTGTGTCTTTCCATTCTCGCCACCGCGAACGCGGCGATGGCGGCTCCAGGGCAACGAAAGGTTTCGGAAGAGCCGGATCAGCTCTCGCAGATGGTACAGGAGGGGTGGCAGAAAGTTCAGGAAGGTGTGATGCAGCGCACCACGGGCAGCCGGGTCGAGACGTTTGCGTATGGCGAGAAGGGAATGCTCTGGTCGGTCGAGAAGCTCAAGGAGCGCGTCGGCTTTCTGCAGGGTGAGTACAACAAGCACCCTTCGGAAGACCTCGCGAAGCTGATCGACAATCTCCAGCTACAGATCGGGGAGAGGGAGCGAAGCCTTCAGATCTCCCAGGCTACGGCGGCCGACTCGCTGGGTGGCGGGGAGACGCTCAACGAGTGCACCATCATCTATGACGCCACGGCCGACGCATACAACCAGACGGGAAGCTCGGCTCCGGGCGTCGGCGCGACGGCTTTCGCCAGGTGGTACAGCGACTGTGGCCATGTGGGCAACACCTATGCCTACGCCTACTCTCGGGCCACCAAGAATGGGACCCAGACCATTCAGATCGTGGAAGACCCGCAGGCAGGTCTGACCCGGAGCGGCACGAACATCACCAGCAGCGCCACCTCGAGCGCCCCTGGCGACGTCGACTGCTTCTCGGAAGCCTACTCCCGGTCCTGGAACCCCTCGCTGAACATCGACTATTCGTCCTACGACACCAACTACGTCTGCGTGGTTCCGGCGCCGACGGTCACGATCAGCGGTCCGACGTCCACGATCATCACGGGAACCATTTGCAAGACCCTGACTTGGACCTCCACCGTCTCCGGTGGCGTCCCCGGCTATTCCTATGCCTGGTACTGGGATGGTTACTACGTCAGCTCCGGCAGCTCGTACTCCGCGACATTCTGTGGCAGCAACTCCAACTACACGGAGTACGTGAACCTGTCGCTCACCGTGACCGACAGCGCCGGCCAGAGCGGTTCCGACACCCACACGACCATGATCAAATACTACTCATCGAGTACTACCACTTGCGGGACAAGGATCTGTAAGGACCCCTACTGATCAGAGCCTCTGTTCGACCCGGCGGGCGATCCGTCCGCCGGGCTCCTCTGAAACCTTGAGAATGTCCACGGAAGAAAGGAGTCTCCGTGAAAAGGAAGTACCTGTCGTTCTGTGTTGCTCTGTGCCTTTCCATTCTCGCCGCCGCGAACGCGGCCGTGGCGGATCCGGGGCAACAGATGTCTGATCGTATCGAGCAGATGAAGCTGGACGGGTGGCAGGAGGTTGCCGAAGGCGTGCTGCAGCGCACCCTCGGCAGTCGAGTTGAGACGTTCGCCTATGGGGAGGCGGGGATGCGCTGGTCGGCCGAAAAGCTCAAGGAGCGCGCCGGCCTTTTGCAAGAGGAGTACAACAGGCATCCTTCGGAAGACCTCGCGCAGGTGATCGAAAATCTCCAGATGCAGGTTGCTGAGAAGGAGAACAGCCTCGAGATCTCCCAGGCCACGGCGGCCGACTCGTTCGGTGGTGGGGAGACGCTCGACGCCTGCACCATCATTTATGACGCCACGGCTGACGCGTACGGGCTGACGGGAAGCTCGGCTCCGGGCACAGGTGCGACGGCGTACGCCAGGTGGTACAGCGACTGCGGCCATGTGGGGAACACCTATGCCTACGCCTATTCCCGAGCCACCAAGAACGGGACCCAGACCATTCAAATCGTGGAAGACCCGCAGGCAGGCCTGACCCGAAGCGGTACGAACATCACCAGCAGCGCCACCTCGAGCGCTCCTGGCAGTACCGACTGCTTCTCGGAGGCCTACTCCCGGTCCTGGAACCCCTCGCTGAATATCGACTACTCGTCCCATGACTCCAACTACATCTGCCCGAACCCGCCATCGGTCACGATCAACGGCGTGACCTCCACAAGCATCTCGGGAACCACTTGCCAGACGATCACATGGACCTCCACAGTCACCAACGGTGTACCCTCTTATTCTTACGCTTGGTATCGGGATGGCTCCTACGTCGGCTCCGGCAGCTCTCACAGCGCGACTTTTTGCGGCAGCAACACCAACTGGACGCAGTACGTGAACCTGTCGCTCTACGTCACCGACAGCATCGGCCAGCAGGGCTCGGACACCCACTCGACCACGGTCTACTACACGGCGACCAGCTCAGGTGGAGGTGGTGGAGGTATGTGCCCACCATACTGCACCTACGAAAACTGAGAAACCCCTCTGCCGCAGCTCGGCGGGCGATCCGTTGCCGGCGGATCGCCCGCCTCGGATAGACTCTGCCCCGCGATGAGCGAGCCGGCCTTCCCCGACCTCCGCGCCTTTCTCGACCGCCTGCGCCGCGACGGCGACCTCGCCGTGGTGGAGGCGCCGGTCGATGCCCGGCTGGAGGCGGCGGAGATCCACCGCCGGGTGATCGCCGCGGGCGGGCCGGCTCTCCTCTTCACCAACGTCCGCGGGGCGGACTTCCCGCTGGTCACCAACCTCTTCGGCACGCAGCGGCGGGCGGAGATGGCCTTCGGCGCCCGCCCTCTCCGTCTGATCCGCCGGCTGGTCCACCTTGCGGAGACTCTGCTCCCTCCCACGCCTGGCAAGCTGTGGAGCGCCAGGGACCTGGGACGGGAGGCGCTGCGGATCGGCCTCAAGCGCCGGTCGTCCGGCCCGGTCACGGAGGTGGTCACGGATGACGTGCGCCTCGACAAGCTGCCCGTGCTCACCACCTGGCCGGAGGACGGTGGTCCGTTCATCACCCTGCCGCTGGTCTACACCGAGCATCCGGACGGCAAGGGGCACAACCTGGGGATGTACCGGCTGCACGTCCACAACTCGCGGACGACTGGCATGCACTGGCAGATCGGCAAGGGCGGGGGATTCCACTACGCGGTGGCCGAAAAGCGGGGGGAGAGCCTGCCGGTAACCGTCTTCCTCGGCGGCCCTCCGGCCCTGATCCTCGCCGCGGTGGCGCCGCTGCCGGAGAACGTCCCGGAGCTGATGCTCGCCTCGCTGATCGCCGGCGAGCGCCTGCCGCGGGTCGCTCCCGGACCCGGTTTCCACCCGCTGATCGCCGGGGCCGAATTCGCGTTGATCGGCCGGGTTCCGCCGCGCGAGCGCCGTCCGGAGGGTCCCTTCGGCGACCACTACGGCTACTACTCGCTGCGCCACGACTACCCGGTCTTCCAGGTCGAGCGGATCGCGCACCGGCGCGATGCCATCTATCCGGCGACCGTGGTGGGCAAGCCCCGGCAGGAGGACTTCTTCATCGGCGATCTCCTCCAGGAGCTGCTCTCGCCGCTGTTCCCTCTGGTCATGCCGGCGGTGGAGCAGCTCTGGTCGTACGGCGAGACCGGCTATCACTCGCTCGCCGGGGCCGTGGTCAAGCAGCGCTACAAGCGGGAGGCCATGGCGAGCGCCTTCCGCATCCTCGGCGAGGGGCAGCTCTCGCTGACCAAGTTCCTCCTGGTGACCGACCGGCCGGTCGATCTCAAGGACTTTCCGGCGACGCTCCAGCACGTCCTGGAGCGCACCCACCCGGAGACGGACCTCTACGTCTTCTCCAATCTCTCCATGGACACCCTGGACTA
>DASVEF010000265.1:0-11261 GCA_036380715.1 Thermoanaerobaculia bacterium | reverse complement strand
GTTTACCGGTTTGCATGGGCGACGCCATTATTACGCCATCGTCACGCTGTGAGCGTTTCCAGATCCTTCTGCAAATCATCGACGGTCCGGTAGCGCGCCTCGGGGCTCTTCTCCAGGCAGCGCAGGATGATCGCCTCGAGCTTGGGCGGCATCTCCGGCCAGTGAGTCCGAGGCGAGGGCGCGGGCTCGCGCAGGTGCTTGAGCATGATCTCGACCGCGCTCGGCGCATTGAACGGCAGCTCGCCGCTGAAGATCTCGTACAGCACCACGCCCGTGGAGTAGATGTCGGCGCGCGCGTCCACTTCCTGGCCCTCGAGCTGCTCGGGGGAGAGATAGAGCGGCGTGCCCACGATGAAGCCGGCCTCGGTCTGCCCCGCCTCCATCCTCTTGATCGGCCGGGCGATGCCGAAGTCCATGAGCTTGGCGTTGCCCGTGGGCTCCAGGATCAGGTTCTCCGGCTTGATGTCGCGGTGCATGACGCCGACCGCGTGGGCCGCCCCGAGGCCGGCGCAGAGCTGCTTGGCGAGCCGCAGCCCGGCGGAGTACGGCAGTCGCTTCGTCTGGTCGAGCAGGTAGCGCAGGGTGACGCCGCGCACGTACTCCATGGAGATGAAGGGCATGCCGTCGATCTCGCCGAAGTCGTGGGTGCGCAGCACGTTCGGATGGGTGATCTTGCGCGCCAGCTTGAGCTCGCTCTTCAGCCGGTCGAGCTGGCCGCGGTCGCCCACGGCCTCGCGCTTCAGCATCTTGAGCGCCACCAAGTCGTCCAGCTCGCGGTCGCGCGCCTTGTAGACCACGCCCATGCCGCCCGCGCCGAGCACCGACAGGATCTCGAAGCGCTGCCCCATGAGCGCGCCCGGCGAGATCCCGGAGATCGTGGGCACGCCGGCCGGCGCCACCAGCGTCGGCGCTCCCTCCCCGCCGAGGCCGCGCACCCCGGTGAGCTGGCCGGCCATGCGGGCGCTCAGCACGTAGAGCGGCTGCGGAGAGATCACGCCGCGGCGCTCCGCCAAGCGGTAGCCCGCCTGCTCGAAGGCCTCCCGCAGCTCTTCGTGGACCTCGCGCGACAGCAGCAGCTCGCCCGGCGTGGCCTCGCGCAGCAGGCTGTCCACCTGCTGCACCGGCAGGCCCACCAGAGCGCGCTCGAGCTGCTCTCCGTAGGAGACCGGCCCGGAGACTGCCTTGCCCGCGGCCATGGCGATCACCGGCGCATCCACCTCGGCCGCTGGGTCGTCCTCCGGGACCATGCCGAGGATGTGCGAGGCCGCACCCATGGCCCGCCGTCCCCTCCCCTCTCCCTCGAACCTCGCGAGGACCCGGTGTCCCATGACTCCCTCGACCTGTCCGCGATGGGCGCTGATCGCCGAGGCCACCTGCTCGAAGTCGGCCGCCAGGCGGTCCAGGGTCTGCTGCGGACCGGAGCCCACCGCGGAACGAGCGTAGCGGCGCAGCTCCACCCCCATGAGCAGCACCTCGCGGCTCTGCGGCCCGCCGACCACGGTGCGCCCCTGCGACGGCTCGGGCAGGTTGCGCGACAGCTCGGTCACATAGGCCTCCATATCGCGCTTCTCTCGGAGGTCGGCCAGCAACTCGTCGAAGGATTGGGCGAGCCGGCCGACCTCGTCATTGCGGCCGGTGCCGATCTTCTGGTCGTAATCGCCCTGCCGCGCCGCCTCGGTGGCGGTCACGAGCCGGCGTACCGGGGCGAGCGTGCGCCGCGCCATGACGAAAGCGAGGAACCCGGCGAGCAGCGCGGAGAGGAGGCCGGCGGCGACCAGGGCCCCCTCGATCTGGCGGTAGGCTCCCATGTCGCGCTCCAGCGAGGCGAGCGCCACGGTGGCGCCCACCGGCCGGCCCTGGGCGTCCTTGAGGGGCGTGAGCTGCCCGAGCCAGCTCTCCCCGTCCAGCGACAGCTCGGTCGCCTCCGCCTGCCGTCCGGCCCGCAGAGCCTGCCCCAGCCCCTCGTCGGAGCGCAGGGCCGCCGAGAGGCTGCGCGCGGTCGCCACCGGCAGAGTCGTGGCCACGATCTTCGGCTCCCCCTCGCCGGCCGAGACGAAGGCCATGTCGGCGCCGCTGACGGCGTTGACCTCCCGCGCCGATTCGTCGGTGATCGCGAAGCCGGTGACCATGTAGCCGAGCAGGGTGAAGTCCTTGGCCAGCGGCACGATCACGGCGTGATAGAGGCGGTCGCCCTCCTGCCAGATCCCCGTGCCCTGGAAATCTGCCAGGGCTTTGGCCACCAGGGCGCGCCGGGAGAGGTCCTGGCCGCTGGCGCCGGGCTGGTCGCTGCGCGCCACCACCCGGCCGCCAGGGTCGAGCAGGATCGCGAAGTCGAATCCCAGGTCGCCCTGGCGCTCGGCCAGCAGGTCGAGGACGGAGCGGGGGTCCATCTCGCTGGAGGCCTCGGCGATATAGGCGGTGAGATAGGGGTCGTTGGCGAACACCTGCGACAGCAGCTTGAGCCTTTCGCCGAGCTGGGCCTGGGAGATCTCCTGCACGGAGGAGCTGCTGCTCAGAGACTCCAGGGCCGCATTGCGCGCCACGCGCCGGATTAGGAACGAGGTGACCACGACGGCGGTGCCGATCGACAGCGCGATCAGCAGCGACGTCGCCAGGAAGATCCGGGTCCCGAGGGAGAGACCGGACCGGCGGTTACTGGTCGTTGTAGCGGTCACGTCCCGACTGGAAGTAGGACTGTCCGGTCTTGTTCAGGTGAGACGGAATGCGCGGTCTCACCACTTCGACGCGGGCGGCGACCGGCTGCTGGCGCGGCAGCTCGAGATCGATCGTCAAGGGCTCGGCCTGCTCGTGCCAGATGGTCAGCCGCCCTTGGCCCCTGGGGAGACCGGTCAGCGCGAACCGGCCGTCCGGCCCCGGCGAGGCGTGGTATGGAGTGTCGAGCACCAGGATGTACGACACCATGGCGTGGTGCACGTTGCAGAAGATCCGCACCAGGCCGGGCTCGTTGAACCGCTGCTCCTTGCCCGGACCCTTGCGGTAGAGGCCGAGGTCGAAGGCGTTGCCCGGCGAGACCGAGAAGACGTTGTGGAGGATCGGGTCCTCGTTGGGGAAGCGCACCCGGCTGCCGCGCGGCACCACCAGCATCCGCGGCGTGAACTGCTTCTGCTTGGTGGCCATTACCAGCGGCGTGTCCGCAGGCCGCGCCGCAGCCCCACCGGCCGGCTCCCAGTAGACCACCGCCTGCCGCACGTCGCTCCCCTTCGCCGGCCCCTTGCCCCCCTTGGCCAGGAGCTGGACCGTGCCGCGGATCTCCTCGGCGGAGAGGGCGGAAGCGAGAGCCAGGAGGAGGACCCAGAAGGCCACCGCTCGACCCCTCACCCCCCCGGCCCCCCTCTCCCATCCCCCTCCCCCCAACCGGGAGAGGGGGGAGACTGCATTCTGTTCTGTAGCGTTCCCCCTCTCCCGGCGGGAAGGGAGGGGGATGGGAGAGGGGGTTAGGGGGTGAGGGGCCCCGGTCGGGAGGTGGCGCGCTTTCATGCTCACACCCGCCACCGCAGAGTGGCCAGAGTTTCGTTGTTCTCCGCCTCGGCGCCGGAGCCGAGGATAAAGCTGTTGTCCGCGTACTCCAGGGTGAGGTCGGTCCCCGGGAAGATGCCCAGGCGCACGCCCACGTCCAGCTTCTCCCAGTCCCAGGCGAGGCTCGGGACGGCCGTCTGCGGATGGTTGCGAAAGTCGTTGTCGAGCTTGGAGTAGCGCACCGCCGGCGCCAGGAACGGGAAGAGCTGCCGCTCGCCGATCGCCCAGATCAGGGGCAGCTCGAAACGCCAGGCGATCTCCCCTTCGATGCCGGTCCGCGGCAGCCCGGCGAGCTCCTGGTCCACGTACTGGCCGAAGAACGACAGGCCGCCCAGGTAGAGCCAGAGGTTGGCGCCGAATTCCCGCTTCTCGTCCCCGGAGATGCCCAGGAGGCCCCGGATGTTGTCCGGTCCGTTCATCACGTCGAGGTCGCCGCCGTAGAACGTCCCCTCCAGGTCGACGGTCCCGGCCAGCGTCCTCTGATACGCCCAGGCGAGGACGTCGACGCCGTTCCTCCCCGCTTCGTCGGCGAAGCGCAGGCCCAGGCCGGCGCCGATCTCCGGATCCCCATCCACGTCGACGTCCTCCACCTCGGCGTCGTAGAGGATCACGATGCCGCTCTTCAGCTCGGGGTCCGGATTCGGCTGCAGGAAGAGGGGCGTGCCGTTGTCGCCGGCGAGCGCGTTGGGGTCGCGGATGAAGACCGGGTTCCCCTGGGTGACCGAGGCCTTGAGGTAGATGTGGCGTCCGAAGCTCGCGCCGAGCTCGGCGCCGGTGTCCTCGAAACGGTTGAAGGCGGTGGAGACCAGGCCATAGCTCTCCAGGTGCCGGTCGTCCTGGCGCTCGAACTTGGGGAGCTTGCCGAGCTTGAGATAGACCCCGCTGCGCGGCGCCAGGACCGCGGGCTCCGTCTCGACGCCGAAGCGGATCCAGGCCTCGTCCACGTCCACCTTCTTGTCCTCGGACGTGGGGTTGCGGTCGTAGAGGTCGATGAAGTCGACCTTGCCGTGCGCCGCCAGCCCATCCCCCCAGGAGGCGTCGAGCAGCAGGGAGACCGACGAGATCTCCAGATGCGAGCCCTCGTTGACCGTCTCCTCGAAGACGCGGGTCTGGCCGGGCGGGATGTGCGACGGAGGGTGCGGGAACGGCACCGCGAAGCGGTTGAGCTCGCTGTCCCGAAAATTGGTCTTGGACTCCAGGCCGAAGCTCAGGCGCGGCCGGAGCGAGGCCGCTGCCTCCCCCTCCATGGCTTCCTCCTCCGTCTGGGCCCAGACCGGCACGGCCAGACAGATCGAGAGCACCCCGATGACACACCACAAGCCGGTCTGACGCAGCGCCGCCATGCAAGCGATCTCCAGAAGAAGACTACGAAAACCCGTCTAGCTTAGATGGTACGGGGCTGGCAGTAAAGAAGGAGAGGGGGCGGAGGGGGATCGGAGGACGCGGTGAAATCGCGAAATCCGGGCAGGAAGGGCGAAGGCGGCCCCGAGGCCGCCCTGCATTACGAGGTGGCGTAGCGGCGGCGGTCCCGCAGCTTGCGGGCCACCCACACCGCGCCCACGACCCACAGCGGGACGGTCAGGAAGCCCATGCGCACCCGCTGGTTCAGGACAGACTTGACGCTCTTCTTCATGTTGGCCATCGCAATCCTCCAGTCGTTGAATCGGTCAACGGAGCGAGGCCCGATGTCCTCTCCTCCGGCCTGTGCTGCACTATGAGAAGTGCAATAGGAATGCCATTGGAGGGGCCTGCGGGGGCGTCCGGCGATGTGGGAGAATGGCGGGCGCGCTCGGTCCGATCAACTGTTTTCTCTTGAAGGGAGCTCTGCCGTGATCTCGTCCGAAGAATTCCGCCTCGCGCTGCGCCACTTCCCCGCCGGCGTCACCATCGTGACCATCCGCGCCGGCGAGCATATCCACGGTCTCACGGTCTCGGCGTTCGCCTCGGTCTCGGCCGAGCCGCCGATGATCATGGTCATCATCGAGAACCGGCATCACGCCTATGCCCTGCTCGAGGAGCCGGAGGCGGTCTTCGCGGTCAACATCCTGGGCGAGGACCAGTCGGAGCTGTCGAACCGCTTCGCCTGGGTCAAGGACGAGAACCGCTTCGCCATGGGGAACTGGTCCACAGCCCAGACCGGCGCCCCGATCCTGACCGACGCGCTGGCCTGGCTCGACTGCCGTATCCACGCCCGCTACCCCGCGGGCTCGCACACCATCTACGTCGGCGAAGTGCACGCGAGCAACGTCCCCAAGCCCGAAGCGCCGCCCCTCATCTACTGGAACCGCGGCTACCGCAAGCTCTTCCTGAGCACGGACCTGCCGTCGCAAATCCCGACGACGTAGACCCTCACCCCCTACCCCCCTCTCCCACCCGCACTCACGCCCGCCCGGGAGAGGGGGAACGCCTACAAAAAAATCAGTCTCCCCCTCTCCCGGGGGACGGGAGTGCGGATGGGAGAGGGGGCCGGGGGGTGAGGGTCTCCCTCCGGAACACCCCCGACAGCGCCCAGAACCCGATCCACAGCACGACTCCGACGACGCCGCAGGCGAGCCAGAGCGTCATCGGGCCGAAGCGCTGGTAGACCCAGGTGCCGGTCAGCGGGGCGAGGACGAAGGCCCCTTCGAAGGAGAGGACGAAGAGGCCCATGTAGAGGCCGCGGTTCGCCTCCCCGGCGCGGTTGGCGACCACGCCCGAGAGGACCGGCAGCGTCAGCATCTCCCCCATCGTCCAGACCGCCACGGTGAAGGCGGCGTAGAGGAAGCCGCGGCCGAAAGGGAGGAGCGCCAGACCGAGGCCGAACAGGAAGCCGCCGATCGCCACCACCTTCATCGGATCGCGCTCCCGCAGCGAGTGGACCAGCACCATCTCGAAAACCACGATGATCAGCGTGTTGATCGCCAGGACCAGCCCGATCCGCGACTCGGCGAACCCGTAGAGGTCGCGCAACGTCAACGGGAACGTGCTGACCATCTGGAAAGTGATCAGCGCCAGCAGGAACATCAGCCCCATCATCAGGAGGAACGGGGCGTCGCGCCAGGGCGACCGCTCGGGCGCGCCCGCCGTGGCCGATGCATCCCGTACCGTCCGGACGTCCTTGCGGAAGGAGAACCAGAGCAGCCCCGCGGCCAGCAGGCAGGTGGCGCCGTCGACCCGGAACAGCCAGCCGTAGTCGTAGACGGCCAGGAAGCCGCCGATGGCCGGGCCGAGAGTCATCCCCAGGTTGATCGCCAGGCGGTAGAGCGCGAAGCTCTTCGCCTGCCCCTCCCGGGTGCTGGCCGCCGCGATCGCCGCCGAGTTGGCCGGGCGGAACGCTTCCGCGACGAGGCTCAGGGCGAGCAGCATCAGCAGGATCGCGCCGCGGGTCCGCAGGTGCTCCAGGACCAGGAACCCGAGCCCCGTCAGCACCAGGCTCGCCCCCATGACCGACCGCGCTCCGATCTTGTCGCACAGCCATCCGCCGAGGTACGACCCGGCCACCCCGCCCACCCCGAAGACCGCCAGCGCCTGCCCCGCCTGGGCGGTCGTGAAGCTCCGCTCCTGGGTCAGGAAGAGGGTGAGGAACGTCAGCACCATCGTGCCGCTGCGGTTGACCAGACTGGCCACGGAGAGCAGCCAGACCGCCCGGGGCACACCGGAGAACGCCTCGCGGTACGTGCTGAAGATCCTGCGCAGCATGGAACGGGTTACTCTATCAGCATGCGACGATCGCTTTTCCGGATCGCCGTGCCGGCCGCGCTCCTCCTGGCAGCGTCCCTGCCGGCGTGGTCCTTCCCCTCCAGAATGGGCTGGACCCGGCTGGATACGCCGAATTTCACCCTGTTCGGCAACGCCGGCGAGCGGACCGCCCGCAAGGTGGGAGCCAGCCTCGAGCGCCTGCGCTCCGCCCTGGGCCAGCTCAACCCCGGGTTGAAGCTGACCTCCCCGAAGCCGACCTACATCTTCGTCTTCCGCGACGACGGCTCGTTCGGCCCCTACAAACTGGTCTACAACGGCAGACGGATGGAAGACATCGGGGGCTACTTCATCACTCGCCCCGAGGCCAACTACGTGGCGGTCAACGGCGACTGGAAAGTCGACCGCACGTCGATCATCCATCACGAATACCTGCACTACATCCTGAGCAACAACTACCCGAGCGCGCCGGTGTGGCTCCACGAGGGCATGGCGGAGCTTTACAGCACGTTCAGCCTCGGCGCCAGCGAGGCGCGGATCGGCGAGGCCCCCCTGGAGCACGGCGTCTGGCTGCGGCGAAACCCGGTCATGCCGCTCGACAAGCTGTTCGCGGTGGACGTCCGCTCGCCCGCCTACAACGAAAGGTCACGCCGCGGCGACTTCTACGCGACCTCCTGGGCCCTGGCCCACTATCTTGTGGTGGGCAGCCCGGAGCGTCGCGGGCAGACCGAGCGCTTCCTCCAGGAGCTGTCCCAGGGCAAGCCGTGGCGGCAGGCGTTCCGCCATTTCGGAGACGAGGCGGCGCTGCAGCGCGAGCTCCAGGCGTATGCCCGAGGCCGGCTGTTCCCGGTGCAGCGTGTCTCCGTCGAGCCCGAGTCCGCGTTGCAGGTCACGGTGCGGCCGATGTCCTGGCCCGAGGTGCTCTCCCGGCTCGGGACCCTGCTGACGAGCCTGGACCCCTCGCTGTTCCCGCAGGCCGCGGAGCACTTCCGTGCGGCCCTGGCCGAGCAGCCGGACTACCCGGCGGCCCTGGCCGGCCTCGGCGTGATCGAGGAGCTCTCGGACCGGCCTCTGGAGGCGCGCCCCTACCTGGAAAAGGCCGCGCGGCTCGCGCCGGACGACTTCGTGATCCAGTACCTCTACGGGCTGAACCTGCTCGAGCCCACCCCCGGCCCCGAGGAGCTCGCCGCGGCGCGCGCCGCCTTCACCCGCGCCGTGGAGCTGAGCCCCGAGCTCGGGGAGGGCTGGGCGCGGCTGGCCTGGGTCCGCGGCCAGGAGCACCCCATGCCGCCGGAGGCGGTCCGGCTCTTCGAGACCGCTCACCGCCTCCTCCCGTCCCAGCTCGAGGTCGCCTATAACCTGATGCTCGCCTACGCGCGGACCGGACAGCGGGAGAAGGCCCGCGAATTGATGGACCGGGTGGTCGCCGTCCAGGCCGATCCCGAGCAGGTCCGGCAGGCGCAAAAGGCTTTCGTGCAGGAGGGGCGGTGGGAAGCCGAGGAGCTGGTGGGCAAACGCAAGCTGCAAGAGGCCGCCCTCATCCTGGAGCAGATCCTCCCGCAGGCGAGCCCGCAGCAGCGCCAGGAGGTGGAGGACCGTCTCAAGGAGGTCCGGCGCGTCATCGCCTACAACCACTACGTCGACCGCTGGAACGAGGCGATCAAGCTGATGGACCGGCTCAGGGACGACGAAGCCCTGAAGATCTTCGAAGAGCTGGCCGCGACCACTCCCGACCCCGGCCAGGCCGAGCACGCCCGCAAGATGGCCGAGAAGATCAAACGGATGAAGGAGGGCGGGTAAGGCCGCGCGCTACTTCACGAGCAGCACCGGGCACCTCGCCACGATGGCGATGCGGTAGCTGATCGTGCCCCAGCCGAGGGCCGGGTGGTCGCGGTCGACTTTGTGGGAGGAGAGGACGATCAGGTCCATCTCCCGGTCCTCGGCGAAGCGCACGATCGTCTCGGCCCTCTTGCCGTAGAGGATCTCGTTGCGGATAGGGACGCCCGCCTCCCGAAAGCGCTCCTCCAGGACGAAGAGCTTCGCGGCGGCCCGGGTCTCCAGACCGCGGTAGAAGTCGGCCATCTCTTCGAAGCCGATGTGCTCGATGGTCTCGATGACGTGCAGGAGCGTGACCTCGCCCTCCTGCTCCTTGTCGCGATGAGACGCGGTCTGGATCGCGGCCTGGAGCGCCGCCTCGTTCTTCTCGGTGAAGTCGACCGGAACCAGGATCTTGCGGAACATGACGTAACCCCCCTCCCCTCGTGGCCTCCATCATCTCTGGGGCGCTCTGAGGTGTCAATCACCCGAAGGGCGAGTTCGGAGGAGGAGCGGCACCTCCCGGAAGCTCGACTTTCGGCCTACCTCGGTCTACACGCAATCGTCACCGGGAGTCGAGGAACTCCTCGATCAGCCGCGCGGTTAGCTCGGGATAGCGGGGTCCTTCTGCATCATGACAGCTTCGCCAAGATAGTCCTCTGTCCACCGGGTGCGGGGAGTCTCCCGCGTGGCAAGATCGGTTGGAGCCGGAGTGGCGTGCGGCCAGATCTCCTAGTCTTTACAGATCCTACATTCGCATACCCCTACACAGGTGATAACCGGGGGTTGTGGAGGTGTGCAGGCGAAGGCCAGCTTGCCGCACGGGCCGCACCTTTCGTTGCAATTTTGAAGGGCCTGCGCGCAGCAGCCGGCTTCCTGCAGGATCACATCGTCCAGAGGAGAGGAAGGGAGGGGATTTCCTGTCGAAGCCGCTCCTTCGGCGGTGGCACTCGGGGTGCACACTTCCTCCAGAGCTGCGGGGGCGGGAACCGGAGCCTCCAAGGGGACCCCGACGGCGGGCACCCCGAAGAAGATTAAAATGCCGGATCCCAGAAGCAAAGTCGCCTTCATTCTCATCGTCTTAATCCTCCATGGCTTGGAAAGGATACTCATCTGGGGATCGGCCGCACGCCTATCACCATTGACTAAGAGTTGCATGGACGATGCCCACTGCCGGATCCGAGGAACCGATCCGAGGAGCCCGATCCGAGGAGCCGGCCTCTTCGCGGAGGGGTGCCCGATCGAGGAGCCAGCCTCTTCGCGGAGGGGTGCCGATCGAGGCGACCCGAAAAAAGTGTGCGAGATTGGCGATCTGTTTTACGTCTTCTATGGGGCATGGCAAGAAGACTGCGCTACATGCCCCCGGAGGGGAGCCGTCTCGTGGAGGTCACCACCCGCACCGTCCACGGCCGCTTCCTGCTCGCTCCTTCTGCGGAGCTCAACGACCTCATCCTCGGCGCCCTCGGCCGCGCCCAGGAGCTCTACCCCGTCGACCTCGTCGCCTTCGCCTTTGCCTCTGGCCACTATCACCTTCTGCTGCGGGTGAAAGACACCCAGCAGCTCTCTTCCTTCATGAATCACTTTAATTCCAACCTCGCCCGCGAGGCCGGCCGCCTAGCCGATTGGCGGGAGAAGTTCTGGTCCCGCCGCTTCCAGGCCATCCCGATCAGCGACGAGCTCCAAGCCCAGATCGAACGTCTCGCCTACGTCTTGAGTCACGGGGTCAAAGAGGGTCTGCTAGAAAGCCTGAGGGACTGGCCTGGCGTCAGCGCCGTGCGCGCCCTGCTCGACGGCGAGCCCCTCGTGGGTCACTGGTTCAACCGCACCCAGGAGTACGCCGCCCGCCAGCGCGGCGAGTCGTTTCACCGCCTCCAGTTCGCCACCGAGTACACGCTGCAGCTCGCGCCGCTGCCCTGCTGGGAGCACCTCGAACCCGAGCAGTACCGGCAGAACATCGCCGAGCTCGTGGCCGGCATCGAGGCCCGCGCCGCGGCCGAACGCGAGGCCTCGGGGAAACCAGCGCTGGGCATCCAGGCGATCCGCGCCCTGAAACGCCACGACCGGCCGGCGAAGCTCAAGAGGTCACCGGCTCCGCTCTTCCATGCGGCGAGCCGGAAAGTCCGCCGCGACCTCTACCAGGCCTACGGTGAATTCCTGGGCGCGTTCCGGACGGCGGCCGAGAAACTCCGGACGGGGTTGCGAGACGTCGTCTTCCCCGCGGGCTCCTTCCCGCC